>JAFKFS010000012.1 GCA_017308115.1 Bordetella sp.
CTGGCGTCGATCGAATTCGATCTGACCAAGGTTCAGGAAGGCCAGCAGGTCGTCATCAAGTGGCAGGGCAAGCCGGTGTTCGTGCGCTATCGCACCCCGGCCGAACTGACCAAGGTCATCGACGAGGGCGCCGTGGGCAGCCCGCCGCAGACCGACGCCGAGCGCACCAAGGAAGGCCACGAGAAATATCTCGTCGTCATCGGTTCGTGCACCCACCTGGGCTGCGTGCCGACCTTCAACGCCGGTGAATACGGCGGCTGGTTCTGCCCGTGCCACGGTTCGCACTACGACGCCTCGGGCCGCATCCGTAAGGGACCGGCGCCGCTGAACCTGATCGTGCCGAACTACGAATACGTGTCCGACACCCGCGTGAAGATCGGCTGAGGACGGACAGAGGAACCATGAGCGATCACGAATCCACCTACGTCCCGAAAACCGCCGTCGAGCGGTGGATGGACGCCCGCCTGCCGATCATCCGCTTCGGCATGGACTATGCGAACCTGCCGACCCCCCGGAACCTGAACTACTGGTGGACCTTCGGCGGCATCCTGGCGCTCTGCCTGATGACCCAGATCATCACCGGCATCGTCCTGGCCATGCACTACACCCCGCACGTCGATATGGCCTTCGCCTCGGTCGAGCGCATCATGCGCGACGTGAACGGCGGCTGGCTGATCCGCTATGTGCACGCCAACGGCGCGTCGATGTTCTTCATCGCCGTCTATCTGCACATGCTGCGCGGGCTCTACTACGGCTCCTACAAGGCGCCGCGCGAGATGATCTGGATCGTCGGCTGCGTGATCTTCTTCCTGATGATCGCCACCGCCTTCCTGGGCTACGTCCTGCCGTGGGGCCAGATGTCCTTCTGGGGCGCAGAGGTCATCACCAACCTGATCGGCGCCATTCCGGTCGTCGGCGAGCCGATCCTGATCTGGCTGCGCGGCGGCCCGGCGATCGACAACGCGACGCTGAACCGCTTCTTCTCCCTGCACTACCTGCTGCCGTTCGTCATCGCCGGCTGCGTGGTGCTGCACCTGTGGGCCCTGCACGCCGCCGGTCAGAACAACCCGGTCGGCATCCTGATCCCGAAGGATCGCGCCAAGAAGGACATGCTGCCCTTCCACCCGTACTTCACGGTCAAGGACGGCTTCGCGATCATCCTGTTCCTGATCCTGTTCGCGATCTTCGTCTTCTACAACCCGAACGCCCTGGGCCACGCCGACAACTACATCCCGGCCAACCCGCTGCAGACCCCCGCGCACATCGTGCCCGAGTGGTACATGCTGCCCTTCTACGCGATCCTGCGCGCCATCCCGGACAAGTTCGGCGGCGTGGTGGCCATGTTCGCGGCGATCGGCGTGCTGTTCGTTCTGCCCTGGCTGGACACGTCCAAGGTGCGCTCCATGCGCTACCGCCCGACGATGAAGACCTTCTTCATCATCTTCCTGTTCGTCTGCTTCGGCCTGGGCTGGTGCGGCGCGCAACTGCCGGACGCGCCGGTGATCGGCAGTTTCAAGACCTTCACCCTGATCGACGGCGACCTGAACTCCTACCTGTGGCTGACGCGCTTCCTGACGGCCTACTACTTCGTCTTCTTCCTGGTGCTGATGCCGCTGGTCGGCCTGCGCGAGAAGCCGCTGCCGATCCCGGCGACGATCTCGGAGCCCGTGCTCCCGTCGACCGCAGCCGAGAAGGCCTGAGCGCGATGATGAGCAACGAGAAAAAGACCGTGTCCTTCCGCAAGATCCTCGTCTCCGTGACGGCCGCTGTCGGCCTGGTCGCCATCGCCGCTCCGGCGATGGCCGCCGGGGGCGCCAAGCACCCGCGTGACGGCGGCTTCAGCTTCGCCGGGCCGTTCGGCACATTCGACCAGGGCCAGCTGCAGCGCGGCTACAAGGTCTATCGCGAGGTCTGCGCCTCCTGCCACGGCATGGATATGGTGCACTTCCGCAACCTGGGCGACAAGCACGGCCCGTTCTGGAATCCGAAGTATCCGAACCCGAACGACAACCCGGTCGTGAAGGCTCTGGCCAAGGAGATCCAGGTCGCCGACATCGACTCGGAGACGGGCGAGGCCCTGATGCGCGACGCCACCACGGCCGACCGTTTCCCCAATCCGTATCCGAACCATACGGCGGCGGCGGCGGCCAACGGCGGGGCGGCGCCGCCGGACCTGTCGGTCATGGCCAAGGCCCGTCACGACGGCGCCAACTACATCTATTCGCTGCTGTCGGGCTACGCCGAGCCGCCGGCGGGCCTGAAGATGGCGGCCGGCCAGCATTACAACCCCTATATGGCGGGCGACATGACCCCCTTCTGGGAAGGGAAGGGCCACGTTCCTCCCGGCGGCTTCATCGCCATGCCCGCCCCGCTGCGCGCCGGTCAGGTGACCTTTGACGACGGCACCGAGGCGACCGTGGACCAGATGTCCAAGGACGTCGCCGCCTTCATCGCCTGGACCTCCGAGCCGAAGATGGTGGAGCGCAAGCAGATGGGCTTCGGCGTCATCATCTTCCTGTTGGCCTTCGCGGGCGTGACCTACGCCAGCTATCGCCGCATCTGGAAGGGCGTCGCCCACTAAGGCGTCCTGTCCTCGCAGACGAAACGACCCGCCGGAGCGATCCGGCGGGTTTTTTCATGGGAGCCAGTCGTCAGCGCGCCAGGGTGGTGCAGCGGATCAGGCGTTCGGTTCGCCCCTGGGGCCGGTCCAGCCAGATCAGGCGCAGGGTCTCGTCCGTGGCCTCGAAACGGGCGGGCCGGGAGATGCGGCCGCCGGGGGCCTCGCAGTCGAGACGGGCGTCATAGCCCCGGCCGCGTTCGTCGATGGTCTCGAGGGCGCACCGAAGCCCGCGTCCGCGCAGATCGGTGATGGTGATATCGAGCGCGGCCTGATCGCCGGGCTGGGCGCAGCCTTCGGCCGTGGGCGCCCAGCGGCCGATGAAGCTGGTCGCCCCGGCGCCGCGCAGCAGCGGCTCCATGCCGGGCGGGCGCTGGGGCGGGGGCGCCGAGGTTCCCGGCCCCTGAATGGGCTGGGCCGGTTCCGTGGGCGGGTTGACCTGTCCCGGCGGGTCGCAGGCCGCCAGCAGGGTCGCCAGCACGACAATAAAAGGAGGCGAAGGGCGCTTCATCCCTGCCTCAACGTGCGGACGGGCGAGGGCGTTGCGCCCCTCGCCCGCGGATGCGTCAGCGCCGGGCCGCCGCGCTGCGGTCGCGGACCTGGCCGAACTCGGACGTCGGCTTCCAGCCCGGCCATTCGTCGCCGTTGGCCAGCTCCAGGCCCAGGCGATAGAGCAGGGTCAGGTTCTCGACCGCCGAGCGCAGGTCCCAGTCGGCCGCCCATTCGTCGCTGGGGCGGTGATAGTCGGCGCCGAACTTGGCTTTCCACGCGGCCAGACCCGCCTCGCGGCCGCCCTCGACCCAATCGACGCCGTGCCAGGGCATCAGGGCCGGCACGCCTGCGCGGGCGAAGGGGAAGTGGTCCGAGCGGTAGTAGAAATTCTGTTCCGGCTGGCCGTCGTCGGAGACGTAGCGGCCTTCCTGTTCGGCCAGGGCCTGCAGGTCGTCCTCGAGGCTGTTCTGACCCTTGCCGAAGATGGGCACGTCGCGGGTCGGGCCGCTGAGGGGCAGCATGTCGATGTTGATGTCCGCCACCGTCGTCTCCAGCGGATAGACCGGATCGGCGACATACGCGTAGGCGCCCAGCAGGCCCATCTCCTCGGCCGCCATATGGGCGAAGACGAGGGTGCGCTTCGGCGTCGGGGCGGCGCTCAGTTGGCGGGCCATCTCGACCACGCCGACGGTGCCCGAGGCGTTGTCCCAGGCGCCGTTGAACACCTTGTCGTCGCCCGCCGTGTTCTCATTGACGCCGACATGGTCCCAGTGGGCGGAATAGATGACGACCTCGCTCGGCCGTTCGGTCCCGGTGATGCGCGCCAGCAGGTTGTGGGTGCGCAGGATTTCGACCGATTCCTGGGCCGAGGCGGTGATCCGGGTCTCCAGCGGGAAGGCGCGGAAGTCGCCGGTCCCCAGGCGCGGCTTCAGCGACGCCAGGTCCACGCCCATCTCGGCGGCCACGTCGCGGTTGACGGCGCCGCTGAGGGTCAGTTCGGCCGAGCCGGGCGTCAGGGTGCGGGTGCGTCCGGCGCCGGCGGTTTCGCGGCGCCAGGCGGCCGCGCCGCCGTCGCCGTCGATGATGGTCAGAACGGCCAGGGCGCCGCGCCGCCTGGCTTCGTCGGCCTTATAGGCGGCGGACTGGTAGTTGGTGGCGTAGGGGCCGTTGAACAACTCGCCGTCCGGCTCGCCCGCCACGACCAGGACGACCGCGCCGGTGACGTCCAGATCGCCGTAGTCGTCCCAGCCCCGCTCGGGCGCATGGATGCCGTAGCCGGCGAAGACGACGGGCGCGTCGGCCGCCTCGCCCGCCGCCCG
>JAFKFS010000013.1 GCA_017308115.1 Bordetella sp.
GGGGTCTTTTGCGTTCGTTCAGCTTGAAACGGTCAAGTTAGGCCGTGGCTGGCGAACACGCCCGCCCAAATGAATTCGACGGAGACCTCGTAATGACCCGCACCGCACGCGCCCTGATGTTGGGCACGGCCCTGATGACTCTGCCCGTGACGGCTTTGGCGGCGCCGGCCGTCGCGTCCGCCCAATCCCAGCCCGGCGGCTCTTCTCCGATGCAGGTGCACGCCATGGCTCAACAACCCGCCCTGAACCTGTCGGCGTACGGCGAGGTCAAGGTCGCGCCGGATCAGGCGACGATCAATTTCGGCGTGGTCACCGAGGCCCCGACGGCCCAGGAAGCCATGGCCCAGAACGCCCAGCAGATGACCCGCGTCGTCGCCGCCCTGCGCCGCGCCGGGATCGCCGAGCGCGACATCCAGACCTCGGGCCTGAACCTGTCGGCCCAGTACGACTATCAGGAGAACCAGCCGCCCAAGCTGCGCGGTTATCAGGCCGCCAACCGCGTCACGGTGACGATCAACGACCTGAGCAAGGTCGGGACGACCGCCGACGCCGTGGTCACGGCGGGGGTCAACCAGATCGACGGCATCGGCTTCGGCCTGAAGGACCCGAAGGCGGCCGAGGACCAGGCCCGCGTGCTGGCCGTGCGCGCCCTGCAGGACAAGGCGCGTCTGTACGCCCAGGCCCTGAACGTCGAACTGGGGCCTGTGCGTTCCCTGACCGAGGGCGGCGGCTATGCGCCGGAAGTGCGCCCGCAGGCCATGTACGCCCGCGTCGCCATGGACGCCGGGGCCTCGACGCCCGTGTCGGCGGGGGAGCTGACGGTCCGCATCGACATCAGCGGGACCTACGACATCGGGCGGTGATCAAGCGACCCTCTCCCGACGGGAGAGGGATTGAGCCTCCAAGAGCTGGAGGCGATTGGTGCAGGCGAAAGGGTGAGGGTTCTCGGGTGAAGTCGGCCGAAGGCCGCCGGCGCCACGGCTTACGCCGACTGACAGGACAAGCCCCTCACCCTTTCGCGCAAGGACGACGGCTGCGCCGCCGTGCGCTCAAGCCCTCTCCCATCGGGAGAGGGTTCTTCTTTGGGTTTATTACCGTCCTGTCATTTGACGCGGCGGGCGCGGGCCTTATCCTCGCGCTCGGCCGCTTCTGGCCGCGATCCTGGACGTCCGCCTTTCCATGAAGCAGTTCTTCCTCACCATGCTGGGCGTCTTCGCCGGGCTTGTGGCCTTCTTCGTCGTCCTGCCGGTGGTGGCGCTGATCTTCTTCGCCATGGCGGCCGGGGCCTCCAAGCCGACCACGCCCGCCCATACGGTGCTGGAACTGGATCTGCGCAGCGGCCTGACGGACCAGACGCCGGCCAATCCCTTCGCGGCCTTCAGCGGCCCGAGCCTGTCGGTGGTGCAGGTGGTGGACGTCCTGGCCCAGGCGACGGCCGACGACAACGTCAAGGTGCTGCTGTTGCGCGCGCCCGAAGCCGGCATGACGCCCGCCTCGGCCGACGAGGTGCGCCAGGCGATCGCCCGCTTCCGCGCCTCGGGCAAGACGGTGATCGCGCACAGCCAGGGCTTCATGCCCTCGGGCGCGGTGATGTCCAGCTATATGGTCGCCGCCGGCGCCGATCAGCTGTGGCTGCAGAACACGGCCAGCTTCCAGGCCGTGGGTCTGGCGACGGACAGCGTCTTCCTGGGCCGCGCCTTCCAGAAATACGGCGTCAAGGCCGAGTTCGAGCAGCGCTACGAGTACAAGAACGCCGTCAACGAATACACGCAGAGCGACTTCACCGCCCCGCACCGCGAGGCGATGGTCGCCTGGATGGGCTCCATCTACGACAGCGCCCTGGCCAGCATCGCCCGCGACCGCAAGACCACGCCCGAGGCCCTGAAGGCCGTTATCGAGGCCGGTCCCTATTCGGCCGATCAGGCCCTGTCGCTGAAGCTGGTCGACAAGATCGGCCAGGTCGAGGAGGCCGAGGCCGCCGCCAAGACCAAGGCCGGAAAGAACGCCAAGATCGTCAAGTTCGGCGACTACGCCTCGCTGAAGGGGACGCGCACGACCTCGGGCTCGGGCTCGGCCAAGTCGGCCATCGCCATCGTCGGCGGCGAAGGCGCTATCATGACCGGCCGCGGCTCCAACGACTCGCCCTTCGGCGGCGGCGCCAACATCCGTTCGGACGACACGGCCAAGGCCATCTACGACGCCATCGAGGACAAGGACGTGAAGGCCATCGTCTTCCGCGTCTCCTCGCCCGGCGGCTCTCCGGAAGCGTCGGAACAGATTCTGGCCGCCGTGCGCGCGGCCAAGGCGGCGGGCAAGCCGGTGGTGGTGTCCATGGGCGCCTATGCGGCGTCGGGCGGCTACTGGATCAGTTCCGAGGCCGACTGGATCGTGGCCCAGCCCTCGACCCTGACCGGCTCGATCGGGGTCTTCGGCGGCAAGTTCGTGCTGGCCGACGCCCTGGGCCGCTTCGGCGTGGACATGCGCGGCCTGTCGGTCGGCGGCGACTACGCCGACGCCTTCTCGCCGGTGCAGGGCTTCGACCAGGGCCAGCGCGCGGCCTTCGCCGCCTCGATGGATCGCATCTACGAGGAGTTCGTCGCCCGTGTGGCCAAGGGTCGCAAGCTGCCGGTCGAACGCGTGCGCGAGATCGCCAAGGGCCGCGTCTGGACCGGCGCCCAGGCGCACGGCCTGGGTCTGGTCGACCAACTCGGCGGTCTGGAAGAAGCCGTGGCCAAGGCGCGTCAACTGGCCAAGATTCCCTCTTCCGAAGTGGTCCGCTTCAAGCGCTTCCCGCAGCCGCAGTCGCCGTGGGAGGCGCTGGCGACCGCCTTCGGCGCCTCGGGCCAGGCCGCCGAGGCCATGGTCAGGGTCGGCCAGGTGATGGGCGATCCCGCCGCCCAGGCCATGCTGAACCGCGTCGAGGCCGACCGGATGCGCAGCCGCGGCGCGGTGGTCCTGGCGGACCAGCCGGCCTTCTGAGGGCGCGCGGAATCGGCAAAAGTGACCGGCGCGTGATGTCGCAGTGCATTGACCGTTCAGGTCGATGGACCGACATTACGCCTCGGGCGTTCATCCGGGCGCTGAAAGAGGCTTTGAGTTCATGATCCAGTCCGACCCGATGGGCCAGCTTGGTTTCAATGCGCGCCGTCGGCCGGGGTCCGGCCTGCTGGCGCCCTTCGTCTGGGTGGCGGGCCTGATCGCCACGGCGCTGGCGGTGACGGTCGGCGCCTTGCTGGCCGTCTTCACAGCGGCCGCCGTGGCCATGATCGCCGTGGTCGGCGGGGTGCTGGTCTTCTTCGCCGGCTTCGCCCTGCGCGCCCGCCGCGCCATGACCGCCCGCCGCCGTCGCGACGACGGGGTTATCGACGCCAGGAAGGTGGGCGACACCTGGGTGGCCTACGGCTGGGAAAAGGAAGGGCGCTGACGGGCCCCTCATGATCGCCTTCACCGACGCGCCGTCCCCGAACTTCGACGCCCGGCGCGGCCCGCCGGACATGCTGGTGCTGCACTACACCGGCATGGAGACGGCCGAGGCGGCGATCGCCCGCCTGCGCGGCCCCGAGGCCAAGGTCTCGGCCCACTATGTCGTCGACGAGGACGGCGCCGTCCTGCGTCTGGTGGCCGAAGAGCGCCGGGCCTGGCACGCCGGGCGCGGCGCCTGGCAGGGCGAGACCGACGTCAACGCCGCCTCCATCGGCATAGAGATCGTCAATCCGGGCCATGAGTTCGGCTATCGCCCCTTTCCCGAGGCCCAGGTCCAGGCGGTGATCGCCCTGATCGGCGACATCCGCACCCGCTGGTCCATCCCCGACGCCCGCATCATCGCCCATTCGGATATGGCGCCCGAGCGCAAGCAGGACCCCGGCGAGCTTTTCCCGTGGAAGCGGCTGGCCGAGGCCGGGCACGGCCTCTGGTTCGATCCGGCGCCCGAACGCATCGGCGCCCTGGGCGCGCCCCTGTCGCCGGGGGACGAGGGGCTGGGCGTCATCGTCCTGCGCTCGGGCCTGCACCGGCTGGGCTATGGACTGCAGCCGGGCGGCGCCTATGACGAGGAGACCCGCCTGACGGTCGAGGCCTTCCAGCGCCACTGGCGGCCGGATCGAGTGGACGGCGTGGCCGACGGCGAGACGCGGGCGCGTCTGGTGGGGTTGCTACAGCTGGCCTCGGTCGAGAGCGTGACGGGCGTTCTGGATTAGGACAAGCGCAACGCCTCTCCCTCCCCGTCCCGGGGAGGGTGGTCGCGCAGCGACCGGGTGGGGGCGGCAAGGCTATTCAGGCGCTGTCCGATCCTATGGTCCCGCCATTGACCGGCGGCATTCCGCCTTCATCTTCATGCTCTATTTCGCGCCGCCATCCTGGGGCTTGACCGGACGGTAGAGCGCCGATGCGCGCCCTTCCTTGCCGACGTTGCGCAGGCCCGAG
>JAFKFS010000014.1 GCA_017308115.1 Bordetella sp.
CGAGCAGTCGCGCGACGACCACGGGCTCCGCCGGCCCGCCGAGGGGCATCGGCACCATGTGGGCGAGCTGCTCGCGCGCCTCCGGGGTCTGCATGAGCGGCCCCAGCCTGGCGCCCGTCGATCGGGCGGCCGTGGCCGACTGGCGCGCCCGCCTCTATTCCCCCGACCGCATGGCCGTGGCCGTGTCCGGCGCGGTGGAGGAGGCGGAGCTGCTGGCCCTGGCCGAGGCCTGGTTCGGCGCGGCGGTCGCCGCGCCGCGCGAGCCGACGGCGCCCGCCGTCTTCACCGGCGGCGAGGCGCGGCTGGCGCGCAGGATCGAACAGGCCAATCTGGTGTTCCAGCTGCCCAGCCTGCGCGTGCGCGACCCGCGCCTTCCGGCTCTGCGCCTGTTCACCGAAATCCTGGGCGGGGGCATGGCCTCGCGCCTGTTCCAGAGCGCGCGCGAGGAGCGGGGCCTGGCCTACGCCATCGACGCCTATCACGAGACCTATGACGATCTGGGCGTGCTGGGCGTGTACGCCGGGGCGGCGGCCGAGCGGTCGCTGGAACTGGCCGAGCTTTGCGCCGCCGAGATTCTGGGCCTGGCCGAGAAGGGGCCGACGCAGGGCGAACTGGCGCGCGCCAAGGCCGTGCTGAACGCCGGCCTTTGGATGGCCGACGAAAGCCCCGCCAGCCGCGCCGGCCGTCTGGCGGGACAGACGCTGGCGTTCGGCGCCCCCGTCTCGTCCGAGGACAGCGCCGCCCGCATCGAGGCCCAGACGATCGACGACCTGCGCGCGGTGGGACGGGCCATGGCGGCCCCGGGCCTGTCGGCGACCGCCGTGCTGGGCCCCAGGGCGGCGGGCGGCGCCGGGCGCGCCTTCCGTCGGCGGATGGCGGCGGGCTGATCCCATCCTGCTGATCCTGGCCTGCTGACGCGGGCGTCGCTTCGCGCTATGATTCGATGATGGCCCTGTTCGATTGGATGGCCGAGGCGACTGGACCGGTCCTGAAGGGGCAGGGGGTCGTGCTGCGTCCGCCGCGCCCTTCCGACTATATGGCCTGGGCCGCCCTGCGCGACGAATCGCGGGACTATCTGCAGCCGTGGGAGCCGGCCTGGGCCGAGGACGATCTGACCCGCGCCGCCTATCGCCGCCGCCTGGGAGTCTATGCGCGCGAGATGGAGCAGGGCACGGCCTGGCCCCTGTTCGTCTTCGATTCGGCGGATGAAGCCCTGCTGGGGGCGGTCACCCTGTCGAACATCCGGCGCGGCGTGGCGGAAGCGGGCTCCCTGGGCTACTGGATCGGACGTCCCCATGCGGGCCGGGGCGCCTGCACGGCCGCCGTCCGGGCCATGCTCGCCCACGCCTTCGGCGCCCTGGGGCTGCACCGGGTCGAGGCGGCCTGCGTCCCGACCAACCACGCCTCGCGCCGCGTGTTGGAAAAGGCCGGCTTTCGTCAGGAAGGCCTCGCCCGGGCTTATTTGAAAATTAACGGGCGGTGGGCAGACCATCTTCTGTTCGGCGTCCTCGACGATGAATTCGCCGCCTGTATCGACCCTCCCGTCAGAGTATCGGACCCGTCTTGAGCACACGATCCAGAGCCCTGACGTGGGATCCCACCACGGCGATCGAGGCCCTTGCGGCGGCGGACGCCGCCCTGTGGATCTGGACGCCCGCCGAGGATCAGATCCGCTTCACCGGCGCCACCCGCCCCCTGGGCCTGGGGCCGCTGGCGCCCCAGTGCTCGGGCGCGGCCTTCACCGCCCTGACCCTGCCGCAGGACCGCGGCCTGGCCGACCGCCTGCTCAAGCCCCAGGCCGAGGGGACGGAGATCGCCGTGCGCCTGCGCATGCGCGGCTGCGAGACCTGCCTGTGGCGCGGGGTCTGGCTGGAGGACGGGCTGCGCGCGGCGGGCATCGTCGCCCTGGAGACCAAGTTCGCGGGCGCCGATCGGGACACGCTGACGGGCCTGTTGGACCGCCGCACCTTCCTGGTCCGCGTGGCCGAGACCCTGGCGACCGCCGGCGACTATGAGATGGTGGTGGCCGACCTGGACCGGCTGCGCCGGCTCAACGAGGCCCTCGGCCATGAACGGGCGGACCTGGTGCTCTCGGCCATGGGATCGCGCCTGTCGGCGGCCTTTTCCGAGGAGTCCATCCCGGCCCGCATCGGCGAGGACGAATTCGCCGTTCTGGTGAGGCGTGGCGCAGGGGCCGCCGCCGCCAGCGGCAGCGAGCGGGTGCGCGAGGCGCTGGAGCAGCCCCTGCGGCTGGCGGGGTTCGACATCTATCCGACGCTTTCCATCGGCGCGGTGACGGCCGAGGGCGGCCCGGACGCGCCCGACCCTGCCGAACTGCTGCGCCGGGTCGAACTGGCGGTGGAGCAGGCCAAGCAGGCCGGGCGGGGCGGCGCCGCCGCCTATGGCCGGGCGCTGGAGACCGACAGCCTGTCGCGCCTGGCGCTGGAGGCCGACCTGCGCAACGCCTTCCTGCGCGGCGAGATCGAGCCCTTCTTCCAGCCCATCGTCAATCTGAACAGCGGGGCGGTCGCGGGCTTCGAGGCTCTGGCGCGGTGGCGCCACCCCCGGCGCGGCCTGGTGCCGCCGGACGAGTTCCTGACCCTGGCCGATGAAATGGGCCTGATGAACGAGCTGGGTCTGCTGATGATGACCCAGGCCGCGCGCCAGCTGGCCGAGTGGCTTCAGCGCCATCCCGGCGCCGGGCGGCTGTTCTGCAGCGTCAACCTGTCGGTGGGCGAGATCGAGCGGGCGCACCTGATCGAGGACGTGGCCCGCATCATCAAGGAGGCCGGCCTGCCGCGCGGCGCCTTGAAGCTGGAGGTCACCGAGGGCGACATCATGCGCGACACGGCGCGCGCCGCCGAGGTGCTGAAGGCCCTGCGCGAAGCCGGCGCCAGCCTGGCGCTGGACGACTTCGGCACCGGTTTCTCGTCCCTGTCCTACCTGGCCAAGCTGCCCTTCGACACCCTGAAGATCGACCGTTACTTCGTGCTGACGATGGACAAGGACGAGGGCTCGGCCAAGATCGTCAAATCGGTCGTCAACCTGGGCCGCGACCTGTCGCTGGAAGTCGTGGCCGAGGGGGTGGAGAACGCCCGCCTGGCCCAGCTGCTGCTCAGCGACGGCTGCCACTACGGCCAGGGGTTCGGCTATGCGCCGGCCCTTCCGGCCCAGGAGGCCGAGGTCTATCTGAACGAATCCCTCGCCGACGGCGCGGCGCCCATCAAGGCGCGCTCGGCGTGAGGATCGAGGCGGCGATGAGGGATCGCCTGATCACGGTCGGGGCGGCTGCGCCGAGTGTTCTGGGTCTCGGAGGCGCGTTCCTGTTCACCCGCGATCTGGTCCTGGTGGGGCTGATCGGCGCCGGCCTGTCTCTTGTGTCGGCCGGCCTTAGCCTGACGCCGCCTGTGACGGCGGCGCGGATTCGACATCTGCGCCGCAGGTATCCGAAAGAAGACTAGGCCCGGCCGCTCTGGCTGGACAGGCGGGCGGCGTCGACGCCCAGGGCGGCCAGGGCGCGGCTCCATTTGGTGTCGTAGTCGGCGTCGAAGATCAGGGCCGGGTCGGCGTCCGTCGTCAGCCAGACGTTCTCGTTCAGCTCATCCTCCAGCTGACCCTCGCCCCAACCGGCGTAGCCCAGCAGCAGGACGGCGCGGCTGGGGCCGTCCTCGGCGTCGGCCATGGCGGCCAGGGCGTCGCGGGTGCCGGTCAGGGCCAGGCCGTCGCCGAAGGTCAGGCTGGCGTCCTCGCTGGTCCAGTCGGCCGTGTGCAGGACGAAGCCGCGCTCGCGCTCCACCGGACCGCCGATCAGCACCGAGCGTTCCCGCGCCGCGTCGTCGACCGGGGTGTTCAGCTTCTCGAGGACCTCGGCCAGGGAGACGCCCGGCGCGGGCTGGTCGAGCCGCAGCCCGAGGGCGTGCTCGTCGTCATGAGCGCAGATCAGGATCACGGCGTGACGGAACCGTTCGTCGTCGATGCCCGGCATCGCCACCAGAAGACGCCCGGTCAGGGAGGAAAAGGCGGTCATGTCCCTATCATCGGGGCGGACGATGGCGGGCGCAAGCCATTCTCAAGGCCGGGCGCGCTTGGCGATCCCCGCGCGGGCCTCTATCTCACGGGCATCGTCCTGGATCGTCCGGGCCGAACTCCCGGAGACCCCGACATGACCATCCAGATCGGCGACCGCATTCCCGACGCCACCCTGACGACCATGACGCCCGACGGCCCCAAGCCGGTCACGACGGCCGAGCTGTTCGGCGGCAAGACGGTCGCCCTGTTCGCCGTGCCGGG
>JAFKFS010000043.1 GCA_017308115.1 Bordetella sp.
GTCTTCTATGTCGAGCAGGGGCCGATCCGCGCGCGCCTGCCCGACGGGGCGCGGGCCTTCTTAAGGCCGGGCGGCAACCCTTCCGTGCTCATGCTGGACCCCGATGCGGCCGATCCGGCCCGTTGGCCCGAGGCCGCGCGGGCGACGCTGCGCCTGTCGCCCGAGGGCTTCGCCGCCCTGCGCGCGCGGATGGCGGCGTCGCTGGCCCTGGACGAGGAGGGGCGGGCGATCGTCTCGGCGCAGAGAGCGGGCGACGGCGCCGTCTTCTACGCCAGCGGCGAGACCTTCTGGGTCGGCCATCTGTGCAACCACTGGACGGCCGAGGCGCTGAACGCGGGCGGCCTGCCCATGCCCATGGCGCGCAGCCTGACTTCGGGCGCGGTGATGCGGGCGGCGCGAACCGCCGAACGGCGCGCGGCGGAACTGGACTTGAGCGGCGCAGGCGACTAGACCGCGCCCCTTCGCGTTTCAGAGCCGGCGTCCGATCCCCGGCGGCGCGAGCAGGAGGAGCCTGTGATGGCCCGCAAGCAACACACCCGCAACGCCGGCGGCCCGCTGGGGCCCTCGCAGCGCCAGCTGCGCGCCGGCGAACTGATCCGCCACGCCCTGGTCGACGTGATGCGCGAGCATGAAATTCACGATGAGGCCCTGGTCGGCGTCTCCGTCACCGTGACCGAGGTGCGGATGAGCCCGGACCTGCGCCACGCCACCTGCTTCGTCGAGCCCCTGGGCGCGGGCGTCGAGGCGGCCGAGACCACGGGTCATGAAGGCGAGATCATCAAGGCGCTGAACGAACACGCCAAATTCCTGCGCGGCCAGCTGGGCCGCCGCATCGACATGAAGTTCACGCCGGACCTGAAATTCCGCCACGACGAGAGCTTCGACACGGCCAGCCACATGGACCGTCTGTTCAACGATCCGCGCGTGCGCGCCGACATCGAACACGCTGACGACCAGGGCGAAGACTGAGCTATGGCGCGACGCAAGAAGGGCGACATCGTCAACGGCTGGGTGTGCCTGGACAAGCCCTATGAGATGGGCTCGACCGAGGCGGTGACCAAGGTCCGCCGCCTGTTCAACGCCCAGAAGGCGGGCCATGCCGGGACGCTGGACCCGCTGGCCTCGGGCATACTGCCCATCGCGCTGGGCGAGGCGACCAAGACCGTGCCCTTCATGATGGAGGCGCAGAAGGTCTATCGCTTCACCATCCACTGGGGCATTTCGACGGACAGCATCGACCGCGAGGGCGAGATCATCGCCCGTTCGGACGTGCGCCCCTCGGTCGAGGCGGTGACGGCGGCCCTGCCGTCCTTCGTGGGCGAGATCGACCAGACGCCGCCCGCCTTCTCGGCCGTGCGGGTCAACGGCGAGCGCGCCTATGACCTGGCGCGGGCGGGGGTCGAGGTCGAGCTTCAGCCCCGCCGCGTGACCATTCATGAGGCCGCGGTGACGGCCGCGCCGGACGCCGATCACGTCGAGATCACGATGCGGACGGGCAAGGGCGTCTATGTCCGCTCCCTGGCGCGCGACCTGGCGATCCTGCTGGGCGCCGAGGGCCATGTCTCGGACCTGCGGCGCGAGCGGGTGGGGCCGTTCTCGGTCGACAACGCCGTAACGCTGGATTTTCTGGAAGATCTGGCGCATAAGGGCGCCGCCTTGGAGGGCTTGCTGCCCGTCTCGACCGCTCTGGACGACATCCCGGAGCTGGCCGTGACGGATCAGGACGCCCTCTCTCTGAGGCAGGGACGGCCGATCGTTCTGCTCCCCCGACAGATTGAAACGCTCAAGGCCCGGCTGCCCGCCGGTTCGCGGCTGGTTTCGGTCTTCGAGGGCGGAACCCTGGTCGCGCTCGGCAATCTCAGGGCCGGTCGGCTTGAACCCGACCGCGTTTTCAACCTCCCTTGAAACGGACTTCGCCGTCCGCCGACAGGAACACCAACGCCCTCAAATAGCGAGCCTCCGCGAGGCGAGCGATAGGGCAAGAAAGGACTCCCGATGTCGATTACGGCTCAACGTAAAGCTGAAGTCATCGCCGACAACGCCCGCTCGACGGGCGACACCGGTTCGGCCGAGGTGCAGGTCGCGATCCTGTCGGAACGCATCGCCAACCTGACCGAGCACTTCAAGACCCACAAGAAGGACAACCACTCGCGTCGCGGCCTGCTGAAGCTGGTCTCGCAACGTCGTCGCCTTCTGGACCACCTGAACAAGACCGACAGCGCCCGCTATCAGGCGCTGATCGCCAAGCTGGGCCTGCGTCGCTAAGGCGCCCCGGTTGCGGATCGGATAATCTCCACGAGGCGCGGGCGGACACGTCCGCGCCTCGTTCCGCTCTTAGAAGTAAGCTTCCCGCGCGCCGCGGGTCTTGACGGCGCAACCGACGCGAGGGCCTGAAATCCGGTCCTCAATCACCCGCCCGGCCGCGACGTCGCGGCCAGGTCAACGGGGACCGTTAAGGACTGAACGGCCTGACGCTCCGCACACCCCCGACGGGAATACGCCCGCGGGATACGAAAGACGAAACATGTTCGACATCAAACGCAAGACGATCGAGTGGGCCGGCCGCCCGCTGACCCTGGAGACGGGCCGCATCGCCCGTCAGGCCGACGGCGCCGTGCTGGCGACCTACGGCGAGACCGTGGTCCTGGCCACCGTCGTCTACGGCCGCCAGCCCAAGCCGGGCCTGGATTTCTTCCCCCTGACGGTCAACTATCAGGAAAAGACCTTCGCCGCCGGCAAGATTCCGGGCGGCTACTTCAAGCGTGAAGGCCGTCCGACCGAGAAGGAGACCCTGGTCTCCCGCCTGATCGACCGCCCGATCCGCCCCCTGTTCGTCAAGGGCTTCAAGAACGAGACCCAGGTCATCGTCACCGTGCTGCAGCACGACCTGGAGAACGACCCCGACATCCTGGGCATGGTCGCCGCCTCGGCCGCCCTGACCATCTCGGGCGTGCCCTTCATGGGCCCGATCGGCGCCGCGCGCGTCGGCATGATCGACGGCGAGCTGGTGCTGAACCCGGCCATCGACCAGATGGGCGAAAGCGCCCTGGACCTGGTCGTCGCCGGCACCCAGGACGCCCTGATGATGGTTGAATCCGAAGCCAAGGAGCTGTCGGAAGAGACCATGCTGAAGGCCCTGATGTTCGCCCACGCCGGCATGCAGCCGGTGATCGACGCCATCATCGACCTGGCCGAGCACGCCGCCAAGGAGCCGTTCGACTTCCAGGCCGAGGACCACTCGGACGTGGTCGCCTCGATCAAGTCGCTGGTCGGCGAGGACATCAAGGCCGCCTACGCCCACCCGGGCAAGTATGAGCGCCGCTCGGGCGTCGACGCCGCCAAGAAGAAGGCCGCCGAAGCCCTGGTGAAGACCGAGGAGAAGCCGGACGGCGTCGACTCGTCCAAGTTCTCGGCCGCGTTCAAGGAATGCGAAGCCGACGTCCTGCGTCGCGACATCATCGAGAACAGCCACCGCGTCGACGGCCGCGCCCTGGACAAGGTTCGCGCCATCGTCTCGGAAGTCGGCGTCCTGCCGCGCACCCACGGTTCGGCCCTGTTCACGCGCGGCGAGACCCAGGCCCTGGTCGTCGCCACCCTGGGCACCGGCGAGGACGAGCAGTACATCGACAGCCTGACTGGGACCTACAAGGAATCCTTCCTGCTGCACTACAACTTCCCGCCCTATTCGGTCGGTGAAGCGGGCCGCATGGGCTCGCCGGGCCGTCGCGAGATCGGCCACGGCAAGCTGGCCTGGCGCGCCATCCGTCCGATGCTGCCGACCAAGGAAGACTTCCCCTACACCATCCGCCTGGTGTCGGAGATCACCGAGTCGAACGGCTCGTCCTCGATGGCCACGGTCTGCGGTTCGTCGCTGGCCCTGATGGACGCCGGCGTGCCGCTGGTCCGCCCGGTCTCGGGCATCGCCATGGGCCTGATCCTGGAGCCCTCGGGCGAGTTCGCCATCCTGTCGGACATCCTGGGCGACGAAGACCACCTGGGCGACATGGACTTCAAGGTCGCCGGCACCTCGGAAGGCATCACCAGCCTTCAGATGGACATCAAGGTCCCCGGCATCACCGAGGAGATCATGAAGCAGGCCCTGACGCAGGCTTCGGCCGGCCGCCTGCACATCCTGGGTGAAATGTCGAAGGCCATGGAGGCCCCGCGCGCCGAGCTGGGCGAGTTCGCGCCCAAGATCGAATCCGTCAAGATCGCGGTCGACAAGATCC
>JAFKFS010000023.1 GCA_017308115.1 Bordetella sp.
CTCGCCCGCCGCCCGATCATTCATGGCGCGCAGGGTGAAGTCGGTCCCGGCCGTCAGGGCGCGTCCGCCGCCCGCTCCGGCCCAACTCAGGGCGGCCTCGCCCTTGGGCGTCAGGCGCTTCAGGTCGATGACCTGCAGCCACTGGCCGTTCGGTCCGCCGGGCTCCAGTCCCATGGCCTCATACTGGGCCTGAAGCCAGTCCAGCGTCTTCTTCTCGCCCTCCGTGCCGGGATAGCGGCCCTGGAAGTCGTCGGCGCTGATGACGCGGATGTCGTCGGACAGGCGCTGGGCCGAGAAGTCCTGGGCCGAGGCGGCGCCCGCGACGAGGATCAGAGCGGCGGCGGCGACGCCGCGAATGAAGCGATGGTGCATGGCGTTTCCTTCAGCCTTCCCCACGAGGCCGTTCCCTATAGTCTTAGGGCGGCCCCTTGCGAGGCCGCCCCTTACATTTTCGTCATGTTCGACCGACGGGCCGGATCAGCGGCGCTGAACGGCGCTCTTGGCGCGTTCCGGGCCGAACTCCGAACCGGACTTCCATTCCGGCCAGTCCCGGCTGTTGGCCAGGTCCTGACCGACCTTGAACATGACCTCCAGGTCCTGGAGCATGCCGGAATAGTCCCAGTCGGATTCCCATTCGTCCGCCGCCTGGTGATAGCGATTGGCGCGGTAGTCGGCGGCGCGCGCCAGGCGCGGCTCGATCGGGGCGTCGACGAACGCGCCCGTCGAGGACAGATAGGCCATCGGCACGCCCTTCTTGGCGAGCGGGAAGTGGTCGGAGCGGAAGTAGATGCCCGCCGCCGCCCCGGCGTCGCCGACGAAGCCGCGTCCCTGGGCCGCCGCCGCCGCGATCACCGGCTCGTCCAGTTCCGAATGGCCGTAGCCGGTCACGCCCAGCTTGCTCATCCGGCCGAAGACGGCGGTGGAGTCGATGTTGAAGCCGCCGACGGTCTTCTCCAGCGGGTACAGCGGGTTGGCGGCGTAGTACTCCGAACCCAGCAGGCCGCTTTCCTCGCCGGTGAAGCTGATCATGACGATGGTGCGCTCCGGCTGCGGGCCGGCCGCCCACTGACGCGCCAGCTCCAGCAGGCCCGCCGTGCCCGAGGCGTTGTCGATGGCGCCGTTGAAGATGCGGTCGCCGTTGGCGTCCGGCTCGCCCATGCCGATGTGGTCCCAGTGGCCGGTGTAGAGGATGGTCTCGTCCGGGTGGGTCGTGCCTTCCAGCTTGGCCACGATGTTGTGGGTGACGATGCGCTCGGACTTCACGTCCATGCGGGCGTCGAGGGTCGCGCCGGTCAGTTCGACGGGCTGGAAGTCGCGGCTGCGCGCCTTGATCTTTTCTTGCTCGAAGTCGAGGCCCGCGCGGCGGAACAGGTCGACGGCCAGATCGCGCTGGATCCAGCCTTCCATGGCCACGCGCTCGGCCGACGGATCGGCGCGCACGATGTCGAACTGAGGCACGCCCCAGGAGTTGGCGACCGTGGTCCAGCCGTAGGAGGCCGGCTTGGTCTCGTGGACGATCAGCACGCCTGCGGCGCCCTGACGGGCGGCTTCCTCGAACTTGTAGGTCCAGCGGCCGTAGTAGGTCATGGCCTCGCCGCCGAAGGTGTTCAGCGACGGGTCTTCAAAGTCGGCGTCGTTGACCAGGACGACGATCACCTTGCCGCGCACGTCGGTCTTGAAGTCGTTCCACTGGCGCTCGGGCGCGCTGATGCCGTAGCCGACGAAGACCAGCGGCCTGTCCTTCAGATCGACGCCGTCGCTGGGCAGGCGGGTGGTCATGGTGACTTCCTGCCCCTGCGACAGGGACTGGCTCCAGTCGCCCAGCTTCAGCCGGCCCGAGACGTTGGAGACGGTGAAGCGGTTCAGGCCGACCGCCTGGGTCCAGCCGCCGTTGTCGCCGCCGGGAGCGAAGCCGGCCGCTGCATACTGGCGGCTCAGATAGTCGATGACCTTCTGTTCGGCCGGGGTGGCGATGCCGCGCCCCTCGAAGCTGTCGTCCGACAGGACGCGGATGTCCTCGGAGATACGCGCGGCGTCGAAGGCGGGCGCGCTCTGCGCCTGAACGGCGGCCGCCCCGCCCAGGGCCGCGACGAAGGCCAGGACGGCGACGGAAGATGAAATACGCATACAGTCTCACCCCTCGGAGAATTCGATGGCGGGACCGTAGTGAGCCGGATCGGCGGAGTCGACAGCCAAGCGCCGCGTCGACGGCGCCTGGCCGGGACGGTGGGGTGAATCAGACGGCGGCCAGGGCCTGGTCCAGATCGGCGATCAGGTCGTCGATGTGTTCGATGCCGACCGACAGGCGCACGGTGTCCTCGGTCACGCCCGCCTTCTTCAGTTCGTCCGGCGACAACTGGCGGTGGGTGGTCGAGGCCGGGTGGCAGACCAGCGACTTGGCGTCGCCGATGTTGACCAGGCGGGTGAAGATCTTCACCGCATCCTGGAAGCGCGCGCCTGCCTCGCGGCCGCCCTTCACGCCGAAGGTCAGCAGGCCGGACGCCTTGCCGCCGAAATACTTCTGGATCAGGGCGTGATCCTTGTGCTCGGGAAGACCGGCGTAGTTGACCCACTCCACCTTGGGGTGGGCCTTCAGCCACCGGGCGACGGCGGTCGCGTTCTCGACGTGGCGATCCATGCGCAGGGCCAGAGTCTCAAGCCCCTGCAGGATCAGGAAGCTGTTGAACGGCGAGATGGCCGCACCGGTGTTGCGCAGCAGGACCGTGCGCGCCCGGCCGATGAAGGCCGCCGGGCCGAGGGCCTCGGTATAGACGACGCCGTGGTAGCTGACCTCCGGCTCGTTCAGGCGGCGGAAGCGGTCCTTGTGCTCGGCCCAGGGGAAGGTCCCGCCGTCCACGATGGCGCCGCCGATCGAGGTGCCGTGGCCGCCGATGTATTTGGTCAGGGCGTGGACGACGATGTCGGCGCCGTGTTCGATCGGGCGGGTCAGATAGGGCGTCGGCACGGTGTTGTCGACGATCAGCGGCAGGCCTTGCGCATGGGCGGCGTCGGCCAGGGCGGCGAAGTCCACCACATTGCCGAGCGGATTGCCGATGGACTCGCAGAAGACCGCCTTGGTCCGTGCGTCCGTGTTGGCCGCCACCGCCGCGATGTCGTCGGCGTCGATGAAGCGCACCTCGATGCCGTACTGAGGCAGGGTGTGGGCGAACAGGTTGTAGGTGCCGCCGTACAGGGCGCCCGTGGCGATGATGTTGTCGCCCGCCTCGGCGATGGTCAGGATCGCATAGGTGATGGCCGCCATGCCCGAGGCCACCGTCAGGGCCGCGATCCCGCCTTCCAGCGCCGCCAGACGCTGCTCCAGCACGTCCGACGTCGGGTTCATGATGCGGGTGTAGATATTGCCCGCCACCTTCAGGTCGAACAGGTCCGCGCCGTGCTGGGTGTCGTCGAAGGCGTAGCTGGTGGTCTGATAGATGGGCACCGCCACCGATTTGGTGGTCGGGTCGGGCGCATAACCCGCGTGCACGGCGAGGGTGTCGAACTTCATGGCTTCCCCGGGAGCTTTCGACGCAAGGCGCGCCAATTCACACCAGCCTTAGCAAAGCTCGCCGCGAAAGGGGATTTCAGTTTTTCTGCGAGGGCGGTCAGATTTTCTGGCCGCCCCGCATGATGGCGTCAGTTGTTGAAAAGGAAGTGCATGACGTCGCCGTCCTTGACGACGTAGGCCTTGCCCTCGGCGCGCATCTTGCCGGCTTCCTTGGCGCCCGTTTCGCCCTTCAGCGCGACGTAGTCGTCGAAGGCGATGGTTTCGGCGCGGATGAAGCCCTTCTCGAAGTCGGTGTGGATGACGCCCGCCGCCTGCGGCGCCGTGGCGCCGACGGGGATGGTCCAGGCGCGCGCTTCCTTCGGCCCGACGGTGAAATAGGTCTGCAGGCCCAGCAGGTCGTAGGCGCCGCGGATCAGGCGGTTCAGGCCCGGCTCCTCCAGACCCAGCGTCTCCAGGAACTCGGCCTGTTCGGCGTCGTCCAGCACGGCGATCTCGGACTCGATCTGGGCCGAGATGACCACGGTCTGGGCGTGGTCCGCCCTGGCGCGCTCGGCGACCTGGGCCGACAGCTCATTGCCCTCGGCGGCCGAGCCTTCCTCGACGTTGGCGACGTAGAGGGCGGGCAGGGCGGTCAGCAGCTGCAGCATGTCCCAGGCCTTGCGGTCTTCCTTGGACACCTCGGCCAGACGCGCGGGCTTGCCGTCGCGCAGCTTTTCGAGCGCGGCGTCGATCAGCTTGAGGTTCAGCTGGGATTCCTTGTCGCCGCCCTTGGCGCGCTTCTCGATCTGGACGCGGCGACGCTCCAGGCTCTCGAGGTCGGCCAGCATCAGCTCGGTCTCGATGATCTCGAGGTCGGAGATGGGATCGATGCGGTTCTCGACGTGGGTGATGTCGTCGTCGATGAAGCAGCGGGCCACGAAGGCGATGGCGTCGCAGTCGCGGATGTTGGCCAGGAACTGGTTGCCCAGACCCTCGCCCTTGGAGGCGCCGCGCACCAGGCCGGCCACGTCGACGAAGGTGATGCGCGCGGGGATGATCTCCTTCGACCCGGCGATGGCGGCCAGGGCGTTCAGCCGGGCCTCGGGCACGGCCACGTCGCCGGTGTTCGGCTCGATGGTGCAGAACGGATAGTTGGCCGCTTGGGCCGCCGCCGTCTTGGTCAGGGCGTTGAACAGGGTGGACTTGCCGACGTTGGGCAAGCCGACGATCGCGACTTTCAGGGCCATGGTATTCCTCGTGAGCGCGAGCCTTTAGCCGGTTCGGGCCGGTTTGTCAGCGCCCGGAACCCTCTCCCGGCGGTGAGCGCACGGCGGCGCAGCCGTCGTTCTGGCGCGAAAGGGTGAGGGGCCTGTCCTGTCCGTCGGCGTAAGCCGTCGCACCACGGCCTTGCGGCCGACTTCACCCGTGAACCCTCACCCTTTCGCCTTAGCCAATCGCCTTCGGCTCTTGGAGGCTCAAGCCCTCTCCCGCCGGGAGAGGGTCTATTCTTCCGAATCCACCACCGGCGGTTGCTTGATCGCCGCGTGGACGCCGATGGGGCCGGCCTTCTCGAAGGTCAGAGTGAAGGAGGCGACGCCGCCGTCGACCAGCGGATCGCGCAGGCCCATCAGCATGATGTGATTGCCGCCGGGTTTCAGCTCGACCGGGGTTCCGGCGGGCAGGGGCAGGCCGTCGGCCAGGCGAGCCATGCTCATGACCCCGTTCTCCATCTTCATCTCATGCACCTCGGCCGACTGGGCCAGGGCGGTGGAGACGCTGACCAGGCGGTCGTCGGAACCCGCCGTCAGGGTCAGGTAGCAGCCCCCGGCCTTGGCGCCGTTGGGCGTGGGACGGCACCAGGCGTCGGCGACCTGGACCACGCCCGGGGCGACGGCGGCGGCCTCGGCCGGTTTCTCGGCGGGCTGGCCGCAGGCGGCCAGGGTCAGGGCGGCGGCGGACAGGGTGAACAGACGTTTCATCAGGAAGCTCCTTCTCAAGAGGCTGCGACGGGCTCGGACCCGGTGAACGTCCGCACCGCTCGGTCGAGCAGCAGGGCGGCCACGAGGCTCAGTCCCGTCAAGGGATAGAGGATGGACAGGGGAATGACGATGCACAGGACGGCAGATCGCGCGCGGAGGCCGGGCGGCGCGGGCGGGGCGCCGGCAAGGCGGCGCGACAGGCTGGGCGGGCGGCGTTTCCACCACATGATCAGGCCGCTGATCGACAGCAGCCAGACGGCGATGCAGCCGATCAGCATGACGATGCGGTTGATCCAGCCGTATTGCATCCCCTGGTGGACGGCGATGCTCCATTCAAAGCCCCTGGCCATGACGCCGAACTGACTCCAGCGCAGGTCGGCCTTCACCGCGCCGGTAGCGCCGTCGACATAGAGGCTGCGGGCGTCTTCGGCCCTGCGGGTCTGGCGCGCGACGGTCCAGGCCAGGTCGGAGGACTGCGGAATGCTGACGGTGAAGGGGCGGGGCAGGCCCTGTTCATGCGCCGTCTGAAGCACGCGGTTCAGGCTGGGGGCCGCGTGACCATGTTCGTGGTCATGGACGGGCAGGACGGCGTTCTCCAGCGTCCAGCCCACGCCCGCCGGGGCGTCGTGGGGCTTGGCGTGGCTCCAGGGGCTGGCGGCGGCGGGCGCGGGCGGGCGGCCCAGCCCCGTGTCGCGCATGACCCCCATGAAGCGATCGCCCCAGACGGCCGACCACGGCATTCCGGTGACGGCGAGGAAGAGGATCACCCCGCCGACATAGAAGCCGGTCAGGGCGTGAACGTCGCGCCAGAAGGGGCGGCGGCGGGCGTCGGCCTCGCGGGGCCTCAGCACGGCGCCCGCGCGGCGGCGCGGCCACCACAGGTAGAGCCCGGTGGCGCACAGGATGACGGCCCAGCCCGCGACGATCTCGACCAGGATGTTCAGCGCCGCGCCGACCGGGCCGCCGAACAGGCTGAGCGAGTGCAGCTTCTTGATCGTCTCGGTCACGCCGCCATAGGCGGTGACGCCGGTGACTTTAGCTGTGTGCGGATCGACGAAGACGGTGCGCTGGGCGCCGTCGGGCCGGTCGACGCGGACGCGCACGGCCTGATCCGCGCGGTCCGGGACCAGCACGTTCGCCGCCCGGCCTTCGCCCGCCCGCGCGGCGGCGGCCAGCCACAGATCGGGATCGGCCTGCTGGGCGCTGGCCGGAACCTCGATCATGGAGCGATAGACGGCGTGGTCGATCTCGTCCTTGAACAGGTAGAGGCCGCCCGTCAGCGTCAGCAGCATCAGGAACGGCATGACGAGCACCCCGGCGTAGAAGTGCCAGCGCCAGACGGCCCGATAGGCGCCGGACATCACCTCCGGCGCCTTGGTCTTGAGAGAGGCGGTCATCAGTAGGCCAGCCGCAGGCCGATGAAGACCGAACGGCCCTCGCCGGGGAAGAAGACGGCGGTGGACGCCGTGCGGGCGTCGGTCACGGCCGAGAACTCGCCGACGTAACGCTTGTCCGTCAGGTTGCGCGCATCGACATAGACCGAGGCGCCGGCGTCGATGTTGAAGCCGCCCGTCAGCCCCAGCACGGCGTAGTCCGGCGCCTTCAGGGTGTTGGCGTAGTCGACATAGGGGCTGCTCATCCGCCACTCGACCGAGGGGGTGACGAAGACGCCCGTCGGATGGCGCCAGGTCAGCTCGGCGCGGTACTGGTGCTCAGGCACGACCGGCAGGCGGTTGTCGCCCCAGCGCGCATCGCCGTCGAAGCGGAAGTCGCTCCAGTTATAGACCTGACGCAGCATCAGCGACCCGTCCGCCAGTTCGAGCGGCAGGGTCCAGTCCAGTCCGGTCTCGACGCCCTGGTGGATGGTCTTCCTGGCGTTGAAGGTGGCGGCGGGGATGTCGGGGCTGGTGATGAAGTTCAGCATCTCGCCGTCGATTTCGCTGCGATAGGCGACCAGGTCCCAGGCCAGGGGCCCGCGACGGCCGCGCGCGCCGATCTCGCCGGTCCAGGCGTCCTGAACCTCGACCGGGGTGAAGCCGGTCAGCGGCGCCTGCACCAGGGCGCCGTAGGTCGGCGGTTCGACCGAGCGGGTGAGGTTGGCGAAGACCTGGGCGCCGTCCTCGGCTTCCCACAACAGGCCCAGGCGGGGGGAGAACCACTCATAGTCCCGGCTGGCGTCGTTGGCCGGGGTCATGCGGTCCAGATAGTCGCGCGTGGCGCGGCCCCATGAGCCGCCCGCGACCACGGCCAGGTGTTCGGTGACGAACAGCCGCCCCTCGGCGAAGACGTCCAGGCCCGACGCCTCCTGACGCGCATCAGCGGTCCTGGCGCCGCGCAGGCCCGCCAGGTTCACATAGCGCAGGGCCTCGACCTCTCCGTCCCGCCACGAGAAGCCGTAGAAGGCGTCGGCGCGCAGGCCGCCGATATCGCCCGTCCAGTCGATGCGGGCGAAGGCGCCGCGCGTCGTGCTGTCCTGATCCATCACCTGGAAGATCGGATGATAGAGCGACTTCTCCCAGCCCCAGACTGCGCCCTCGAACAGGGTGGATTCATTGAAGCGCCACCGGGTCTGGAGCGTCAGCCGCTTAACCGTCAGGTCGCGCGCCTGGTCGCCGGACAGTGCGGCGGCCGAGGCCATGCGCGGCGTCTCCAGCGCCTGATCCAGCGTCAGGGAGCCGGGCAGGTCCTGCTTGATGTCGGCGGCCTGGGCGATCAGGCGCACCTCGCGGTCCTCGCCGAAGGCGCGGCCCGCGTTGACGGTCAGGCGTCCTTGCGACTGTTGGCTGTGGTCGCGCCAGCCGTCGCCCTGCATGGCCGTGGCGGCGGCGTAGACGTCCCAGTCGCCGTGCGCTGCGGCGACGGCGCCGTGCCCGCGCACGAAGCCGTCGCCGCCGCCCTCGATCTGCATCAGGGCGCGCTGGCGCGCCGTGCGGCCGGTGGGAGTCACCAGGTTGATCGCGCCGCCCAGCTGCGCCCCGCCGAAGCGCAGGGTGTTGGCGCCCTTCCATACCTCGACATAGCGGGCGCTGAGGGAATCCACGCTCTGGAAGTCGGAAAAGCCGTCCGCATCGGCGAAGGGCACGCCATCCTGGGCGAACAGGACGCCGCGCTGGTGAAAGCCCTGGGCGATGCCCGAGCCGCGGATGGATAGGCGGCTTTCCTCGCCATAGCGCTTCTGCGCCAGAACGCCGGGAACATTGCGCAGGGTGTCTGAGAAGCCTTGGACGAAGCGGTCGGCATAGCTTTCGGCCGACACCACGGCCACGGCGCCGGGGGTGCGGCTGAGACGGTCGCGGGCCTCGGCCACCACGGCCGGGTCCTCGGGGTTCCGACGGCCGGTGACGATGATGCTGTCGACGACGGTGGGGGTGTCAGCGCCCGGCAGGTCGTCGGCATGGGCGAGGGACGGCGCCAGGCAGGCGCCGATCAGCAGGGCGCACGGCGCCGCAGCGGTCTTGAGAGACATGGAACTTGTATCCTGAAAACAGAGGCAAGGCCGCGCAGGCCTTCGGCAGGCGCGCGGCGTCGATGGGTCTGGTTCTCAGGCGTGAGGCGGGGCGCGTGACGGCGGCCGCGGAGGGGCGCGGGCCGGGGGCGGAGGGCTGGAGATGAAGGGGGCGTAGACGACGGCCTGCGTCAGGCGCACGACCGGCGTCGGTTGCGGGGCGGCGGGCGCGGGCAGGGCGGCCGCCAACGGCATGACGCAGGCGGCGCACTTGGCTCCCATATGCGCCTTGGCCGGGCCGTCGACGCCGCCGGACTGGATGGTCTGGGGACCGTCGGCCGAGCAGATGACGATGGGCTGGCCGGGGACCGACGCCGCCAGCGCCGCGAACGGCATCAGGCTGCCGATCACGATGGCGAACGTCGCGGCCAGGAAGGCCAGCGAGCGCCAGGTCGACCAGTTTTCTGCCTGGGAGCGGGTCACGATGCGAGGCCCTTAAACCTTCCCACGCGGGGAGGCCAGACCGGGCGGGGCGACCTGAGGTCGCGCGCCGCCTCGACAATGTCGCTTTTTCCGTGCCAGCGTGGGGTTCGGACACTTATCGAGGATACGCATGATCCGCGCCATCGGACCCTTCGCTCTCGCCCTGCTCTTCGCTGCGCCTGCGGCCGCGCAACAGGTGGAGGAGGGGCCGGGCGGTCCCGACCGTGTCTCCCTGACGGTCTACAACCAGAATATCGCCCTGGTGGAGGACGTGCGGAACCTGAACGTGCCCGCCGGGCGCTCGCGTCAGGAGTTTCCGGGCGTGTCGGCCAGCATCCGGCCCGAGACGGTCGGCCTGTCCGGGCGCGGCCTGTCGGTGGTCGAGCAGAACTTCGACTATGATCTGCTGACGCCGGGCAAGCTGATGGAAAGCGCCGTCGGCAATGAGATCGGCATCGTGCGCACCAACCCCGGCTCGGGGACGCAAACGACGGAGCGCGCCCGCGTCCTGGCGGCGAATCAGGGCGTGGTGCTGCAGATCGGCGACCGCATCGAGGTGCTGCGCGACGACGGCGTGCCGACCCGCGTCATCTTCGACCGGGTGCCGCAGAACCTGCGCCCGCGCCCGACCCTCAGCGTCACCCTGGATGCGCAAGGCGCCGGTCGGCGCGAGACGACCCTGTCCTATCTGACCTCCGGCCTGACGTGGAAGGCGGACTATGTCGCCCGTTTCGACGAGAAGGCGGGCAAGCTGGACCTGACCGGCTGGGTGACGCTGACCAACAACTCGGGCGCGACCTTCAGCAACGCCCAGACGCGGGTGGTGGCGGGCGACGTCAATCTGATCGGCAATCAGGGCGGCTATAATCCGCGACAGCCGGTCCGGGCGTCCAGTACGCGCGGCAATGGAACCCAGTCGGGCGGACAGGGAGCGCTGGCCGACGTCTATGTCTATCCGCTGCCCGAGGCCGTGACGGTCGCCAACAACCAGACCAAGCAGGTCGGGCTGATCGACGCGGCGGGCGTGCCCGCGACCAAGCGCTATCTGCGGGTCGTGGACGGCTTCTACAGCGCCGAGCAGCCGATCACGGCCGAGGTCGGGGTCATCTTCGCCAACGGGTCGGGGAACGCCGCGCGCGCCCTGCCGGCCGGGGTGATCCGCGTCTATGTGAAGGATGAGGCGGGCGAGCCGCGCTTCATCGGCGAAAGCCAGGTCGATCACTCGCCCGCCGGGTCCGAGATCGTGGTGACGACCGGCGACGCCTTCGACGTGACGGTGCAGCCGCGCCTTGTGTCGTCCGAGCGGGTGTCCAAGCGCCTCATCGACTATTTCCGCACCCGCTATACGATGGAATACACCGTCCGCAACGCGCGGCCCGAGCCGGTGACGGTCGAGGTGCGCCAGCGCGGTCTGGGGCGCGACACCGAACTGACGGACCAGAGCATCGCGGGCGAGATGCGCGACGCCCGCACCGTCGTCTGGCGCGTGCCGGTGCCCGCCAACGGCGAGACCAAGCTGACCGCGACCATCACCACGGGCGGCTGATCCCATGCGCCGCCTTCTGGCGATCACCACTGCGCTGAGCCTTCTGGCGCCTGCGGTCTGGGCCCCCACGGCTTGGGCCCAGACGGAAAGCGTGTCCGCGCGTCCCGACGGGGCGACGGTGGTGATCTATCGCGACCGGCCGGTCGATACGGTCGCCCTGATGGAGCAGTCGCGCCAGCGGTGGAGCCGGCTGGACCGTCAGGGTCTGGCCCTGATCGTGGAGACGCGGACGGTCGATCTTCCGGCGGGCGAGGGCATCATCCGTTTTCGCGGGCTGGCCACCGGCGTCGTGCCGCAGAGCGCGGTGCTGGAGGGCCTTCCCGCCCATGTGGTCGAGCGCAACGCCGACTTCGACCTGCTGTCGCCCGCCAGCCTGATGGAGAAGTCCGTCGGCGAGGTGGTGCGTGTCGTCCGCACCAATCCAGCGACCGGCGAACAGGTCGAGAAGGCCGCCGTGATCCGCGCGGGCGCGCAAGGCGTGGTGCTGGAGATCGACGGCCGGTTCGAGGCGCTGGACTGCTCGGGCCAGACCGAGCGGGTCGTGTTCGACCGCATTCCTGAAGGGCTGGGCGACCAGCCGACCCTGTCGGTGCGCACGCGGGCCGAGCGGGCGGGGCGGCACACGGTGACGCTGGCCTATCTGACCACAGGATTGCAGTGGTCGGCCGACTATGTGGCGCGTCTGGACCCGACGGACGGGACGCTGGATCTGACCGGCTGGGTGACGCTGGCCAACTTCGGCGGCACGGGCTTCCCCGACGCCCCGGTGCAGGTGGTGGCGGGCACGCTGCGGAAGGACGAAGGCACCACGCCGGTCGAGCCGCTGGTCCGCTATCAGCAGAACCAGTGCTGGCCGCAGGGGACCACCACCTATGGCAACGGCCTGGGGCCGACTTACAAGGAGGACCGAGCGGAATACAATGGACCTCCTGTCATGCTTTTCGGTCCTCCCGCGCCGGCCCCGGCATTGGAGATGGCCTTGCGAGAGGTTGTCGTCACCGGCAGCCGGATCGCGCGACAGGGCGAACTGGGCGACTACAAGATCTACACTCTGCCCGAACCGACGACCGTCGCCGCGCGCCAGACCAAGCAGGTGCGGTTCCTGGAGCGCGAGGGGGTGGCCTATGAGCGGGTCTATCGCGCCGGGGTGATGAACGCGGACGAGGAGGCGCATCCCATGGGCGTCGTCGTGAAGCTGCGGAATGAGGAAGGCGCCGGATTGGGCGTGGCCCTGCCGGGCGGTTCGGTGGCGGTGATGCAGCCGGACGGCGCAGGCGGCGTCCTATTGGCCGGTCAGGATCGATTCGAGGACAAGGGCGTGGGTCTGCCCGTGCGGCTGACCTTCGGCGAATCGCCTGACGTGCGGGTGCAGACGCGGCTGGTGAAGTCAGACAGTTCGATGCGCGACGCCGTCAGGACCCAGCGGATCGAGGTCGAAACCACCGTCACCAACGCCCGCTCTGAGCCGGTGAGGGTTGAACTGGTCGCCGACGCCGCCATGCGGCGCGGCTTCCGCATCCTCAGCCAGTCGGTGCGCAGTCGGGTCGACGACACCGGCTATCCGGTCTGGACGCTAAGCGTGCCCGCCAACGGCGCGGCGACGCTGAAGGCGGGGTGGTTGACGACGGATTGAGACTGTGTTTCTCCCTCCCCTTCATGGGGAGGGTGGTCGCGTAGCGACCGGGTGGGGAGGGCCAGGCGATCCGGGAAGGCGAGCTTGTGTCGCCCTGCCGCCCCCACCCGGCTTCGCCTGCGGCTCAGCCTCCCTCCCCATGAAGGGGAGGGAGAGTTGTTGAGCTATTCCCCTTTGGCCGCCTGCCTGGGGCTGAACTTCGGCGCGGGGGCCAGGCGCATGACTTCGCCCTGATAGCGTTCGTCGTCGCCCGCCACGGCGAAGGGCAGGGCGTCGGCGCAGGCCTGCAGCAGGGCGTCCAGCCAGGGCCTGTCCGCCTTGTGGAAATCGCCCAGGACGTGGTGCATGACCATCTGCGGCTCTCCGGGGTGGCCGACGCCCATGCGGGCGCGGCGGAAGTCGGGACCCAGGTGGGAGATCAGGCTGCGCACGCCGTTCTGGCCCGCCGCGCCGCCGCCCTTCTTCATGCGGAAGCGGCCGGGGGCCAGGTCGATCTCGTCGTGGAAGACGATGACGTTCTCGGGCTTCACCTTGTAGAAGCGCGCCGCCTCGCCCACGGCCCGGCCGCTCTCGTTCATATAGGTCTGGGGCTTCATCAGCAGGACCTTGGCCCCCTCGACCTCGCCGTCGGCGACGATCGACTGGAACTTGGCGCGGGCGGGGCCGAAGCGCCAGCGGCCGGCGATCTCGTCCACGGCCATGAAGCCGATGTTATGGCGGTTCTTTTCGTATTTGGGGCCGGGATTGCCCAGGCCGGCGATGATGATCATCCGACCCTCATGCCCCGAGCGTCGGGCAAAGAAAAGCCCCGCCGGGCGAACCGGGCGGGGCTTGAAATCTTCGACGGGAAGGGACGCTTATTCCGCTTCCGCCGTCGTGTCGCCGGCGTCCGACTGGGCGGCGGCCGAGTTCTTGATCGCGGCGATCATGAAGTCGCGATCGGTGATGATCGGCGTCGCGCCTTCCGGCAGCTGGATGTCCGAGATGCGGATGTTCTCGCCGATCTCGCGGCCCTTCAGGTCGACGATCAGTTCAGCAGGGATGCGGTCGGCGCGGACCATGATCTCGACGGTGTGGCGCACGACTTCGAGCATGCCGCCCTGACGGGCGTAGGGGGCTTCGTCGGCGTTGACGAAGGCGACCGGGATTTCGATCTTGACCGGAGCGGTCTCGTCGACGCGCATCAGGTCGAAGTGCAGCGGACGGTCGGTGACCGGATCGAACTGGATGTCCTTGGCGATGACCGGCTGGGTCTCGGCGCCGTACTTCAGGGTCACGAGGTGCCCGATCAGCTTGCCGGTGTACAGCGACTTGCGGAACTCGCGCTCATTCACGGAGATGGCCACCGGGGCCTTGTCGCCGCCGTACAGGACGCCGGGCACAGCCCCGTCGCGACGCGCGGCGCGGGCGCCGCCGGTGCCCACGTTCTCGCGGACATCAACGTTCAGAATGATCTCGGCCATCGGGCTCGCCTTCAATACAAGTAAACGCCTGCGCGGAACCGGGTCCCGCGCGGCGGGGTCATGAACCCTTCGAATTCAAGAGCGCGGGCTATTACACGGAACACGGGGCGGACGCAACCGCCCCGGTCCGGCCCGCGGCGATTATCAGCCTCAGCCGTTCGGAGGGGTGTTCGCCGGCGTCTGGTTCTGGGCCTGGGCCATCGGCTGGGGCGCGCCGGGCACGGTCACGGTGACGGCCGGCATCGGTCCCGCGTACTGGGCCGTGCATTGGGCCAGATCCCGCACCACATGGCGGCCGGCGCAGAAGATGTCCTCATAGTTCGGCCTGGCCGCGGCCAGACACTGGAACAGCATCAGCTTCGACATGTTGAGGCAGAACTCATTGTTCGATTCGGCCGTCAGGGCGTCGGTATTGGCCCTTGCGTCCTCACCCGCGGCGCCGAGGGCGGCCAGGGCGGCGATCGCCAGGGAGTTGACGACCGCGGGCGTGAAGGGCGCGCCGCGCTGGGCGGCGGTCAGGTTCAGGCCCGTCCCGCTGTTGGCCGCGGCGAACAGGCGGGCGCTGTCCTCGGCCGAGGGCAGGCGCGGTGCGGCGGACAAAGTCTTGGCGCCTTCCAGGCGGCCGGTGCGGTCGGCGACGGGCAGGACGGCCCAGCGGCGGCGCGGGTCGCGGCGTTCCTGAATGGTGTAGGCGTCCGTCTCGACCGCCTCGGCGATGGCGGTCATGGCCGCGGCGTCCCGGCCCATGGTGTCGGCGATCAGCCCGGCGGCCGATTCGGCGCCCGGCAGGGTGGCCGCGTAGGCCGGGTCGGACACGATTCGCGCGACCATCTGCTGGCGCTGGGCCGGGTCGGAGGCGAACTGGCGCACGCCGGCGACATACTCGGGCGATTGCAGGGCCAGGATGGCGCCGTAGGCGATCATGCCGCGCGACAGCTGGCCGGCCTCGACGGCGGCCCCCTTGCGGACGGCCGCCTGGATGGATTCCGCGTCGGGGAAACCGGCCTGGATCGAGCCGACTTCGCGCACGAAGGCCACATAGACCGAAGCGGCTTCGGCCACGCTCTGGTTCAACGCCAGGGCGGGGGGAGGCGGCGGCGGCGGAGGCGGCGGCGCTTCCGGTTCGGGCGTCGAACAGCTGGCCAGGATGGCGGCGGCGGCGACAGCGGCGACGGAGAGGCCGCGGCGCAAGAAGGCCTGGGACATCGGCGATCTTCCCTTGTTTTAAGCGATACGCACGTGGACGGGCGTTCGAGGCGCGCGACGCCTCAGACTACAGGCCCTTATATCGCGGAGGGAATGGTTAGCCGAACCTTAATCGAACAGCTTTGAGACCGACTCTTCATTGGCGATGCGCCGGATGGCCTCGCCCATCAGCGGGGCCACGGACACGCGCCGAATCTTGGAGCAGTTCAAAACTTCGTCAGGCTGCTCGATGGAATCGGTGATCACCAGCTCCTTCAGCGGGCCGTTGGTGACGCGATCGACCGCGGGACCGGACAGGACGCCGTGGCTGATATAGGCCGAGACCTCCGTCGCGCCCTGGTCGATCAGGGCCTTGGCCGCATTGACCAGGGTGCCGCCCGAATCGACGATGTCGTCGAACAGGATGCAGCGGCGGCCCTCGACGTCGCCGATGATGTTCATCACCTCGCTCTCGCCCGCCTTGGGCCGGCGTTTGTCGACGATGGCCAGGTCGGCGTCGAGCCGCTTGGCCAGGGAGCGGGCGCGCACCACGCCGCCGACGTCGGGCGAGACGATCATCAGATCATCGCCGCGCGGATAGTGTTCCTTGATGTCCTGGGCCAGGACCGGCGTGGCCACCAGATTGTCGGTCGGGATGTCGAAGAAGCCCTGAATCTGACCGGCGTGCAGGTCCATGGTCAGGACGCGGTCGGCGCCCGCGCGGGTGATCAGATTGGCGACCAGCTTGGCCGAGATCGGCGTGCGGCCCCCCGTCTTCCGGTCCTGACGGGCATAGCCGAAGTAGGGCATGACGGCCGTGATCCGCTTGGCCGAGGCGCGCACCAGCGCGTCGGTCATGATCAGCATTTCCATCAGGTTGTCGTTGGCCGGATAGGAGGTCGACTGGATGATGAAGACATCCTCGCCGCGCACGTTCTCCTCGACGACGGCGAACACCTCATTGTCGGCGAAGCGCTTCACCTGGGCCTTGGTCAGCGGCATGTCCAGGTGGGAGGCGATGGCCTGGGCCAGGCTCCGGTTCGAATTGCCTGCGAGCAGCTTCATTGACCGGTCATCCTTTCGCCGTCATCGCCCCGCCAATAGTCGCGGATGCGTTTCTGGACGCGCTCTCTAGGCGGCGAACGGGGCGGCGTCCAGCCGTGTTCCGGACGTATCTTCGATTTCAGCCGATTGGCTTGGACGCGGGCGCTGTTATAGAGGACGCATCCTGCTACCGAGGGCGCGTGCCGCGTGTCCGCGTCCCGAAGGCATCTTGATGAGGTCGTCCTTGCTCGCTTCGAAATCTCGTTCCGGCATGATCCTGCTGACGGTCGCGGCGGCGGCCTTGTCCCTCGCGGCCTGCTCGGGGACCAAGCCTCGGCAGCGGCTGGCCTATGAGGAACGTCCGGTCGAGGCCCTGTACAACACGGGTTACCAGCGCCTGCAGTCCAAGCGCTGGATGGATGCGGTGGACTACTTCCAGGAAGTGGAGCGCCAGCACCCCTATTCGGAATGGTCGCGCCGAGCGATCCTGATGCAGGTCTACGCCTATTATCAGAACAACAACTATCAGGACGCGATCGCGGCGGCCGACCGCTTCATCGCCCTGTTCCCCGGCAATCCCTCGGCCGGCTACGCCTTCTACATGAAGGCGGTCTGCAACTTCGAGCAGATCGTCGACGTGGGCCGGGACCAGGGCTACGCCGAGGCCGCCCTGGCGGGGTTGCGCGACGTGGTGCGCCGCTATCCCGGTTCGACCTACGCCACCGACGCGCGGGTCAAGATCGACATGGTCAACGACCAGCTGGCGGGCAAGGAGATGACCGTCGGCCGCTATTATCAGCGGGCCAATCAGCCGCTGGGCGCCCTGAACCGCTACAAGGCGGTCATCAACAACCCCGACTTCCAGCGCACCTCGCACACGCCCGAGGCCCTGTACCGTCTGGTCGAGGTCAATCTGAGCCTGGGCCTGGCCGAAGAGGCGACCCGCAACGCCGCCGTCCTGGGTCACAACTTTCCGGGCAGCCCCTGGTACGCCGAGGCCTACGCCCTGCTGAACGAGCGGGGCCAGCGCCTCGACGTCCAGCCCGAGGGCAAGCGCGAATCCTGGCTGCAACGCCTGATCCCCGGCGGCGCCTGATCCGGACGCAGGACGGAGGGCGGCGTGATTAAGTCGCTGCGTTCCTGTTCTGTTTCCGGCTAGGATGCGGCGAAACCTCGAATCAGATCGCCCATGCTGACCACGCTCTCGATCCGCGACATCGTGCTTGTCGACGCCCTGGACCTGGAGGTCGAGGACGGCCTGACCGTGCTGACCGGGGAAACCGGCGCGGGCAAGTCCATCATCCTCGACGCCCTGGGCCTGGCGCTGGGCGCGCGCTCCGACGCCGGTCTGGTGCGGGCCGGGGCCAGGCAGGCCTCGGCGACGGCCGTCTTCACCGCGCCGGACGACGAGGTCCTGATCGCCCTTCTGAAGGAGCGCGGCTTCGAGGTCGCGCCGGGCGAGGAGCTGATCCTGCGCCGGGTGGTGTCGGCCGACGGCCGCAGCCGCGCCTATGTGAACGACCAGCCCGCCGGGGTGGCGGCCCTGCGCGAGATCGGCGCCCTGCTGGTCGAGGTGCACGGCCAGCATGAGACGGTCGGCCTGCTGGACTGGAAGACGCACCGGGCGCTGCTGGACAACTACGGCGGATTGCAGCCGCAGCTGACGGGCGTGGCGGCGGCGGCCGAACGCCTGAAGGCGGCGCAAGGCCGACTGGACGCGCTTGAATCCTCCGCCGCCGAGGCCGCGGCCAGGGCCGAGGAGATCGCGCTGAACCTGGCGGACCTCGACGCCCTGGACCCCAAGCCGGACGAAGAGACGGAACTGGCGGGCGAGCGCGCCATCCTGGGCGCGGCGGAGAAGGCGGTCGCCGATCTGGCCGATGCGCGCAACCTGCTGGGCGGGGACAAGCTGAGCCAGCGTCTGGCCTCGGCCCTGCGCGCGGTCGAGCACGCGCGCCAGCGGGCGGTGCAGGCGGGCGCCGAGGGCGACAACCCCATCATCGTCAAACTGGCCCTGGCCGCCGAGGCGGTGGACCGCGCCCTGGTCGAGGCGACCGAGGCGGTGGCCTGCGTCGACGCCGCCGCCGACGCCTTCGACTTCGAGCCGGGCCGTCTGGACAAGGCGGAGGAGCGTTTGTTCGCCCTGCGCGCCGCCGCCCGCAAGCTGAACACCCCGGTCGAGGCCCTGCCGGCGTTGCGGGCGCGCCTGCGCGAGCAACTTCGCCTGATCGAGGACGGGGAGGAGGCCCTGACCCAGGCCCGCCGCGACGTCGCCGCCGCGATCGAGGCCTATGATGTGGCGGCCCTGCTGCTGACCTCGGCGCGTGAGGCCGCCGGGGACCGGCTGGTCGCCGCCGTCATGGACGAACTCGGCCCGCTGAAGCTGGAGCGCGCCCGTTTCCGCGTGACGCTGGAGCCGGTCGAGGGGCGTCGCGGCCCGCTGGGCGTCGAGACGGTGCGGTTCGAGGTGGCGACCAACGCCGGGACCGCCTTCGGCCCGCTGGACACGGTGGCCTCGGGCGGGGAGCTGGCGCGCTTCGCCCTGGCGATGAAGGCGGCCCTGGCCAGCCGCGAGGACCAGCGCCAGCCGGTCATGATCTTCGACGAGGTGGATCAAGGCGTCGGCGGCGCCGTGGCCGAGGCCGTCGGCGGGCGCCTGCAACGCCTGTCGCGCGGGGCGCAGGTCCTGGTCGTGACCCACAGCCCGCAGGTGGCGGCGCGCGGCCACGCCCACTGGAAGGTCCGCAAGGCGGAGGTGGAGGGTCATACCCGCACCTCCATCGACGTTCTGGACGAAGGCCCGCGTCAGGAAGAGATCGCGCGGATGCTGTCCGGCGCCGAGATCACCGATGAAGCGCGGGCCGCGGCAAGAGTGCTGATCGGCTGACCCGATATCCGCTCATCCCGGCGAAGGCCGGGATCCAGATGGAGGGACGAGGCCATGGGCTGTGCAGGCGGAATTGCGTCAGTTGATCCCAAGTGAGCGTCTCATGATCTGGGTCCCAGCCTTCGCCGGGATGAGCGGAAGGGCCGAGTATGCGCGACGACGGCACGGAAGGGTTCTGGGTCTATATCGTCGCCAATCGCCGCAATGGTGCGATCTACACCGGCCATACCGATAATCTCGGCCGTCGTATTCATGAGCATGCCGAAGGGGTGCTGCCAGGCTTCACGCGGGATTACGGTTGCAAGACCCTGGTGTGGGCCGAATGGCACGAGACACGGGAAAGCGCGTTCAGGCGCGAGCGTGCGATCAAGGAATGGCGACGGTCATGGAAGCTGCGCCTGATTGAAGAGCGCAATCCGACCTGGCGCGACATGCTGGCCGATTACCTGGCCTGACTACCCATTTCCGCTCATCCCGGCGAAGGCCGGGATCCAGATGACATGACGGGGCCGGTAGCCAGGAGGGCGGGATTACGCCTTCACGTCAAGGCGATCAGTCTTACAATCTGGATCCCGGCCTTCGCCGGGATGAGCGATTTGGGGTCACACCCCCAGAATCCAGCCTTCTTCGTTTTCGACCTGCGCGATCAGCGCCTCGTCGGCGCCGGCGGGCGGGGCGAAGGCTTTTTGCAGGTCGCCGGCGTCGTCCATGCGGGCGAAGGCTTCGGCGGCGGCGCGGACCTGGGCCTGGGTCTTGTATTCCTTGACGCCCTCGGCGCTGACGCCGCGCTTGGCCTCATAGAGGGCGGGCCAGACCTCGACGACGACGGCGGACAGGGGCTCGATGTCGGCCTCGGTCAGCTCGCGCCAGCCGGTGCCGAAGGGCCAGACGGCGGCCGAGGCGCCCAGCGTGTCCAGCAGGCGGCGCAGCATGGGCAGGCCGACCAGCGTCAGGCCGCCGATGGCGCCCGCCCCGTGCATCTGCCAGACGCTCTTGGGCGGCAGCTTGTCCTTGCGCGCGGCCCGTTCGGTGGCGCGGAACTCGGGGATGTCGGCGCCGGCGCCCTCGGGCGGCTTGGTCGTGGTCAGCCAGCGCTGGGCCTGGCTGGCGGGCGCGCCCCAGAAGGGCCAGGGCTCGTCGGTCATCAGACGGTTCATCTTGGCCGCGACTTGATAGCGATTGTTCGAATTATCGGCCTTGTCGACGATGTTGGCGGCCAGGAACCTGCCCATGGCGTCCCACGGGCGGCCGTCCAGCTTCAGGCGCGCGGCGGTCCCGGTCGGGAAGCCGAAGTCGAAGTCGAAGCCCACCAGCACGCGGTCGCCGCGCTTGCGATGTTCGGCCAGCAGGTCGGCGATCAGCTTTTCGCCCTCGGCGCGCGTGGCGACGTTGTGGGTCTCGGTATAGAGGCGGAAGCGCACGTCGCGCTTGGCGACGCCGACCCACAGGGTCTGTTCGCCCAGCTTCCTGCCCTCGGCGGCGGTCCAGTCAGCGATGATGTAGGCGTCGAAAAGGCGGGCCACGGGGGCTCCTGAAGAAAGAAGCAAAAGGAGAACGAGGGGGGTTCTAGCCGCCCGGACTCAAGCCGTGAAGCGCGATCAGCGTTGCATCAGGGCTTCGACGTGCGACAACCAGCGGCGCCCCAGCCGCAGGCCCTCGCCTGGAGAGCGGGCGCCGCTGGTCTTTTCGGCCTCGGAGGCGGGCGCGGTGCGCGTGCCGTTCCACAGCGCCAGTTCAAACTCGGCGTTGTGGGGGTCGCTGAAGATCAGCCTCAGCACGACCAGTTCGGCGTCGGGCGCGTCCAGGTCGATCTCCTTGCGCATCTGGCCGCGCAGGACGCGGGCGACGACGTGCCCGTCGACGATGATCTCGGCGCCCAGCACTTCTTCGAAGGCGTAGACCAGCCCCATGGCGCCGCGGCTCCACAGCACCACCAACTGGCCGCCTTCCAGGTCCAGCCCGGCGGCGCGGCCTTCGGGGACGGACAGGGCGAGGGTGTCGGCCGGCGCGCCCAGCGCCTTCTTCATCGCCCGCCGCAGTCGCCGCTCGGACTCCATCCACCAGGAAAACAGCAGGACGCCGGTGGTCAGGAAGGCGGCGATCAGGGCGATCAGCAGAATGGCCCTGAACGTGTCGCCCATGGATCAGGCCTCCAGATCCAGATCGACCACGACGGGGACGTGATCGCTGGGCTTTTCCATGTCGCGCGCCTCGCGGTGCGTCTCGATGACGCGGAAGCGGTCGGCCGCCTGGGGCGACAGCAGGGCGAAGTCGATGCGGATGCCGTGGTCCCTCTGCCAGGCGCCGGCCTGATAGTCCCAGAAGGTGAAGGTCCCGGCCGGTTCGCGGCCCAGTTCGTGGGAATCGGCCAGGCCCAGCCATTTCAGCGCGCGGAAGGCCTCGCGGCTCTCAATCTGGAACAGGGCGTCGTCGGCCCAGGCGGCGGGGTTCCTGGCGTCCTCGGCCTCGGGGATGACGTTGTAGTCGCCGCACAGGGCCAGCGGCTCCTCCAGCGCCAGCAACTCGCGCGCGTGGTTCTGGAGCCGCTGGAACCAGGCCAGCTTATAGGCGAATTTCTCGGTGCCGATGGGGTTGCCGTTGGGCAGGTAGATGGAGGCGATGCGGATCGGGCGAGGCGCCTCGATCAGGGCCTCCAGATAGCGGGCCTGTTCGTCCGTGTCGTCGCCGGACAAGCCGCGCCGCACGTCCGACATGGGATGCTTCGAGAGCAGGGCGACGCCGTTGTAGGTTTTCTGGCCGTGGGTCTCGACGTTGTAGCCCAGGTCCTCGAAGGCCTCGCGCGGGAACTTCTCGTCCAGGCATTTGATCTCCTGGAAGCAGGCGACGTCGGGATTGGCGGCCTGAATCCACTCCAGCACCGTGGGCAGGCGGGCGTTGACCGAGTTCACGTTCCAGGTGGCGATGCGCATGGGACGCAAGGCTAAGGTGAGCCGCGCCGAACGGAAAGAGGGCCGCATAAAACAAAGACGCCGCCGGATCGCTCCGACGGCGTCTGCAGGTCGGCCTGGGCCGAGGATCAGCCGTTCGGCGTCGCCGCCGGAGGCGTGGTCGTCAGCTTGCAGCCGCCGCCGATCTGCTGGGCGGTGGCGCAGGGATAGACCTGCTGCACGGCCTTGGCCGTGTCGAAACGCACGATGACGCCGTCGGCGCCGTTGCAGGCGGCTTCATAGAAGGAGCCGTTGGCGTTCTTGCCCATGTAGCGCGTCTGGGTGATGTCGCAGGCGGCGGCTTCCGAACCCGCCAGCCAGCCCTTCAGCGTGGCCGCCTGTTCGGCGGGCGTGGTGAAGCGGCAGGAGGCGTTGGCCGAGACCAGTTCGAAGCAGGATGACACTTCCCAGCCGGCGGCGGCCTTGTTGATCTGGGCGCCGTCGACGCCGGCGCAGCCGATTTCATAGACCACGGCGCCGCCGGACTTGGCGCCGATGACCGCGCCTTGATCGACCGTGCAGTTCAGGCCGGCTTCCTTTGCGAAGGCGGTGAAGACGGCCATGGCGTTGTCGTTGGCGGGCAGGGTGCACTGCGAGCCGACGTCGGCTTCCGGATTGCGCGCGCGCGCCTGTTCGGCCGAGGCGGCCAGCACCAGGCAGTCGGTCGCCTGGGGCGGGGTCGAGGTCAGCAGCAGATAGCCGGGGCCGGAGGCGCAGGACACTTCATACAGCGACTCCTTGGCGGGCGATTGGCCCAGCAGCTTGGACTCGGTGATCTGGCAGTTGGTGTTGGTGGCGGTCAGCACGCCCTGGGCGGCGGCCTGCACCTGTTCCGGCGACGGCGCCTGAGCCTGGGCTTGGCGCTGCTGGTTCTGGCGGCGGGCGAGGCGCCCCATCGGCGCGCGTTCTCCAGCGCGCTGGTCGTTCAGCGGATCCTGTTCATTGCCGCCAGGCCTGCTGGGTGCAGCGCCTTCCTGCAGAGACCGAGGCTGAGCATGGGAATAGGATGGGAAGAGGGTAACAAGCGCCAGGGCGGCTGCCACGCCGATCGAGCGGCTGCGAATGTTGAAGGTCACAAAAGCACTCCTGGCCTTGAAATATAGGAAACGAAGCCTTGGCTGGCTCTGTTGTTCCGGTCAAGCGCAACGACGTGGGCGGGCTGGACGATCCGAGGCTATCCGCCTATCTAGGGATGGTTTTCATTGGAGACGGACTTTGGCGGATGGAGATTCCTTGTCTCGCTCCCGGACAGAGCGCGGCCTGACCTATCCGTTCCCTGCGGCCCCCTTCGAGGGGCAGGCGTTGGCGGTCGCGCCCGGCGTGCTGTGGTTGCGCCTGCCGTTGCCGATGGCGCTGGACCATATCAATCTCTACGCCATCGAGGACGGCGAAGGCTGGGCGATCGTCGACGCCGGGCTGGCGACGGACGTGGCGCGGGCCGGTTGGGATGAGGCGCTGGCGGGCGCCCTGGGCGGCCGCCCCGTGACGCGCGTCATCTGCACCCATATGCACCCGGATCATATCGGTCTGGCCGGCTGGCTGTGCGCGCGGTTCGGGGCGCCCCTGCTGATGTCGCGGACGGAGTATGTGACGGCGCGGATGCTGATCGGCGACGAGGTCCTGGGACCGCCTGCCGGCGCGGAGGTCTTCTATCGGGCCGCGGGCTGGACCGACGAGCAGATTGCGCGCTGGCGCGACGGCTATGGCGGGTTCGGCCGCATGGTGCAGGATTTCCCGCGCGAGTATCGCCGGGTTCAGGAGGGGGAGGTCCTGAGCCTAGGCGGCGAGGACTGGCGGGTGGTGGTCGGCGAGGGACACAGCCCCGAGCACGTCTGCCTGTGGCGCGAGAAGGACGGCGTCTTCATCGCGGGCGATCAGATTCTGCCGCGCATCTCCTCCAATGTCTCGATCTGGGCGACGGAGCCGGACGCGGACCCGCTGGGCGACTGGCTGCGTTCGCTGGCGGCGCTGAGGGACCGGCTGCCGGAGGACCTGCTGGTGCTGCCGTCGCACGGAGAGCCTTTCCACGGCGTGACCCTGCGGCTGGAGGCCCTGATGCGCGGGCACGAGACGGCGTTGAAGCGGCTGGAGAAGACGCTGCGGACGCCGTGCCGCGCCGTGGACGTGTTCGGCGCCCTGTTCGCGCGCCCGGTGGGCGACGCTGTGCTGGGCATGGCGACCGGCGAGGCGCTGGCGCACCTGAATTATCTCGAACGCCAGGGGCGGGGCCGCCGCGTGCGGGACGCGGACGGCGTGGACTGGTGGAGCCTTTCGGAGACAGGCCGATGAACGAACATATCCGCACCCATCTGGAGGGGGGCGTCCTGACGGTCGTCTTCGATCGCGCGGACAAGAAGAACGCCATCACCCAGGCCATGTATGCGGCCCTGGCCGACGCCACGGAGCGGGCGCGGACCGACGACGCCGTGCGCGTCATCCTGTTCCGCAGCGAGGGCGATTCCTTTTCGGCGGGCAACGACATCGCCGACTTCATCGCCCTGGGGCGGACCGAAGGCGACCTGATCGAGATGGGCGTGTTCCGTTTCCTGAAGGCGCTGGCCGACCTGGACAAGCCGGCGGTGGCGGCGGTGCGCGGCCGGGCGGTGGGCATCGGCCTGACGCTGCTGCTGCATTGCGACATGGTGGTGGCGGCCGAGGACGCCCTGCTGTCCGCGCCCTTCGTCAACCTGGCCCTGGCGCCGGAGGCGGCCTCGTCGTTGCTGCTGGCGGCCGGCGTCGGGCACCAGCGGGCGTTCGAGTTGTTCGCCCTGGGCGAGGCGATCGACGGCAGGACGGCGCTGGCCTGGGGCCTGGCCAACCGGGCGGTCCCGGCCGATCAGGTCGAGGCGACGGCGGCGGACCTGGCGGCCAGGCTGGCGGCGCGCGCGCCCAACTCCATCCGCAAGACCAAGGCCCTGATGCGCGACGCCGAGGCGCTGTGGGCGGTGATGCGGCGTGAAGCCGAGGCCTTCGGCTCGCAGATGCGCAGCCCCGAGGCGATGGAGGCCTTCATGGCCTTCAGCCAGAAGCGCGCGCCCGATTTCTCGAAACCGGGCTGATGTCGCGAAATCCCGATTGATTCAAGGCGCGCGGGGGACTAGGGGCCGCCCATGAACGCCGCGCCCGCCTCCGCCCCTGAAGACGACCCGCAGATCGCGGGCCGGATCACGCGTGAGACGGCGGCTGACGCGGCCGCCGTCGACGCCCTGGTGATCGCCGCCTTCGGCCCCGGCCGCTTCGCCAAGACGGCCGAGCGCCTGCGCGAGCGGGCGCCGCTGGCGGCGGGCTTCTGCCTGTATGAAGGCGGGCGTCTGATCGGCTCGGTGCGGCTGTGGTCGATCCTGACGGGGCAGGCGCGCTCGGTATTTCTGGGCCCCATCGCCGTGGACAAGGCCAGCCGCAGCGCCGGCCTGGGCGGCGAACTGGTGCGGGCCTGTATCGAAGAGGCGAAGGCGCTGGGGCTGGACGGCGTCCTGCTGGTCGGCGATCCGCCCTATTTCTCGCGTTTCGGATTCGAGCCTGCGCCTGAGGCGGTGCTGCCGGGGCCGGTGGACCGGCGCCGGGTCATGTGGCTGCCCTTCACCGCAGCGGCGCCCGTCGGAGCGGTCCGCCCCGACGTCTGAGCGGGTCGCGGCCTTCCTTTGCCGGGCGACGCATCCCATAGTTCAGGCATGACGAACCCACCGACATCGTCCGGCTCCGGCCTGGCCGGCGTGGCCGAGGCCGCGCGTCAGGCGCCGGGCAGGGGCCTCCCGCCCGTCCATCTGTGGAACCCCGATCATTGCGGCGAGATCGACATCCTGATCCGCGCCGACGGGGTTTGGATGCATGAGGGCTCCCCCATCGGCCGGGCCGAACTGGTGCGGCTGTTCTCGACGGTGCTGAGGAAGGACCCGGACGGCTATCATCTGGTCACTCCGGTCGAGAAGCTGAAGATCGCGGTCGAGGACCTGCCGTTCCGCGCCGTGGCCATGCGAGAGGAGGGCGACGCCCTGGTCTTCACCACGGATCAGGGCGACGAGGCCGCCGCCGGCCCCGACCACGCCCTCGTCGTCGAGACGGACCCGGCGACGGGCGAGCCCGCGCCGCGCGTCCATGTGCGGGGCGGCCTGTGGGCGCGGATCGCGCGGCCGGTCTTCTATGAACTGGTCGAGCGGGCGCAGGCGCATGAGGGGCGCCTGGTCGTGCGTTCCGCGGGCATGGCGTTTCCGCTGGGGCCGGAAGGGGCGGGCCTTTGACCTGTTCCAGCTTGAAGGCCCGGCTGCAACAGAGGCTGGACCCCCTGGCCGCCTGGTCGCCGGATCGTGCGGCGGGGCGTTCCGACTATGACCTGAACCCCGATTTCAGCCGTCCGAAGGTCAAGCTGCGGCCCGCGGCGGTGCTGGTCCCCGTCATCGCGCGTGAGGACGGGCCCAGCGTGTTGCTGACGCGCCGTTCCGACAGCCTGGCCAGTCACACGGGCCAGATCGCCTTTGCGGGCGGGCGGCTCGATCCGGGCGAGACGGCGCTGGACGCCGCCCTGCGCGAGGCGTGGGAGGAGATCGCGCTGGACCCCGCCGTGGTCGAGCCCTTGGGTCTGGGCGATCCCTATGAGACGGGCACCGGCTTCCTGGTGACGCCGGTGGTGGGTTGGCTGACGGCGCCGCCCGTCGTCACCCCGTCGCCCGCCGAGGTGGCCGAGGTGTTCGAGGCGCCCTGGGACTTCCTGATGGACCCGGCGAACCATCGCCGCGACTACTATGATCCGGAGAACGGGCCGCGCCGCTGGTTCTGGGCCATGCCCTATCGCGAGCGATACATCTGGGGGGCGACGGCGGGCATTCTGAAGGGGCTGTTCAACCGGCTCTATGGCGAGGAAGCCGCGCCGCTGCAGGCCGCCGAGGCCGATGCGAGCGAGAGCGTGGGATGAGGCGCGTCCTCGAGGGGCAGGACTGGCTGACCGCCGACGCGACGCGGGCGGTGATGGCGGCGCTGGCGGCGGCGGGCGGGCCGGACTGCGCCCGCTTCGTCGGCGGCTGCGTGCGCAACGCCGTGCTGGGCGCGCCGATCGACGACGTGGACATCGCCACCGTGCTGACGCCTGAGGCAGTGGTGAAGGCGCTGAAGGCGGCGGGCCTCAGGAGCGCGCCGACCGGCCTGGAGCACGGCACGGTGACGGCCATATCGGAACGCCGGCCGTTCGAGATCACCACCCTGCGCCGCGATGTCTCGACGGACGGGCGGCGCGCCACGGTCGCCTTCACCGACGACTGGGCCGAGGACGCGGCGCGACGGGATTTCCGCCTGAACGCCCTCTATGCGGATGCGGACGGGCTGATCCTCGATCCCACGGGGGCGGGGTATGAAGACGCTCTGGCCGGGCGGATCGTCTTCGTCGGCGAGCCGGACCAGCGCATCCGCGAGGACTATCTGCGCATCCTGCGCTTCTATCGGTTCTTCGCCTGGTATGGGCGCGGCGCGCCGGATGCGGCGGCGGTGGAAGCCTGCGCCGCCCTGGCCGAGGGCGTGGAGCGGCTGTCGGCCGAGCGGGTGTCGAAGGAGCTGCTCAAGCTGCTGGCCGCGCCCGATCCGCGCGCGGCGGTGCGGCTGATGGATCAGGCGGGGGTGCTGGGGCGGGTGGCGCCGCAGCCGGAAAGTCTGACGCTGTTTGAGGCGATGGTCGAGGTCAGCACCGACCCGGTGCTGCGCCTGTCGGCCCTGCTGCCTGAAAATGCCGAGGCCGTTCGCGAGGCGGCGCTGAAGCTGAGACTGTCGAACGCCCAGCGTGACCGGTTGGTCGAGGCGGTCGCCGGCCGTATCGACCCGGAGATGAGCGACGCCGAAGCGCGCGCCGCCATCTGGCGCGCCGGACGTCAGGCGGTGGAGGATCGGCTTCATCGCGCATTGGCCAAGGGCGGGGACGCCGGAGCGGTGCGGCGTCTGCTGGCGCTGACGGCGGACTGGACGCCGCCGAAGCTGCCGGTTGGAGGCAAGGATCTGGCGCGGCTGGGTCTTCAGCCAGGACCGCAGACGGGGCGGCTGCTGAAGGCTTTTGAAGAGAGCTGGGTCGCCGAAGACTTCCCTGATCACGGGCATGAGGCGCGGCTGAAGGCCCTTATGGCGCGGCCCGGCTGAGGCGCACGATCACCGGGCGGTGATCCGAACCCGTCTTCTGGCCCAGCCGCCGCTCGACCAGCGCCAGGTCGGGCGTGCGCCAGACGTGGTCGATGGCGATGCCGAGGAAGGCGGGCAGGGCCGAGGGCCAGGTGCCCGGCCAGGCGGGGGCGGGGATCAGGCCGGTCTCGGCCTTGATCTGACGGCCGATGCGGCCGCTGGAGACGCTGTTGAAGTCGCCCGCCACGACGACCGGCCCCTTCAGCCCGGCGCGCAGTCCGGCCAGCCGCCGGGCCTGGCTGATCTGGCCATAGGGGTGCTGGAAGGGCCAGGGCCGCGTCATGTGGACGGCGATCAGGCTGACGGGGCCCAGCGGGGTCTCGGCCTGGGCGACCAGGGCGGCCAGACCCTGGCCGTCGGCGTCGCGCACGCGATGCAGGGGCCGTCGTGAGGCGATCACCGAGCGGGCGGCGCCGCTGGGCCGGTCCTTGCGCGGGGTGGCGACGCGGTGCGGATAGCCGCTCAGGATGGTGTCCAGTTGCGCGCCCGGGGCGTCGCCCAGTTCGATCAGCATGACGATGTCGGCGTCGGCCTGTTCGATGGAGCGAGCGATGGCCGCCACATCCTGATTTCGCGCCCACAGATTGGCGGCGTAGAGGCTCAGGCTTTCCGGCCCGGCGGGGCGGCCTCGATCCGGCGTCCACTGCGGCCAGACAGCCAGAAGCAACAGTCCCGCCACGCCTGCGCCCAGCAAGGCCATGTCCCACAGGCGCAACAGCAGGAAGAGGCCGCACAGCCCGACGGCCGCGATCAGGGCGGGCGCGGCGAACTGGGTCAGCAGGTCGGGCAGGCGGTGGCCGATGCGGCTGAGCGCGGAGACGGCGATGAGGCCGGGCGGCGCCAGCAGGGCCAGGGCGGCCAGTCGCATCAGGGCCTGGGTCAGGGTCATGCAGCGACCTTCGGTGAACGCGTGGGGAAGCGTCGGTTAGCGCGTCGGCGCCGGGCCTGTCGAGCGGGGCTTTGTGCGTCCAAATGCGCGGACGACGCGCATGACGGTAGCGCGCCCGACCCCGCCGATCCCTGAAAATTCCCGGCTTTGACGCGGGCTGAAGCGGATCGGCGCGCCCCGGTTCGGCGCCTGAGCAGACTGCGGTCTCAATCTTTGGAGACCGCCATGAGCGATGACGCCAGCGCGCGGCTGGGCCTGCCTTATCTGGCGGCCGGACAGCTGCAGAAACACGTGACCCTGAACGAGGCCCTGACCCGTCTGGACGCCCTGATCCAGACGGCCGTGGTCAGCCGCACGACGGGCGGCCAGCCCGCCGATCCGGCCGAGGGGGCGCTCTACATCCTGCCGGAGGCGGCGACGGGCGCGGACTGGGCGACGCACCCGGCGGGCAGTCTGCTGCGCCATGAGCGGGGCGGTTGGGTTGCGGTTCCGGCGCCGGACGGCCTGCTGGCCGTGGTGCTGGACAGCGAGGAGATACTGGTCCGCCGCGAAGGCGCCTGGACGCCCCTGTCCTCCGGCCTGCCCGACGAAATCCAGCAGATCACCCGCCTGGGCGTGAACACCACGGCGGACGCCACGAACGTCATCGCCGTGCGGGCCAACAAGGCGCTGTGGACCGCCCTGGAGAGCGAGAGCGGCGGCGACGGCGACCTGCGCTTCACCTTCAACAAGCAGACGGCGGGCGACGTCCTGTCCCTGCTGTTCCAGAGCGGCTGGAGCGGGCGGGCCGAGCTGGGGCTGGTCGGCGATGACGACCTGAGGCTGAAGGTCAGTCCCGACGGCGGCGCCTGGCATGAGGCGTTGAGGATCGACCGGAACACCGGCCGGGCCTGGTTCGGCCAGGGCGCGACGCGACGCGAGACGACGGTGATGACCGCCTCCGGGGCCTGGACCCCGCCTGCATGGGCGCGCTGGGTGGAGGCGGTCTGCGTGGGCGGCGGCGGCGGGGGCGGAGCCGGTTTGGCGGGAGCGTCCGGCGCCGTTCGACATGGCGGCGGCGGCGGAGGCGCGGGCGGCGTCATGACGGCGCGCTGGGCGGCCGAGCCCCTGTCGGCCGGGCTGGCGATCACCGTCGGGGCGGGCGGCCCAGGCGGTTCCGGCTCCGGCGCGGCGGGCGGCCAGGGCGAAGCCAGCGTGGTGAGGTCGGGCGCCCAGGCCCTGCTGACCGGCGAGGGCGGAAGGGGCGGGGCGGGCGGATCGACCGCCTCGGGGATCGGAGGCGCGGGCGGCGGCGGCCTGCCGCCCTCCAATGCGGGCGGGGCGTCTTCCGCTTCGGCGGCGGGCGGAGCGGGACAGGCCGCCGCCCGTCCCGACGGCGCGGGCGGCGGCGGCGCGGGAGGCGGCCTCAGCGCGGCCAATGCGGCGCAGGCCGGCGGCGCGGGCGGCGACGGCGCCATGCTGCTGCTCAGGGCCGGGGGCGGAGCGGGCGGCGCCTCGGCCGGTGCGGCGGGCCAGGCGGCGCCATGGCCGGACCTGCACTGGGCCGGCGGCGGCGGCTCCGGCGGCGGGGCGAACGCCTCGGGCGCCGGTCGTCCGGGCGGAGCCGGCGGCCTCCATGGCGCGGGCGGCGGCGGCGGCGGAGCGGGCACGACCTCGGCGGGAGCTGGAGGCGCGGGCGCGGCCGGCGTGGTCCGGCTGACGGCGATCGGGTGAGCGCCATGATCCGACGCCTGCACCGCATCATCGAGGCCGAACAGCCTCTGTCGCTCGGCGACCTGGACCCGCTTCTGGACGAGGAAGCCTGGGCCGCGCCCGGGCGGCTCTCGGCCGACGACTGTTTCGATCAACTGGGCGGCGACTGGAGAAGCTCGGCCGCGCCCCATGACCCGGAGGATGAGCGATGATCTCGGACCCCAGGCCGGCCAAGGCGCCGGTTGAACTGGCCGAGGGCCGGTGGCTGTGGCGACGGCTCTATGTCTATGCCGCCAGTCTGGCGCTGTGGCTGCTGCTGCGGCTGGCGGTGACGCGGGCGGCGGCGAACGACCTGCCGCGCATAGCCGAAGGGCTCATGGGGCTGATCGCCCTGATGCTGCTGCTCTATCTGGTGGCGCCCAGCGCCCAGCAGATCGTCAACCTGGCGCGGTCGCGCGCGGGCGGGCGGCCATGAGCTTCCGTCTGTCGCAGCGCTCGCGGGATCGGCTCGAGGGGCTCCATCCCGACCTGGTCGCCGTGGTCGAGGCCGCGATCCGCCGGACGCCGGTGGACTTCATGGTCACCGAGGGGCTGCGCACGCCCGCGCGCCAGGCGACGCTGGTGCGCGCCGGGGCCAGCCGCACGCTGAACTCGCGCCACCTGACCGGCCACGCGGTGGATGTCGCGGCCTGGGTCGAGGGCCAGGTCCGCTGGGACTGGCCGCTGTATCCGCGCATCGCCGGGGCGTTCAAGAACGCGGCGGCCGCAGCGGCCGTCCCCTTGATCTGGGGCGGAGACTGGCCGCGTCTGCGCGACGGGCCGCATTTCGAGCTGGATCGGAGGGCCTATCCATGATCGGCCGCCTGTTTCGGACCCTGACGCCGCTCGGCTGGTTCGCGGCGACGCTCGCCGTCGCGGCCCTGCTGCTGATCCTCGGGCGAGGCCTCGGTCTGCGCTGGGACCCGCTCAATCTGCAGGCGCGTCGGCTGGAAGCGGCCGAACAAGGCCTGGGCCGCGCCGAAGCCGAGGCGGCCGCCCGCAGTCTGGAGGCGGCCGCAAGGGCCGGTCAGGTCAAGAGCCTTGACGCCTTTCACCGCAACGCCCTGGCCGTGACGCAAGCGACCGTCGCGGCCGAAACCCAAGCGAGGAACGCCGATGACGCCCAGACGCCCCTGGACCCCGCTCGTGTTGAGCGCCTGCATGAGCATGACCGCGAGCTGTGCCGCCTCGCGCCCGGCCTCGCCGGTTGCGCCGCCCCGTCTGATCCTGCCTGAGGCGGCGACGCGGCCTTGCGATCTGGCGGTGTTGCCCGATCGGCCGGTCCTGTCGGATCTGGAGGCGGCCTATATGCGGCGTGGCGCGCAACTGGCCGCCTGCGACGCCGCGCGGCGCCTGGCGCTCGAGACGCTGGAGTCCGAGCGCGCCCTGACCGACGCCTGGGCGAACCGACGCCGCTGACGCCCGCCTCCATGGCGATGGGCGGCAAAAAACGCCGACTAGCCCGGCATTTTTTGCCGCTCCAGCCGCAAAGCGGCAGGAAGTGCCGGGTTCTCCGACATGGTTTCTGAAATCTAACGTCGAAATTTCAATGGTCTGGGTTTTTGCAGGCCTGCTTCCGATCCTGGCGCGCGCCTTGCGACGAGGGGCCTGAGCAGAAAGCTCCCGGCAGCCAAAACGGCGTCGGACATCGTCGAAGACAAGGACAGCCAAAATGGCTAACAGCATCAATACGAACTACGGCGCTCAAATTGCGCTGCAAAACCTGAACGCCACGAACAAGGCGCTGGAAACCACCCAGAACCGCGTGAACACCGGTCTGAAGGTCTCCTCGGCCAAGGACAATGGCGCCATCTTCGCCATCGCCACCAGCCAGCGCGCCGACATGGCGGCTCAGGACGCGGTGAAGAACTCCCTGCAACGCGGTCAGTCGATCGTCGATGTGGCTCTGGCCGCCGGCGACACCATCACCACGGCGCTGGAGGAAATGAAGGCCCTGGCGGTCAACATCCAGTCCTCGACCGGCGACGCTCAAGCTGCCTACCTCAAGGATTTCAATGCCCTGGGCAAGGAAATCTCCGACGCCATGACGAACGCCAGCTTTGACGGCGTGAATCTGTGGACGACGGCGGCGGGCACGTCCACTGCGGTGACCACGAACACCTCTTCGGGCACGCTGCAACTGGGTTCGGCGGCAGCCACGAGCGCCAACGCGGGCGTCACCGCTGTCACGAGCGGAAGCGTCACGGCGACCGCCGCGACCGTGACGGCCGTGGAAACCGCCATCGACGCCGTGACCGACACCCTGGGCACCCTCGGGACCCAGTCCAAGTCGGTGGGACGCCAGCTGACCTTCGTCAGCAAGTTCCAGGACGCTCTGGAAACCGGCATCGGCAACCTGGTCGACGCCGATCTGGCCAAGGAAAGCGCCAAGCTGACGGCTCTGCAAACCAAGCAGCAGCTGGGCGTGCAGGCGCTGTCGATCGCCAACTCGTCCAGCTCCGTCCTGCTGAGCTTGTTCCGCTAATCCGACGCGGTTCGGGAAGGGGCGGGCCGCTAGGTCCGTCCCTTTTCCCGCGTCGTTCGGCACGGGAGGCGCGGCGCATCCGCGCGGAATGACATGGCTGACAATGTCGCGAGCATTTCAAAGGTAGCGATACACCTCGACCCCCTGGCGACGGCCGTCGCGCCCATCCAGGCGGTTCGGAACGCGCCGGACGCGACCGAGGATGCGAGCCGGTATCGTCTGACGATCGAGCGCGAGGGAGCGGCCTATGTCTACAAGATCCTGGATCGCGTGACGGGGGAAGTGGTCCGTCAGCTGCCTCGCGAGGAAATCCTTAAGCTGCGTCAGAGCCCGACCTATGACGCCGGGAAGATCATCAAGACAGGGGCTTGAGCCCTCGATCCACGGCCCAGCGTCGCCCGGCAGGTCCCGGCGGCGTTAACAGGCGTTGCGATGGCGTTAACCATACGCTCAGGAATCAGCGTCATTAATGCTCGCCAGAATCGGATCTGAGGCGAGAAAGCCATGAGCAACAGTGTAATCACCAATGCGTCGGCGCTTGTCGCCCTTCAGAACCTGAACGCCACCAACACCAAGCTGGCGTCGACCCAGAGCCGGGTGAACACGGGCCTGAAGGTGCAGGGCGCCAAGGACAACGCCGCTACCTGGGCCATCGCCCAGAACCAGCGCGCCGACATGAGTGCGCTGGACTCGGTCAAGACCAGCCTGAACCGCGCAACCTCCATCGCCGACGTCGCCCTGGCCGCCGGACAACAGATTTCGGATATTCTCGTCGAGTTGCGCCAGAAGGCCACGGCGGCGGCCGATCCGTCGGCCTCGGCGGCCACGCGCAAGGCCTACAACGATGAATTCCAGACGCTGCTGAAGTCGCTGCAGTCGTTCGCCGACAACGCCTCGTTCGACGGTGAGAACATTCTGAACGGCCAGGTGCCGGGGGTGACGCCGGCGCCCAGCCCGCTGACGCCGCTGAGCTTCCTCGCCAATGCGGACGCGTCCGAAACCATCACCATGAACCGGCAGGACATGACGCTGGCCGGACTCAACCTGGAAAGCACGGATTTCACCTCGCCCGCCACGGCGTTCGATCTTCTGAGCCAGGACAACGCCGCGGGCGCGCTTGCGTCGGTCGAGGCGGCCCTCGCCAACGCCAGCGCCAAGCTGGCGGAACTGGGCGCCCAGTCCAACCAGATCGAGAAGCATACCCTGTTCGTCACCAAGCTGATGGATTCGCTGGAGGTCGGCGTCGGCAACCTGGTGGATGCGGACATGGCGCGTGAAAGCGCGCGTCTGCAGGCGCTTCAGGTGCAGCAGCAGCTCGGCGCCCAGGCGCTGTCGATCGCCAACCAGGCGCCCCAGATCATCCTGTCGCTGTTCAAGGGCTGATCGCGGCCCTAGCCCAGCCGTCGTTGAGCGCCGTGACCCAGCGACAGGGGCGGTCGCCGCCGGCGGGTGGGGCGGGGAATCAGGCCGTAGAGGCTCATCAGCCTCATCAACATCCAGCGTACGCGTGACATGGGCGGTCTCACCTCGGCTGTGGCGAGGCGGGAACGGAGCCGTCGTGCGGCGGTTCCTGGCGGTCGTTAAACAGTTCGTTACCGAGGTGGGCGAGACTGCCGTGCGGAGGTTTGCGTGGCGGCCATCAACAACAGCTATCTGCTCGGCCTTTTCAACGCGGGAACAAGTTCCAGCGTCACGACATCGACCGTGTCCGCGACCAAGGTCAAGACCCAGCCGACCGCGCCCTGGTCGGTGGCCGACAAGGAAAAACCAAGCCAGTCCGCCCTGCTGCGCACGGCGCTGAGCGGGCGCAAGCTGGTCAACGAAGACAATGCGGTCCTGGACCTCAAGGGCGCGTCGTCGGGAGACTATCGCAAGATCTTCGCCCTCTATCAGGGCCTGACCATGCTGGAGGCGCTGGCGACGCGGGCGGGCGAGAAGACCGTGGGGCGGCTGGAATCCGAGCAACTGTCTCGCCGTTTCGCTTCGGGCCTGGCGGAGGTGGCGGACTTCCTGGCCTCGGCGCAGTTCGACGGCGTTCGTGTCGTTCAGGGCGTTTCAGCCTCCCAGAGTCAGTCCACGGCGGCCGTCGCGCGCGACAGTTCGAAATATCTCACCGGCCCGATCCACGACGGCGCCCTGACCGACGAGGTCGCCGCCTTCCAGGGCGACGTCCGTTTCGGCGTCACGGTGAAGACGATCGCCGGCAGCCAGACCGTGAATATCGACCTGGCCGAGATGGGATCGACGCCGCGGACGATGGACTCCGTGCTTGAACACATCAACGGCAAGCTGGAGGCGGCGGGCGTCCAGACCCGCATCCATCGCCAGATGATCGAGGCGGAGCCGCGCACGGTGAAGGTGGGCGACAAGACCATCACCCTGCCGGCGGGGGCGACGCGCTGGGGCCTGACCGTCAGCGGGAGCTCGGTGGAGACGATCAGCTTCGTTCCGGCCGAGGCGCGCGATTCGGTTCAGGTGGTCCAGGGCGTCGGGACCAAGGGCGCCCATGAAGTGCTGAAGTTCGATCCGGACGGCGATCCGACCGCGGGATCGGGCGAGAGCTTCTGGGTCGAAGGACGCAGCGGCGTCTCCAGCCTGCCGGAAGGGGTCGAGACGGTGCGGGCCAGCGCGGCTGGGCCCGATGGTTCGATGTGGATCGTGGCCGATGTCAGCGCCGGTTCCTCGACCCAGCCGATCAAGGGGCATGCCGACGTGGTCCTGATGAAGCTGGATTCGGCGGGCAACGTCGTGGTCAGCCGGGCGCTGGGCGCGGCCTCGGCGGCCAGCGGCTACGCCATCGCCGTGGACGCGGATGGACGGGTGGCCGTGGCCGGCTCCGTCATCGGCGCGCTGAACCCTGGGGAGGCGGGAGCTTCGGCCACGACGGCGGACAGCTTCGTCACCGTCTTCGATGCGGACGGCCGCGAGCAGTGGACCCAGAGGCGGGGCGCCAAGGCCGAGGACGAGGCCACGGCCGTGTCTTTCGGCGCCGACGGCCGGGTCTATGTTGCGGGCCGGGCCAAGTCCGCCATGCCGGGAACCCTGGCCGTGGGCGGTTGGGACGGCTACGTCCAGGCCTTCAGCGAAAGCCAGGTCCACAGCCTTGCGCCGATCACGGCGACGGCCACCGGCGCGAGCCAATTCGGCACGGCGGGCGACGACAACGTCCAGGCCATGACCGTCGACGGCGACAACCTCTATACGGCGGGGGTCGAGAACGGCGCCTTTGTCCTGCGCCACTTCCGCATCGGCCCGACCGGCGCGCCGGCGCTGCTGGGCGTGCGCGACCTGGGTTCGGCTTCGGGGGGCGAGATCGCGGGCCTGGCGGTGGCCGACGGGCGGCTGATCGTCTCGGGCGCGACCGGCAACGGCGCCCTGAATGCGGGTCAGATCGCCAACGCCTATGCGGGAGGCCAGGACGCTTTCGTCGCGACCCTATCCATGGATCTGGCCGCTTCGGGGTCGGACCGGCTGACCTATTACGGCGGCGCGGGCGACGATACGGCCGCCGACGTCAAGGTGCACGACGGCAAGGTCTGGCTGACGGGGGTTTCCGACCGTCCCATCGGCGCCGACAAGGACGCTGCCTCGCGCGGCTATCTGGCTCGGCTGGATGCGCAGACCGGCCAGGTGGAATGGGCCCAGACCTGGGCGGCGGCTGAAAACCAGGCCAAGCCCCTGGCCCTGACGGTCTCGTCCGGCGGCGCCAGCGTTCTGGATCGTCTGGGCCTGCCGCAGGGCGAGATCGACCAAAGCGATTCCAAGACCCTCGTCGACGCCACGGCCCTGCGCGCCGGGGACCGTTTTTATGTGCAGAACCCCGCGACGGGACGGCGGACGGCCGTGACCATAGACGCCAAGGACACGCTTCAGTCCCTGGCGCGCAAGATAGAACTGGCGTCGGGGCGCCACCTTAAGGTCACCATCAAGACGGACCGCGACTATGTGACCGGCATGGACGGAGACGCCCGGGTGACCAGCGGCGGCGTCCAGCGCCTGTCGATCACCAGCGCCGACGGGCGCGACGGGGCGGTGCTGATTCCGGGCGAAGGGGGGCGGGACGCCCTGGCCGGCCTGGGTCTGACGCCGGGATTCATCGGCAAGACGACGGAGGACAAGAAGACCTTCGGCGTCAATCTTTCGTCGCTGCTGAATCTCTCGACGGCGGATTCCAGCCTCAAGGCCAAGGAACAGGTGCAACTGGCGATCAAGGCGATGCGCGACGCCTATCGCGCCCTGTCGCCCGCGGCGTCCAAGAAGGCGGTGACGGGCCAGGCGCCGGCCTATATCCAGGCTCAGCTGGCCAACTATCAGGCGGCTCTGGCGCGACTCACAAGCTAGGCCGGGGTGAAGGGCGCTTTCGGTTGACGGCCGTGGGGCGGACGGGGTTAGTGGGGCCTTCGTTAGCGTTGAGAGCTGCATGGCCCTTTCAAAAGACAACCGCATCGTCCTGATCGTCGGGGCCGGCCTGGCCGTCGTCGGCGCGGTGGCGGCCGCCCTGGTGTTCAGCGGCGGGCGCGGCGGATCGGTGGAGGCGCCCCCGGCCTCCAAGGGCGGGCTGACCATCGACGTGGCCGAGGCGCCGACCCTGGAGCCGACGCGCGAACTGCGCTGCTTCGTCAACGGACAGTTCGTCGGCCTGGCCACCCTGGCCGACTGCGCCCGCAGGAACGGCGTGGCGACCAGCGCCCTGGACGTCGGGCTGGATTCGACCGGTTCGCTCGTCGCGGCGCCGACGGCCTCCTTCGCGCCTCCGCCCGAGGTTCCGGCCGTGACCCTGGCGGAAGCGCCCTCGGCCGGCCACAACGCCGCCGCCGACGCGACGGGGCCGGCCCCGGCCGTCTCGGGCACGGCCTGCCTGCGCCACACCGGCTCCGAATGGCGTCAGGTGTCGGGCGACATGAGCCTGGCCGCCTGCGTCCAGGCGCTCTACTCGGGGACCTGCGTGCGTCCTGGCGAGGCCAGCTACGGCCGCTGGGGCGACACGACCCTGCGTCTGGTGCCGCGCCGCGTCGAGCAGTCCACCGACAACAACCGTTTCCGCACCCTGGCCCAGCAGGATCGCAACTGTCAGTTTCCGGAGCTGTGACGAGGATGCGTCTTCCCATTATCGGACTGGCCGTCGTGCTCGGATCGAGCGCCCTGGCGGCCTGCGGGGCCCCTCAGCTTAAGGCGCCGCCGGACAAGGGCGTCTGCTATCACGTCGGCGAACTGGCCAGCGACTCGCCGCGTTTCAACGTGGTGGCGCGCGACCAGCCGCAGATCGAGTTCTGCGCCGCGCGGCTGGAGGAAATGCGCCTGCGTTTCCTGAGCATGGGCGGCGGCAACAATGAGATGGTCGGCGCCTATCAGGGCCAGTTCATCTTCATCGACCGCGGCGGCGTCAAATTCAGCAAGACCCTGGATGGCCCGCGGTTCTTCGCCCTGGCGCGGACCGGCGACGGCCGGTTGGCCATCCCGGGCGCCATCCAGCGTCAGATCGACGGCCGCCCGGTCGCCGTGGCGCCGAACTAATCCGCCCCGATCGGGGTGAACGAAACTAGAACATTTTGTCCGTTTCGGCTAAGGAGCGGACGACAAGACGAATAAAAGGACATCGGTCATGGCGGGCAGCGTCAACAAGGTCATTCTGGTCGGCAATCTGGGGCGCGACCCTGAAATCCGCTCGCTGAACAACGGCGACCGCGTCGCCAACCTGCGCATCGCCACCTCGGAGACGTGGCGGGACAAGGCCACGGGCGAGCGCAAGGAGAAGACCGAGTGGCACTCGGTGGTCATCTTCAACGACAACATCGTCAAGGTGGCCGAGAACTATCTGAAGAAGGGCTCGACCGTTTACGTCGAAGGCTCATTGCAGACCCGCAAATGGACCGATCAGCAGGGCGTCGAGAAATACACGACCGAGATCGTCATCCAGCGCTTCAACGGCCAGCTGACCATGCTGGGCGGCCGCGCCGACGGCCAGGGCGGCGGTGATCGCGGCGGCTACGGCGGCGGCCGCGACGACGACTATTCCTCGGGCTTCTCGACGGGCGGCGCCAACAAGCCCTCGGGTCCGAAGGAAAGCTACGACCTGAACGACGACATCCCGTTCTAAGGTCCGATTCAGCCGGAAGACGAAGGCCGCGTCTCCTCGGAGGCGCGGCCTTTTTCCATCAGAGGGTTCAGCGTGCGAAGCGGCCCTTTTCGGCCGCGTCCGCCAAGGCCTGGCGGACGGCGGCGGTCAGTTCGTCCATGGTCTGCGCCTGGCGCACGCCATAGGCGCGGGCGGTGATGTCGACGTTGCCCTTGCGCCAGAAGCCTTGGGGGGCCAGCACGATCAGCTTCCCGCCGCGCGCGTGCAGGCCCATTTCGAGCAGGCTGATCGGGCTTTGCGTGCCGGGCGCGAAATACATGACGATGACGTCGGCGCTTTCCAGGGCCGCCAACTCCCACTCGACCTGACGGCGGAACTCGGGCTCGTCGGCCTCGGGCCGCCAGGCGGGGTTCCAGTCGGGACGGCGCGGGTTCAGCACGGTCACGTCCATGTCGGACAGGGCCGCTGTGAGGTCCGCCTGCCAGTCCGGCGCGCCGCCCATGTCGATGCTGCCGCCCAGGAAGACGCGCGGCCGGGCGTCGTCGAGCGGCAGGGGCTGGGGCGAGACCACGATCCGGGGCTCCGCCGCCGCGGGCGTGACGACGGCCAGGGCGGCCAGGACGGCCAGAACCGGCAGGATGGAGGGAAGCTTCATGGCGCGGCTCCGTGCGACGGCGACAGACGGCCTCTATAGCCCGTCCGCCACGGCGAGCCAGGGGGGCGGGAAGGCGGGGCTGGCGGCGGGAAACCTGCGGTCATGTTTCGTGAGAGGCCAAGCGGCGCGCTTTGTGGCAAGCCCGGAGCCGTGTCCAGATCCTCGTCCCATCCGCTGACGCCGCTCGAGATCGCCGCCATCGTGGCCGTGCTGGTCATCTGGGGGGTGAACAACGCCGCCGCCAAGGTCGCCACCGAGGTGCTGCCGCCCTTGATGACGGGGGCGCTGCGCTTCGCCATCGCCGCCGCCTGCCTGGTCTGGTTCGTGCGGCCGCCGTTTCCGAACTGGAAGAGCCTGCTGATCATCGCCGTGGTCGGCGGACCGGTCCATTACGGCCTGATCTACCTGGCCTTCTGGCTGGCGCATGACGTCAGCCCGGTGACGGTGTCGACCCAGCTCTGGATTCCGCTGACGTCGCTGTTCGCCTTCCTGCTTCTGGGCGAGAAGATTTCGAGGATGGCGACGATCGGCCTGGTCATCGCCTTCGTCGGCGTGGCCTGGATGACCCTTGACCCCCATGCGCTGCAGGACTGGAAGGCCATTCTGGTCGGAGCGTTGGGCGCCTCGGCCTGGGCGCTGACGACGGTGATCGCGCGGCGCACCACCTCGATTCCGCCGCTGAAGATGCAGGGGCTTCTGGCGCTGATGGCCTTGCCGGCCCTGACGTTGGGGTCGGCCCTGTTCGAGACGGGCCAGTGGGAGGCGGTCAGGGCGGCGACGCCGCTGGTGTGGGGCACCCTGGCGTGGGCGGGATTGGTGTCCTCGGTGTTCGCCACCAGCCTGGTCTTCTGGCTGGTCCAGCGGCGTGAGGCGGGGCGGGTGACGCCCTATCTGCTCGGCTCGCCTCTGGTGTCCATCCTGATCGGCTGGCTGTTCATGGGCGACGTGCTGACGCCGCAGATCCTGACCGGAGTGGCGATCGCCCTCTTGGGCGTGGCGACCGTGGCCTTGGGGGAGCGCGGCCTGCGCGCGGGCGCTCCCGCCAAGGTTTGAGGTCGCTTACGGCGCCTTGATGACGGCGCAGGCCACGCGGTCGCCCGCGCCGCCGATCGGCTGGCTGGAATGGTCGTCGGGGTTGGCGTGGATGACCAGGGCCGAGCCGTCGGCGTCCAGCAGCCACTGGCCGGGTCCGTTCTGGGCCAGGCGCGCATGGCTGGTGAAGACCTCGGCGTTCACGGCGCCCGCAGCGTCGGCGAAGACGTTGGGCAGGTCGCCGTCATCGGGGCCTTCAGCGTTCAGGAGGCCGTGGGGCTTCTTGGGGTCGCCGTGGTTGATGTGGGCGCCGGCCGAGGTGAACGGCGCCTCGCACTGGCCTGTGGCGTGGATGTGGATGCCGTGCCAGCCGGGCGTCAGGCCCGTCGCCTCGACCCTGATCAGCAGGCCGGTCGCGCCCTGCGTCAGGGTGGCCTTGCCGATGTCCGCGCCCTGGCCGTTGACGATGGAGACCTGAGCGGTCTGGCCCGGCGTGGCGCGCATCATGCCCATGGGCGGGCGGGGGCGTTCCGGCGCGTGGCCGGCGTGCGGCCGGTCCGCCTGCCGGGCGTCGGCGGCGCCGGCGGCGGCGAAGGCGACAGTGACGGCGAGAGCGCCGGACATGATGAAGGCGGCTGGGGTCGATCGCATGGATTTTCTGTCCTTCTCGGTGTGGGGATTTCGGCGGCGTTTCTTTGCCACCACGGCCCCCTGATGATAGAAACCTGAATAGCGGATCACGTTCCGATTCCGGCCATCTAAAGCCTGATTTCCTTGACCGACGACAGCTACCAAAACGCCGCCCCCTCGGCGCCGGGCGATATTTCGACCATCACCATCGAGGACGAGCTGAAACGCTCCTACCTCGACTACGCCATGAGCGTGATCGTCAGCCGGGCCCTGCCGGACGCGCGCGACGGTCTGAAGCCGGTGCATCGTCGCATCCTCTATTCGATGCACGACCTGAACATGACGCCGGAGCGCTCCTATTCGAAGTGCGCCCGCGTGGTCGGCGACGTGCTGGGCCGTTTCCACCCGCACGGCGACGCCTCGGTCTACATGGCCCTGGTCCGCATGGCCCAGGACTTCTCCATGGGGCTGATGCTGGTCGACGGCCAGGGCAATTTCGGCTCGGTCGACGGCGATATGCCGGCCTCCATGCGTTACACCGAGGCCAAGATGGCCCCGGCCGCCGTGGCCCTGCTGACCGACATCGAGAAGGACACGGTCGACTTCCAGCCGAACTATGATGAGAAGGAGCTGGAGCCTGTCGTCCTGCCGGCGCGGATTCCGAACCTTCTGGTCAACGGCGCGGGCGGCATCGCCGTCGGCATGGCGACCAACATCCCGCCGCACAACCTGCGCGAAGTGATCGACGCGGCCGTCGCCCTGCTGGACGATCCGAACGTCTCGGACGAGACCCTGCTGGACATCGTGCCGGGGCCGGACTTCCCCACCGGTGGCGAGATCATGGGCCGCACGGCCCCGCGCAACGCCCTGCGCGACGGGCGCGGCTCGGTCATCGTGCGCGGCAAGGCCTCGGTCGAGGAGATCCGCAAGGATCGCGACGCCATCATCATCACCGAACTGCCGTTCCAGGTGAACAAGCAGACCCTGATCGAGCGCATCGCCGAAATGGTGCGCGAGAAGCGTCTGGAAGGCATCGCCGACGTCCGGGACGAATCTGACCGCGCCGGGATGCGCATCGTCATCGAACTGAAGCGCGACGCCTCGGGCGACGTGATCCTGAACCAGCTGTATCGCTATACGGCGCTGCAATCCTCGTTCGGCGTCAACATGCTGGCGCTGAACCACGGGCGGCCCGAGCAGATGGGCCTGCGCGCCCTGCTGGACGCCTTCCTCGACTTCCGCGAGGAGGTGGTGGTCCGCCGGGTCAAGTTCGAACTGGCCAAGGCCCGGGATCGCGGCCACGTCCTGGTCGGCCTGGCCGTCGCCGTCGCCAACATCGACGAGGTGATCCACATCATCCGCAGCTCGGCCGACCCGGCCGAGGCGCGCGAACGGCTGCAGGGCAAGGCCTGGCCGGTCGGGGACATGATGGCCCTGGTCGAGCTGATCGCCGATCCGCGCACCGTCCTGGTCGAGGGTGGCAAGATCCGCCTGACGGACGAGCAGGCCCGCGCCATCCTGGCCCTGACGCTGTCGCGCCTGACGGGCCTGGGCCGCGACGACATCTTCGGCGAGGCGCGCAGCCTGGCCGACACCATTCAGGGCCATCTGACCATCCTGTCGGACCGCAAGAACGTCCTGGCCATCATCCGTGAGGACCTGCTGCTGGTCAGGGACCAGTTCGGCGTGGACCGCCGCACCCTCATCGGCGAGGGCGACGCCGAGATGGAGGACGAGGACCTGATCCCGCGCGAGGACATGGTCGTCACCGTCACCCATTCGGGCTACGTCAAGCGGGTGGCGCTGAACGCCTATCGGACCCAGCATCGCGGCGGCAAGGGCCGCAGCGGCATGTCGATGAAGGACGAGGACGCCATCACCGGCGTGTTCAGCGCCTCGACCCACACGCCGGTCCTGTTCTTCGCCACCAACGGCAAGGCCTACAAGCTGAAGACCTGGCGCCTGCCGCTGGGCAATCCGCAGTCGCGCGGCAAGGCCTTCGTCAACCTGCTGCCGATCGAGCCGGGCGACAGCATCATGAACGTGCTGCCTCTGCCGGAAGACGAGGCGACCTGGGGCGACTACGACATCATGTTCGCCACCAGGTCGGGCGACGTGCGCCGCAACAAGCTCAGCGACTTCGCCACGGTGAACCGCGCCGGCAAGATCGCCATGAAGCTGGAGGACGGCGACGGCATGGTCGGCGTCGGCCTGTGCACGGCCGAGGACGACGTGCTGCTGACCACGGCCCTGGGCCGGGCCATCCGCTTCAAGGCCGACGACGTGCGCGTGTTCAAGGGCCGCGACTCCACCGGCGTGCGCGGCATCCGCCTGCAGGACGGGGACGAGGTCATCTCCATGGCCATCCTGGGTCGCGTCGATGCGACGCCGGAAGAACGCGCCGCCTACGTCAAGCACGCCAACGCCATGCGCAAGGCGCTGGCCGGGGCTGACGCGGAGGACGAAGCGGTCGCGGTCGAGGCGGACGACGAAGAGGCCGGCGACGCCCCGATCTCGCCCGAGCGTATCGCCGCGTTGGGCGCGGCCGAGCAGTTCATCCTGACGGTCACGGAAACCGGCTTCGGCAAGCGGTCCTCGGCCTATGAGTACCGTCGCACGGGTCGCGGCGGGCAGGGGCTGACGGCTCATGGCCTGGGCGGTCGTGCAGGCACGCGCCTGGCCGCCGCCTTCCCGGTCGAGGAGTCGGACGACCTGATGCTGGTCACCGACGGCGGCCAGATGATCCGCACACCGGTCGGGCAGGTCCGCATCGTCGGCCGTTCGAGCCAGGGCGTGACCATCTTCCGCACCGGCAAGGACGAGAAGGTCGTCTCGGTCGAACGTCTGGCCGATTCCGGCGGCGATGATGAAGACGGCGACGCGGGCGAGGCCCCGGCGATCGAGGGCGGCGAGAGCTGATCCTGCATGGCCGTCGCTCCTGAACTCTGGATCGACGGCCGTCCCGCCGGGCTTGAGGACCTGGGCCGTCAGGCCCTGTTCAACTACGGCGCCCTGACCTCCTTCGGCGTTGAGGAGGGGGGCGTGCGCGGGCTGGACCGGCATCTGGACCGCCTGAAAGCCTCGGCGATCGAACTGTTCGGCGAGGCCGTGGCGGAAGATCGCCTGCGCGATCAGATGCGCGCCGCGCTGGCGGGCCGGACGGAGGCGTGGCTGCGCATCAGCCTGTTCTCCAGCGAACTGTCCCTGCGCCAACCGGACTGGATTGGCGCGCCGCAGGTGATGATCAGCGTCTCGGCGCCGCCATCGCCCTTGCCGGGCGGGGTGCGCCTGCAAAGCCAGACCTATGCCCGCGAGGCGCCGCATCTGAAGCACGTCGCCACGATGGGCCTGCTGCGGGCGCGGCGTCGGGCGCGGCTGGCGGGTTACGACGACGCCCTGTTCAACGACGCCGAAGGCCGGATTTCCGAAGGTTCTCTGTGGAACATCGGCTTTATCGAGGGGAAGACGGTGGTCTGGCCGGATGCGCCCATGCTGGACGGCGTGGCCCAGGCCCTGATCCGCGAGGCGCTGGACCGCGCCGGATCGCCGCAGCGGATCGAGGCGGTGCGCCTGTCGGACCTGTCGCGCTTCGACGCCGCCTTCCTGTGCAACAGCGCCACCCCGGCGGCGGCGATCGCCGCCGTCGACGCTCACGCCTTCCCCGGTTCTCCGGGCGAAATTCAGCGGATCGGTGATCTCTGGCGATCACAGCCGCGTCAGAAAATCTAGGCCGTTCATTTCGCACCTGCTAAACGGACCGAAACGACGGGGAGGCCGCCGGCCATGCGTATCGGACTTTATCCGGGGACCTTCGACCCTGTGACCAACGGCCATCTCGATATCATCGGGCGGGCGGTCAAGCTGGTGGACCGGCTGGTCATCGGCGTGGCTCAGAACGACGACAAGGGCCCGCTGTTCTCCACCGCCGAGCGGGTCGAGATGATCAAGGCCGAGGTGGCGCGCTTCAACGCCGACATCGAGGTCAGGCCGTTCTCCAGCCTGCTGATGCACTTCGCCGAGGAACTGGACGCCAACGTCATCATACGCGGCCTGCGCGCCGTCGCCGATTTCGAGTATGAGTTCCAGATGACGGCGATGAATCAGCGCCTCAACAGCGACATAGAGACGGTGTTCCTGATGGCCGATCCGCGGCATCAGGCGATCGCCTCGCGACTGGTGAAGGAAATCGCCCGGCTGGACGGCCGGATCGACAGCTTCGTCAGCCCGGCGGTCGCCGCGAGCGTGCTGGCCAAGGTCAAGAAGGGTTGAGGTCGGGTTTGAAGATCAAGTCTGTGATGGCGCTGGCGGCGGGCGCGGCCCTGTTGTCCGGCGGGGCGATGGCTCAGTCGGGCGATTGGCGCACCGTGGCGCCCGAGAACCTGTGGGTGATCGACACGGCCAGGGGACGCATCCTGGTCGAGCTGGAGCCGCGCGCGGCGCCGAACCACGTGGAGCGCATCCGCGCTCTCACCAATCAGGGCTTCTATGACGGACTGAAGTTCCACCGCGTCATCCCGAACTTCATGGCCCAGACCGGCGATCCCAAGGGCACGGGCGAAGGCGGCAGCGAACTGCCGGACCTGAAGGGCGAGTTCACCTTCCGGCGCGGCCGCGACAGCGGCTTCGTCCCGGTCGAGAACAGCGGGCCGGGCCTGCGCGGCGTCATGGGCTCCATCCCCGTAGTGACCCAGCCGGACGCCCAGATGTTCGTGACGGCCGACTTCAAGACTCCGGCTCAGGGCCTGTTCTGCCCGGGCGTGGCGGGCATGGCGCGCGCCGGTTCGCCCGACAGCGCCAACAGCCAGTTCTTCCTGATGACGGGGCAGAACGACAGCCTGAACGGCGGCTACACCGTCTTCGGCCGGGTGGTGCAGGGACTGGACGTCGTGAAGGCGCTCAAGTCCGGCAATGAGGCCGCCGACGGCGCCGTCGGCGCCGACGCCGATGTCATGACGCGGGCGCGCCTGGCCTCGTCCATGCCGGCGGCCGAGCGGCCGACGATCCGCGTGGCCGCGCCCGGCTCGGCGCCCTTCAACGCCGCGGTCGAGGCGGCGCGGGCCGAGAAGGGCGCAGCCTTCAACATCTGCGATGTCCAGCTCCCCGTTCAGGGCGGCTGAACATCGCCCGCCGCGCCGGGGAGGGCGAGACATGAGGCAGACGTTTTCGATGGCGGGCGCGGCTCTTCTGGCCGTCGTCCTGGCCGGCGTCGCGACGGCCGCGTCGGCTCAGAGCGCCCCGCCGCCGGGCGATGCGAGTCCCGCCGTCGCGGCGGAGGACTGGCGCCAGGCGGCGCCGGATAATCTTCTGGTCATCGACACCACCAAGGGCCGTATCCTGGTCGAGATGACGCCCGAGGCCGCCCCCGGCCACGTGGACCGCATCCGCCTTCTGGCCACGGCTTCATGGCCCAGACGGGCGATCCCTTGGGCACCGGCGAGGGCCAGAGCTGGCATCCCGACCTGAAGGCCGAGTTCACCTTCCGCCGCGACGCCCAGACGCCCTTCGTCGCCGTGGCCGCCCCGGCGGGCGCCCTGGTCGGCTTCGTCCATTCCCTGCCGGTCCAGACCCAGCCCGACGCCGTGATGGCGACGACGCCGGACGGCAAGGTTCACGCCTGGGGTCTGTATTGCCCCGGCGTCGCGGGCATGGCGCGCGACGAGGCGCCTGACAGCGCCAACAGCCAGTTCTTCCTGATGCGACAGCCCTATCCGGCGCTGGACAAGCGCTACACCGTCTGGGGGCGGGTCGTGTCCGGCCTCAATGTGGTGCGCGCCCTCAAGTTCAGCCCCAAGCCGGACGGCGTCGTGACCGACCCCGATCGCATGACACGCGTGCGCGTCGCGGGCGACCTGCCGGAGGGCGAGCGCCCGTCGGTGCGGATTCTGAGCGCCTCCAGCGCGCCGTTCCGCGCCCTGGTCGAGACGACGCGCAAGGCCAGGGGCGCCGACTTCTCCGTATGCGATGTCGACGTGCCGGTCGAGGTGGCCGCAGGCGGCCTGCCGCGCTGATCAGTCTTTCGCGGGCATTGCGGCGGGCGCCGCCCGCCCGGTGCGTCCGTGTCGCAGGCAGGACAGGAACAGCGTCGTGATCAGGCCGATGTTCCAGACATAATAGGCCGAGACATAGGCCCACTGCTCCAGACGGATGTCCGTGATGAAGACATAGTGGGTGGCCAGCACCAGGAATTGGAAGCCCGCCGCCGCCGGCATCCACCAAGTTCGGCTTCTCGACGCGCCGTAGAGCAGGAACAGGAAGACCAGGCTGTCCGCGGACACGGCGCCCCAGGGCGGCGAGCGATAGTCGAACGGGACGACGTTGGAGACGATCCAGGCGATCCCCATGACCGCCGAGGCGGCGCGTTGCCACGGTCCGCCGCGCCAGACGGCCACAAGCGCGGTCAGAAGGAAAAAGGCGAGGGTGAAGAGATAAATGGGTGACATGGCCAGCATGTCACCCTCATCGATTCAGGCGGCCCGATCAACCAGGGCCAGGCGCGTTTCGCGCGGCACGGGTTCGTCCGACTTGTCCAGTCCGCCCAGGCGTATGCTGCGGAACCGCGTCTGGCTTTTCACCTCGGCCAGGGCCCCGTGAAGCTCCACCATGGCCTTCTGGGCCTCGACCTGGGCCGCCATGGCCCGCGCCAGGGCGTCAAAGGCCGGTTGGCCGACGGTGGTCGAGAGGCCCGCCGCGCGACGTCCGCGCGTCAGGGCCTGGGCCAATTGGCCCAATCGCTCGATGGACTGGTCCTGCCCCTGTTCGGCGCGACAAAGGGCGCGTTGGATCTTGGCGGCGATGAGCGTCGCCTCTTCGCTTCTTTTCATGACTCGTTCCGTATTTGAACGGCGCCGGATCACCCCCCATACCGCAGATGCTGCAGCACGAAGGCGAACCTTTGGGCGCCGGCTGCAGCTGTCAGGATCCAGGCCGCTGCGGCGGCGACGCCGAAGACGACCAGAAGGCTTCCGAGGCGTCCGCTTCCGTCTCCGAGGGACAGAAGTTGGCGTCCAGCATCGCCGCGGCGATGTAGGCCACCTCCGTCATGACGGCGGTCGGGGTGAGGAAGACCGCTTGTTTGCGGGTCCCCTCGACCAGATGACGGACCATCCGCTTCTTCGCTTCGGTCGGAGCCAGCTCGTGGAACACGGCTTCCAACTCGCGCCATTTCAGCGGCGGCATCATTTCCTGGAGATCGGTCATCGGGCGCCCTTTCAGCGGCCCGATCCAGCGCGAGAGGGTGGCTCTCGACCATTGGCGCCGATCCGTCTTGGGAAGCATTCCCAATGCCCGGCCGGCTTTCCGAGGCCAGCACCAGGGCCGCCGCGACGCGGCTGTCGACCTGCAGCTTGCGGACGGCGTTCTCGCAGTGACGATCGACCGTGCCGGGCTTTATGCCGAGCTGGCGCGCGATCTGCTTGGAGTTGAAATGGGCGTGGACGAGCCGCAGGCATTGCCTCTCGCGCTCCGTCAGCCGCTCCACCAAACTCGTCACTGGTCGGATTCCCTAACCCAATAGGCGACATGACCTTTCGCCCAGGCGGGGATTGCGGGCAAGAGCGATAGCGGCTCTGTGAAGCGGAAGGCCGGTCGGGCCGGGGCCGCCGCTGCAGCCGTTCGAGCGGCCAAGAAAAAACGCCGGAGCTTTCGCCCCGGCGTTCTGCCTTCTCGCGTCGTGCGACGGCTCAGCCGCGCTGGGCCAGCGGCACGTAGTCGCGCTCGGTCGGGCCGGTGTAGAGCTGGCGCGGGCGACCGATCTTCTGCGACGGATCGGCCATCATCTCCTGCCACTGGGCGATCCAGCCCACGGTGCGCGCCAGGGCGAACAGCACGGTGAACATGGTGGTCGGGAAGCCCATGGCCGACAGGGTGATGCCCGAATAGAAGTCGACGTTCGGGAACAGCTTGCGCGAGGTGAAGTACTCGTCCTTCAGGGCGACGGCTTCCAGCTCCTTGGCGACCTGGAACAGCGGATCGTTCTCGCGGCCCGTGGCGGCCAGCACCTCATAGGCCGACTGCTGCATGACCTTCGCGCGCGGATCGTAGTTCTTGTACACGCGATGGCCGAAGCCCATCAGCTTGTACTTGCGGTCCTTCACGCCCTGGATGAACTCGGGGATGCGGTCCGGCGTGCCGATTTCCTTCAGCATGTTCAGCGCCTCCTCGTTGGCGCCGCCGTGCGACGGGCCCCACAGGCAGGCGATGCCGGCGGCGATGCAGGCGAACGGGTTGGCGCCCGACGAACCGGCCAGGCGGACGGTCGAGGTCGAGGCGTTCTGCTCGTGGTCGGCGTGCAGGATGAAGATGCGGTCCATGGCGCGCACCAGGGCCGGATCGACGTGATAGTCCTCGGCCGGCACGGCGAAGCACATGCGCAGGAAGTTCTCGGCGTACGACAGGTCGTTGCGCGGCGAGATGAAGGGCTGGCCGATGTGATACTTGTACGCGCGGGCCGCGATGGTCGGCATCTTGGCGATCAGGCGGATGGCCGAGATGTTGCGCTGCACCGGATCATGGATGTCCAGGCTGTCGTGATAGAAGGCCGACAGGGCGCCGACGGTGCCGACCATGATCGCCATCGGGTGGGCGTCGCGGCGGAAGCCCTCGAAGAAGCGGTCGAACTGGGCGTGCAGCATGGTGTGGCGCGTGACGCACTGCTCGAACTCTTCGTATTCGGCGGCGTTCGGCAGTTCGCCGTGCAGCAGCAGGTGGCAGACTTCCAGGAAGTTGGACTTGGAGGCCAGCTGGTCGATGGGATAGCCGCGGTGCAGCAGCACGCCTTCATCGCCGTCGATGTAGGTCAGGCCCGATTCGCACGAGGCGGTCGAGGTGAAGCCGGGGTCGAAGGTGAAGGCGCCCGTGCCGCCGTACAGCTTGCGAATGTCGATGACGTCCGGGCCGGTCGAGCCGGAAAGGACGGGAAGCTCGACCGTCTTGTCGCCGTAGGACAGGGTCGCCGAGCCGGCGGGTTTCGCTTGTTCAGTCATCTAGGCCCCTTGTTCTTCTTCACGACCGGCGCGCGGGGAGGCGGGCGGCCTGAGTTGGTTATGGGTGTTCACTTAGTCTGTTGCAGCGCATCATCCAAGCGTCCGAGACTTTCGTCGCGGCCCAAGGCGCACAGCGTCCGGGCGATATCGGGCGACGTGGAACCGCCCGTCAAGGCCGCGCGCATGGAAGGCCCTATTTTTCCAAAGCCTACGCCCTCTTCCTGGGCGAAAACCTTAAGCTCCGCCTCAAGGGCGAAGACGTCCCAGCTCTGGAAAAGGCCCAGTCGTTCACGCAGTCGTGAAATTCGCTCGCCGTTTTCGCCCTGCAGCAAACCGGCGGATTTCTCGTTCAAGGCGAGCGGACGCGCCTGCAGGACGAAGGCGGTCTGGTCCGCCAGCTCCGGAATGGTCTTGGCGCGGTCCTTGACGAAGGGCATGGCCCGCAGGAGCCGCTCCTCGTCATCCGGCTGCAAGGCCCGTCCGCGCGCCAGATGGGCGTCCAGCGTCAGCTTGGCCAGACGGTCGTCGTCGGCCAGACGCAGCCAGTGGGCGTTGACGTGGGCCAGCTTGTCGAAGTCCAGGCGGGCGGGCGCCTTGTTGACCCCGGCCAGGTCGAACCAGGCCAACGCCTGCTCGTCGCTGAACAGTTCGTCGTCGCCGTGGGCCCAGCCCAGCCGGGCCAGGTAGTTGCGCATGGCCTCGGGCAGATAGCCCATGTCGGCGTATTCGTGCACCGCCTGGGCGCCGTGGCGCTTGGACAGCTTGGCGCCGTCCGGGCCGTGGATCAGGGGAATGTGGGCGAAGGTCGGCCGCGTCCAGCCCAGGGCGTCGTAGATCAGGCTCTGGCGGGCGGCGTTGTTCAGATGGTCGTCGCCGCGAATGACGTGGGTCACGCCCATGTCGTGATCGTCCACCACCACGGCCAGATTATAGGTCGGCGCCCCGTCCGAGCGCAGGATGACCAGATCGTCCAGCGATGCGGATTCCCAGCGCACGCTTCCCTGCACGGCGTCCTCGACCACGACGGCCTGGTCCAGCGGGCGGCGGAAGCGCACCGTATGCGGCTTGGCCAGGTCGTCGACGCTGGGCTGGCGGTCGCGCCAGGGCGAGACGAAGTCGCGGCCCTCGGCCTTGGCCTGGTCGCGCAGGGCCGCCGTCTCGTCGGCGGTCAGGAAGTCGCGATAGGCGTGGCCCGTCGCCAGCAGCTGGTCGACGACTTCGCGGTGACGGTCGGCGCGGGCGAATTGGAAGACGGGCTCTTCGTCGCCGAACAGCTCCAGCCAGGACAGGCCGTCGAAGATGGCCTTCACCGCCTCATCGGTCGAACGCTCGCGGTCGGTGTCCTCGATGCGGATCAGGAATTTGCCGCCGCGTCCCTTGGCGTACAGCCAATTGAATAACGCGGTTCTCGCCCCGCCGATATGCAGGTAGCCTGTGGGCGAGGGGGCGAAGCGGGTGACGACGGTCGAGGAAGGGGAGGTCATAGAGGCAGGATCCATAGGGCAGGGTCTTATACGCCCGCCCGTGGGGAAGCGAACCCTCATGGCCCGGTTAATTGACAGCCTGGGCGACGAGGCGCGGGCGCAGCAGGAACGCTGGCCCCTGTGGTCGTCCGTCTGCTTCGGCGCGGGGTGCGCCGCCTATTTCGCCTTGAAAGCGGAGCCGGCGGCGTGGCCCTCGGCGGCGGTCGCCCTGGCGCTGCTCGGCGCCTGGATCGTCGGGCGGGCGCGAGGCCTGCCGCGCTGGGCGACCTTGATCCTGCTGATGCTGGCCTGCCTCAGCGGCGGGCTGGCGGTCGCGAAGCTGAGGGCGGACGCGGTGGCGGCGCCGATCGCGCCGGCGGACATGGCGCCCACCCAGGTCGAGGGCTGGATCATGGACGTGGATTCGCCGGGGCAGAACGGCGCGCGCGTGGTCGTGGCCCCGGTGAGGGTGCGGGGCCTCGAACCCGAGGCGACGCCCGAGCGTCTGCGCATCACGCTGAAGGGCGCGCCGCCGCCGCCCGGCGCGGCGATCCGCGTCTTCGGCATCCTGAACCCGCCGCCGCCGCCCGCCAGTCCCGGCGCCTACGACTTCGGACGCAACGCCTATTTTCAGGGCATGGGCGGGACGCTGTTCGCCCTGGGACCGACGCGGCCCGCCGATCTGCCGTCGCCGCCGTGGCGGGTGCGCATGGAGATGAAGGTCAACGCCGTGCGCTACGCCCTGGCCGAGCGGATCGTGGCGCGCCTCGGCGAGCGGACGGGCGGGGTGGCGGCGGCCATGACCACGGGGCACGAGACCTGGATCCAGAGCCCGGACCTGGACGCCATGCGGGATTCGGGACTGGCGCACATCCTGTCGATCTCGGGCCTGCACATGGCGGTCGTGGGGGGCTTCGTCTTCTTCGCCGTGCGGTTGCTGGTCGCGGCCTGGCCGTGGCTGGCGCTGCGGGCCTCGGGCAAGAAGGTCGCGGCGGTGGCGGGCCTGATCGCGGTCGGGACCTATCTGGTCATCTCGGGCGCGCCGCCCCCGGCCGAGCGGGCGGCGATCACGGCGTCGATCGCCTTTCTGGCGATCCTGACGGATCGGCAGGCGGTGACCATGCGCGCGCTGGCGGCGGCGGCCTTCGTGGTCCTGTTGCTGCGGCCCGAGGCGGTGGTGACGCCGGGGTTCCAGATGTCGTTCGCGGCGACGGCGGCCCTGGTCGCCCTGGTCGAGGTCTGGCCGCGCCGCATCCGCGAGTTCGCCGCGCCCTGGCCCATTGTCGCGGTGCAGCGGTTCGGCAGCTGGCTGCTGGCCGCCTGCGCCGCCAGCCTGGTGGCGGGCATGGCGACCGGGCCGTTCGCCATGCAGCATTTCAACCGCACGGCCGTCTATGGGCTGATCGCCAACCTGGCGACGGCGCCGCTGGCCGACTTCGTCATGATGCCCGCCCTGGCGTTGGGCGCGGCGCTGGAGCCGCTGGGCCTGGGCGCACCCTTCCTGTGGCTGGCGGGGAAGTCGGTGGACGCCATGCTGGCCATCGGCCACTGGGCGGCGGGCCTGCCCGGCGCCGTCCAGGCGATCCCCAGCGCCCCTGCGGCGGCCTTGCCGGTCGCCTTTCTGGGGATTCTGTTCATGTGCCTGTGGCGCGGGCGATGGCGGTGGTTGGGCCTGCCTTTCGCGGCGGCGGTGCTGATCTGGCCGCGCCCGGCGCCGCCGGACGTCTGGATCGGCGACGGCGGGGCCAATGGGGCGTATCGGCAGGGAGAGCAGGCGGTCGTGATGCGGCCGGCGGTCCGACAGTTCGCCAGCGACCTGTGGTCCCGGCGGCGAGGTTTGGCGGCGGTCGGGCGATCGTCCGAGGGCTGGGCCTGCAAGCGATCGTTCTGCGCGCCGGACGGCGAGGCGGGGACGCTGGCCCTGTGGTGGGGCAAGGCGGCGCCGGGCGAGGCGCAGATGGATCAGATGTGTCGCAGCGCCGAGGTGGTCAGCGTGCGGGCCGTGGTCGGCGCCCTGCCGCCGTCCTGCGAGGGGCGGCTGGTGCTGGACGGCGCCGACCATGCGCGCGGCGGCTCGGTGGAGCTGTGGCGTGACGAGGCGGGCGGCTGGCGCGCCCTGTGGGCGGCGGAGGTGCGGGGACGTCGGCCGTGGAGCGAGGTCTATTCCTAACCCGCTCATCCCGGCGGACGCCGGAAGCCAGCAAGAGCCACACGCGCCGTCATTGGCCGGAAGAAGCTGGATGACAGGCAGACTTCAAACGGCCCCGCTTGAAGCCAAAGCCCTGGGTCCCGGCCTCCGCCGGGATGAGCGGAAATGGGAAAGCGGCGCCTGATGGCGCAGGCTAGGAGGCCGCGGCCCTCAGTGGTACCGGCGCAGCAGGCCGACCAGCTTGCCCTGGACCTCGACCTGGTCGGGGCCGAAGATGCGGGTCTCATAGGCGCTGTTGGCGGGCTCCAGGGCGATGGACTGGCCCTTCTTGCGCAGGCGTTTCAGTGTGGCCTCCTCGCCCTCGACCAGGGCGACGACGATCTCGCCGGAGGAGGCGTTCTCCACGCGCTTGATGATGACGGTGTCGCCGTCGAGGATGCCGGCCTCGATCATGGAGTCGCCCTCGATCTCGAGCAGGTAGTGTTCCCCGGCGCCCAGCATGGTTTCCGGCACGGGCAGGCGTTCGCGCTCGTGCTGGATGGCGGCGATGGGGGTGCCGGCGGCGATCTTGCCCAGCAGGGGCAGGTCGCGCACGTCGTTGGCGGCCTCGGCGACGGCGGGGCGAGGGTTCAGGCCGCCGCCCTGGATCACGTCGGGCTTGAAGGGAGCGCGGCCCTTGGCCGGGGCGGCGGTCGTCGCCTGTTCGGGCAGTTTGACCACTTCCAGCGCGCGGGCGCGGTGGGCCAGGCGGCGGATGAAGCCGCGTTCCTCCAGCGCCGTGATCAGGCGGTGGATGCCGGACTTGGACGCCAGGTCCAGCGCCTCCTTCATCTCGTCGAAGGAGGGCGACACGCCCGTCTCCCGGATGCGCTCATGAATGAACATCAGGAGTTCGTGCTGTTTCTTCGTGAGCATGGCGGCGAATCCAGAACAAGGCGTGAACCGTTCGTGATGTTCTGTAAGTGTTCTGGTTAAAAGTCAACTAACGCCACGCTGAACCCCCGCGCCCGCCGCATGACGGGCGCGGGGACAGGGCCTTATTGCGCCGGAGCGGCCGGAGCGCCGTCCTTGTAGCGCGCGAACCATTCGATCATGGCGTTCATGCGGGCGGCGTTCTGGGACGGGCGGACAGCCAGGCTGTGGCCGACGCCGGGGATCTTCACCAGGGCCGTGGGCACGCCGCGCAGCTGCAGGGCGGTGTAGTACTGCTCCGACTCGCTGACCGGGGTGCGGTAGTCCTCGTCGCCGACGACGACCATGGTGGGCGTCTTCACATTGCCGACCAGCGACAGCGGCGACCGGCGCCAGTAGGCTTCCGGGTTCTCCCACGGATACTCGCCGAACCAGTAGCGGGCGAAGAAGGCCGGATTGTCGGCCGTCAGCACGAAGCTGGCCCAGTCGATGACCGGCTTCTGGACCACGGCGGCCTTGAAGCGGTCGGTCTTACCGACGATCCAGCTGGTCAGCACCCCGCCGCCCGAGCCGCCGGTGACGAACAGCCGGTTCGGATCGGCGACGCCCTGGGCGATCACGGCGTCGACGCTGCTGATCAGGTCGTCATAGTCGTTGGACGGATAGTTGTGGTGGATCAGGTTGGCGAACTCGTCGCCATAGGAGGTCGAGCCGCGCGGATTGACCGACAGCACCGCATAGCCGGCCGCGGCGAACAGCTGGTTGTCGGTGGCGAAGTGCGGGCCGTAGGCGGCGAAGGGACCGCCGTGAATCTCCAGCACCAGGGGATAGCGCCGGCCCTCCACATAGTCGGCCGGCAGGGTCAGCCAGCTTTCGACCGCGCGCTGGTCGTGGGAGGAGGCGACCTGGACGCGGCGCACCTCGCCCAGGCGGCGGGCGCCCAGGAAGTCGGCGTTCAGGCGCGTCAGCTGGGTGCTGCGTCCGCCCTTCCACACGTGGACGTCGGCCGGGCGGCTGGAGTCGCCGCGCGTATAGGCGATGGCGCCGTCGTCGGCCACGGTGAAGCCGCCGCCGGTGTAGGGGCGGCCGAAGTCGTCGCCGGTCAGGTCTTCGATCAGCGGGGTGATCGCGCCGTCCAGCGACACGCGGGCGACCTTGGTGCGGCCCTGGTCGTCATAGGCGACGTAGATCGAGCGGCCGTCGCGGCTCCACACCGGCGACTGGACCGAACGGTCCAGGCTCTCGGTCAGGACGCGGGGGTTGGAGCCGTCGGCGTCCATCACATGAAGGCGGGTGTTGTGATAGCCCATCCGCCTGTCGTCATAGCCGAGGTAGGCGATGCGGCGCCCGTCGGGCGAGGCGACAGGCGTGTTGTCGGGTCCGGCGCGGCTGGTCAGGGCGGTCAGGCCGCCGGTCTGGACGTCCAGGGCGTAGACTTCGCTGTCGGCGCCCTCGCGCTGCCAGTCGGGCCGACGGTTGGCGCTGAGATAGAGGGTGCGGGAATCGGCCGACCAGGACAGGCCGCCGCCGTGGTGGAAGTCGCCGTGCGTCAGCTGGCGCGCGCCGCCGCCCTGGGAGCCGACGACGAAGACGTGGCGGAAGCCGGGCTTCAGATAGCCCTGGCCGTCCGAGCGGTAGGTGACGCTGTCGATGATCTCCAGCGGCGGGGCCCATTGGGCGCCCTCGGGCTTGACCAAGGGCGAGCCGATCTTGGGCTTGTCGCCCGGAATCAGGACGGAATAGGCCAGTTGCTCGCCGTTGGGCGACCAGGTGACGCTGGACGGGGTGTTGGGCAGGTTGGTGACGCGAACCGCCTCGCCCGAGGCCATCCAGCGCACGAACAGCTGCGGCGCGCCGCTCTCGGCGCTGGAGATGTAGGACAGGCGCGTGCCGTCCGGCGACCAGCGCGGCTGGCGGTGCGAGCCGGCCGAGGCCACCAGGGGCGAATGGCGGCCGGTCTTGACGTCGATCAGCCAGATGGTCGGGCGCATCCGATCGGTCATGATGTCGGCCGTCTGGCGGACATAGGCGATCTGGCTGCCGTCCGGACTGATCTGGGCGTCGGAGGCGACTTCCATGCCGAACAGGTCCTGGGCCGTGAACAGGCCCCGGTCGGCGGCGGGCAGGGCGGGCGCGGCGGCCCGGCTGGCGGCAGGGCCGGCGGTTTGGGCCATCGCCGGCGCATGGGCGCTCAGGATCAGGGCGCAGGCCGCCCAGGCGAACTTATTCATGGAAACCCCCTCTGGTTCGAGGGGGATCATAGAAAGGCGAAGGGGCTCGGCAAGAAGAGAAAGGGCCGCCGGAACGAATCCGACGGCCCTTTTTGACAGGGGTTCCGAAGAAAAATCAGAACTTGAAGCTGGCCCGCAGCAGCAGGGTGTAGCGGACATAGTCCTCCAGCAGCTCGGCGTCGCCGGTGATGGACAGCAGCCCCAGGTCGTTGCCGACGTTCAGGCGGAAGCCCAGGATCGGCCCGCCGCCCTCGATGCTGGCGGGGTCCAGGGTGAAGGCGTCGCCGCCCGAAGCCAGACGGGCGATGGTCTGGCCCGCGTCGACCGAGAAGTTCTGACGCCAGCCGGCCCGGATTTCCGGACGAATCCAGCCGTCCTTGCCGAAGCCGTAGCCGATGTTGACGGCGGCCACGCCGGAGAACATATGGCCGTCGCGCTCGTCGATATCTAGGTCGAAGCCGTCGCCGCCGCCGACCTCCGTGCGGGCGTCCTCGCTCAGCGAGAAATACTCGACATAGAGCTCGGGCCGGATGTTCACCCGGCCGAAGTGACGCTCATAGGAGGCGCCGCCTGCGGCCGCGAGGGTGAAGCCGTGCCAGTCCGATTCATTCTTCAGGTTGACGCCCTCGGCGACCAGCTTGCGCGTGGCGCTGAAGGTGGCGTAGCCCCCGGCGGCGCGCGCCCAGGTCGTCCAGTGCTGGCCTTGGGCGCGCCAGTAGAGGCCCAGCTCCAGCAGGCTGGCCGAGAGGACCTCTTCCGCCGCCGATTCCGGGTCTTCCAGGTCCGATGAGGTGAAGGCCGCCGTCAGGCCGAAGGCGCCCATATTGGTGCCGCGCTCGACGCCGCCGGCCAGGCCGAAGCCCTCGGAGCGGAAGCCGTAGCTGTCGGTCTTGTCCTTGTCGGCGTAGAAGTTGATCTCCTGCACCCAGGCGCTGGTCTCGCCCGGCGCCGCAGCGGCGTTGCGGCCCGTCAGGGCGCGGGTCACCGCATCGACGCCGCTGGCCAGCGACATCAGCGGGCCGCCCGAGTGGTCGGGCAGCAACTGCTGATAGATGTTGAAGAAGCCGTCGCGGTCCGTCTGGTTCAGCATGGCCGCGCGGATCACCTCATTGTCGGCCAGACCGGCGTAGAGGACGTCATAGGCGGCGGCCTCGGCCTTGATCATGCCGGCCTCTTGCGTCGTGCGGCGGCGGGCGTCGACCGTCAGCTTTCCGGCGGCGTCGTCGATATTGGCGCTGATCACGAAGGCGTAGGGCGAGTTGGACTGCAGCGCATTCTGGTCGATGGCGCCGACGTTCAGGTCCCCGGCCTCGATGATGGTGAAGGAGGTCGGGTCTTGGATCAGGGAGTTGAAGCGCACGCCCAGGCCCGCGCCGTCGGCCAGGTCGGCGCGGCCGCTGACCTTGAAGCCGCCGGAGGTCTCGTTGGCGGGGTCCAGGGTCACGATCAGCTTGCTGTCCGCGCCGATGTTCAGGTCGCTGATCTGCAACTGGCCCGTATGGCGCGCGTCCAGCGTGCCCTTGGAGACGTCGATGCCGAGCTGGCCGTCGCCGTTGGACAGCTTGCCCGTCACCACGGCGCCGCCGCTGATGGACAGGCGGTCGGCGCCGGTTCCGAAGGAGATGTCGCCGATCACCGAGCCGTTGCGGATGTCCAGCACATCGGCGCCCGAGCCCAGGCGGATATCGCCGCGGATGATGGGCTCGTTGGCGTCGGGCACGCCGTCCGCGTCGGCGTCGGGCAACTTGTGATCGGGGATGACGACGCCGTCCTGGATCAGGGTCACGCCCGTGGTGTTGGCGCTGACGTCCACGGCGACGGTCGAGCCGGTCTGGGCCACGTCCGCCTCGGGGGTGATGACCGCCTGAATGATGCCGGTGTTGGTGATGGTGGTCAGCGTGCCGGATTTGTCGCGCACGGCGACCGCGTCGGCCTTGGAGCCGCTGACCCCGGCTGACAGGGTTCCCGAATTGGTCAGGGAGGCGACGTTGGCGCCCTGGTCGATCAGCACGCCTGCGGCCACATTAGACTCTGAGCCCGCCGAGACGCTCTGGATCACGCCGGAGTTGAAGATGTCCGCCGCCGAGGCGCCCGTCCCGATCCGGATGGCGGTGCTGTCGCCCGTGTTCGCGGAGGCGTTGATGGAGCCTTCGTTGCGCAGGCCGCCGGCCACGGTCACGGACTGGCCCGCGCCGCCGATCTGAACGGCGGTGGCGTCGATGTTCTTGTAGACGCCGGCCGCCTCGATGGCGCCGCGATTGATCAGGCCATAGGCGTCGTCCCCGGCGCCGACGGCGCCCAGGCTGATCGCCTTGTCAGCCGAGCCGACCAGAACCGCCGGGGCTCCGCCGAACGCGCGGATGGAGGCGGTCGTCTCCTGGGCGTCGAGGATGCCGTCCTTGTCGCGGTCGGTGTCCGCCTTCTCTGCCTCGGTGGCGTCTTCGCCCAATGCGGGGGGAGGGGCGTCGAACACCACGCCTCCGGTGACGTCCGCGGCGATGCGGACAGCCGGGCCGCCCTGCAGCAGGTCGTCGGCGTCGAGGTTCTCGAGATAGGTCACGCCCTCGACCGTCTGACCCGAGGTCGGCTTGCTGGTCGGCGCCGTGGTGTAGCGGTAGCCGGTCGCGGCCACGGCGCCCTGAATCTTGACCGCGCCGTCGACCGCGCCGTCCACGGCGACGCCGACGGCGTTTTCGCCCACGGCGCTGACGCTGCCGAGGACGGTGACGTCGCCCGTGACGGCGCCCGTCGTGCGGATGCCGTAGGTGTTGTTGCCGATGACGCTGATCTGGCCCTGGCTGAAGAGGTCGCCGATCAGCGGCGCCTCGACCGTCAGGCCCGACGAGTTATTGCCCTCGACCTTGATCGAGCCGGACGATTCGATGCGGATGTCTCCGACCAGCGGCGCCGAGCCCGTGACGCGCACGCCGTGCCGGTTCGTTCCGTCGGCGAACGGGCCGTCCAGATCGCCGTCCTTGTCGTCGTCCTTATACTCCTCGATGGAGTCGGTGATGTTGATCGCGCCGGCGATGGTGACGTCGCCGGTGTTCCCGCCGTTGACCAGGACGCCCGTGGCGCCGTCGGCGGCCTTGAGCATGTCGATCTTGGACCCGGACTCCAGCTTCACGTCATTGCTGGAATCCAGCGTCACGGCGGCGCCCGACGTCACGGTGATCGACCCGCCGCTGGCCATGCGCACGTCGTCCGGCGCTCCGTTGTTGGCGGTCGAGGTGCTGATGGGCGTCGTCCGCGCGGTGGAGATGACCTGTTCAGCCTGAACGCCGGAAGCGACCAACAAGGGAGCGATCGCAACGGCGCTCGCGAGCAGAATACGCATTCGTAAGAAACCCCTCGTGGTCGCACGCGCAAGGATTGAAGGCGCCCCTCCTAACAGGGTCCGCGCCCGCACGCCCCAAGTTTCTCTAATTTGAGGCGAATGCAAGGCCCGGCCTATGGGCCCCAAGCTGAACGGCGGATGAAAGGCGCTGACGCGCGACCGGATCGCAACGCCCTCTTGAGCGTAGCGGTTCGAGGCGTTAGGGGCCGAAAACCCACGGCGAAGATCCGCCGCGCCCGTCGCATCCAAAGCCGGAGCTTTAGCGTTAGCGTGAAGAACGACAGGCGGAAGGTCCATCGCATGAGCGTGAGCCCTATCGAGGTCCAGGAAAGCGAACTGAGGCTGTTCCCTGGCCTGGACGAAGAGGTGGCCGAAACCCTGCGGGCGATGAAGGCCGCGGCGGGCGCCGACGCCCGGCCGCGTCTTGTGGACACGACCATGCTGTTCGCGCCGCGCTCCGGCGGGGTGAAGCGCTATCTGCTGTCGAAGAAGAGCTGGCTGGAGACCCATCGGCCGGGGGTGACGCACAATCTGGTGGTGCCGGGCGCCGGGTACAGGGTCGAGCCGGACGGCGTCGTCCGCCTCCATGCGCCCAAGCTGCCTTTCGGCGACGGCTATCGCTGGCCCGGTTCGGTGCGGCGCTGGGGCGCGTGGGTGTCGGCCCTCAATCCGACGCTGATCGAGGCGGGGGACCCCTATACGCCCGGGCAGGGCGCGCTGGAGGCGGGCCAGAGGGTCGGTTGCCCGGTGGTCGGCTTCTGTCACTCCGATCCGGCCGCCCTGGCGGCCCTGCATTTCGGCGAATGGGCCAAGAAGCCGGTCGAAAAGCGTTGGGCCCGGCTGTTCTCGCAATTCGACCGGGTCGTGTCGCCCAGCCGGTTCATCGCCGATCGCTTGGAGGAGGCGGGGGTGGGCGGCATCGTGATTCGGCCGCTGGGGGTCGAGGTCGACACCTTCCATCCCGATCGCCGGGATCGCGACTGGCTGCTGAAGAAGCTGGGGCTGGGGGCGGACGCCCGCCTGCTGTGCTTCGCGGGACGTCCGGCCAAGGAGAAGAACGTCGGCGTCCTGATCGACGCGGTGCAGCGCCTGGGCGCGCCCTATCATCTGGTGCTGGTGGGCGCCGGGGCGGGGATGCCGCCCGAGGACCGGGTCATCTCCCTGCCGTACGAGAAGGACCCGCGCGCGGTGGCGCGCATCATCGCCAGCTGCGACGCCTTCGTGCACGCCAACGACAAGGAGCCGTTCGGCCTGATCGTGCTGGAGGCCATGGCCTGCGGCCGGGCCGTGGTGGGCGTCAATTCCGGCGGGGTGGCCGAGACGGTGGACGAAGGGGTCGGCCAACTGGCGGTGTCGCCCGACCCGGTCGACTACGCCGAGGCGATCGAGGCCCTGTTCGCGCGCGACGTCGAGGCCCTGGGCCGGGCGGCGCGGGTGAAGGCGGTCGAGCAGTTCGCCTGGAACCGCGTCTTCGAGGACCTGACCATGGTGTATGGCGAACTGACCGGGAAGGCCGAATTCGTCACGCCGCGAGACGCCCTGCCGATCATCTAGCCGCCTGTCCGGGGAGGCCTGGGCCTGTCCCGAAAGCCTGGCGCTCCGCCGGGGCCGAACAGGCGTGCGAAATCCCCGTGCGGGACCGTCTCTGGTTTTCGGAGATCGAGGGAGAAGGGCGGCGCGCCACTCCCTCATGTCTGAGCGGAGTGGCGCGAGTGACGGGGCTCGAACCCGCGACCTCCGGCGTGACAGGCCGGCACTCTAACCAACTGAGCTACACCCGCGTTTCCCGTTCCGAAGCGCTGTGCGCCCCGGCGAGGGGCGTCGTTTAGGCGGGGCCGCGCCGCACGTCAAGCGACGCGGCTGTGGATAAATCAAATCAGCGCGCGGAGGGCGCGGCGGCCGCCTGGGGCGGGGCGGCGGGCCCCGCGATGCCGCCGTCGGCCGGAAGCTGCGAGGCCGTCGCGGGCGGGGGCGGTTCGTAGTGGACGCCCACGCCCGGCCCCAGCGGCAGGTCCAGCGCCACCCAGGCCGCCACCATGATCAGGCCCGCGATCAGGAAGGCTCCGGCGTAGGGCAGCATGGTCGCCATCAGCGAGCCCAGGCCGAACTTCGGGTCCCAGCGCTGGGCGAAGGTCAGGATCAGAGGGAAGTAGCTCATCAGAGGGGTGGCGATGTTGGTGACGGAATCGCCCATGCGATAGGCGGCGGTGGTCATCTCGGGGCTGATGCCCAGCAGCATGAACATGGGCACGACGATGGGGGCCAGCGCCGACCACTTGGCCGAGGCCGAGCCGATGAACAGGTCGAAGACGCAGGACACCAGCACCACCATGATCAGCAGCAACGGCGTCGGCAGGGCCAGTTCGCGTAGGGAGGCGGCGGCGTTGACCGCCAGGATCGGCCCCAGGCCCGACCAGTTGAACATGGCGACGAAGTGGGCGGCGAAGAAGGCCAGGACGATGTAGGGGGCCAGTTGGCTGATCCCCTCGCGCATCATCCGCACCAGGTCGTGGTGGGTCTTGATGGAGCCCGAGCCTGCGCCGAAAGCCGCGCCCGCCATGAAGAAGGTCAGGGCGAAGAAGGCCACCAGCGAGCGATACAGGGGATTGAAGCGCTGCTCCGGCTCGGCGTCGGCGTCGACGAAGGGCGAGCCGGGCAGGAAGGTGACGGCGGCCCAGACGGCGATCATGGCCAGGATGGTCAGGCCCGCCCAGGCCAGGCCGCGCTTCTCGGCGGCGGTCAGGGGCGTCTTCTCCTCGGCCGCGACCGGCGCGGCGTCGTGGGGAATCCAGGCGCCCAGGCGCGGCTCGATCACCCGGTCGGTCAGGAACCAGACGATGGGGGTGAAGACGATCACCACCCCGACGATGAAGAACCAGTTGCCCGCGATGCTGACGGCGTAGGACGGATCGATCAGATGGGCGGCGGGCTCGGTGATGCCCAGGATCAGGGCGTCGCTGGCGCCGGGGAACAGATTGCCCGCATAGCCGCCCGACACGGCGGCGAAACCCGCCGCCAGGCCCGCCAGCGGGTGGCGTCCCGCTGCGGCGAAGATGACGGCCGCCAGAGGAATCACCACGACATAGGAGGCGTCCGAGGCGTGGTGGGACACCATGCCGGTGATCACCACGATCGGCGTCAGGATGAAGCGGGGCGCGTTCAGCAAGGCGCCCCTGATCGCCGTTGAGAACAGGCCGGTCCGCTCGGCCACCGAGGCGCCGTAGATGATGGTGATGACGATCCCCAGCGGCGGGAAGTCGGCCAGGGTGCGCGGCATGCCGATGAACAGCCGCTCCAGGTTGGCGGGCGACAGCAGGCTCTGCGCCTGCAGGGCTTCGCCCGTCACCGGGTTGACGGCCGACCATCCCAGGCCGGCGCCGACCAGGCTCAGGACCACCAGGCCCAGGATCAGCCACAGAAAGAGAAAGACGGGATCGGGCAGCCGATTGCCGATGCGTTCGATCGAGTTCAGCAGGCGGCCGGCCGGGTTCATGCGCGAGCTCTCGACTATGTTGAAGGCGACGGCGCATTTCGCGGATCGGCGGCCCGGGAGGCAATCGCGCGGCCTGCGGCAAATCGCCCGAAAAACTGCGAATGGCTCGCAACAAAAAACCTTTGCCCACATGGGTTTGAACCCTGGCGAGGTTGGGTCTAAGAAGCCCCGAATCCGCCCCCTCCCTCCGGCGGGCGAGGCAGCTCGAATGAACGCATTTCTTCTAGAATACCTCCCGATCGTCGTTTTCCTGGGCATCGCCGTCGTGCTGGGCGCCGGCTTCATGCTGGCGGCCTGGGTGCTGGCCCCCAAGAACCCCGACACCGAGAAGCTCTCGGCCTATGAGTGCGGCTTCAACGCCTTTGACGACGCGCGCATGAAGTTCGACGTGCGCTTCTACCTGGTGTCGATCCTCTTCATCATCTTCGACCTGGAAATCGCCTTCCTGTTCCCGTGGGCGGTGTCGATGTTCGACCTGTCGCACGGCGGCATGATCTTCGCCTTCTGGTCGATGATGGTCTTCCTGGGCGTCCTGACGGTCGGTTTCATCTATGAATGGAAGAAGGGAGCCCTGGAATGGCAGTGATCGCCCCCTCCAGCCCCCTGGTCCCCGCCGGTCAAAGCTACGGCTCTGGCGCGCGCTCGACCGTCGAGGGCTATGATCCCAAGATCCACGACAAGTTCTTCGAGTCCGTCAACACGGAGCTGGGCGAGCGCGGCTTCCTGACGACCTCCCTGGACGACGTCATCACCTGGGCCCGCACCGGGTCGCTGATGTGGATGTCGTTCGGCCTGGCCTGCTGCGCCGTCGAGATGATCCACCTGTCGATGCCGCGCTTCGACCTGGAGCGTTTCGGCACCGCGCCGCGCGGTTCGCCGCGCCAGTCGGACCTGATGATCGTCGCCGGCACCCTGACCAACAAGATGGCCCCGGCCCTGCGCAAGGTCTACGACCAGATGCCGGACCCGCGCTACGTCATCTCGATGGGCAGCTGCGCCAACGGCGGCGGCTATTATCACTACAGCTACAGCGTCGTGCGCGGCTGCGACCGCGTGGTGCCGGTGGACGTCTATGTTCCGGGCTGCCCGCCGACCGCCGAGGCCCTGCTGTACGGCATCCTGCAGCTGCAGAAGAAGATCCGCCGCACGGGGACCATCGAGCGATGAGCGAACTGGTGCGCGTTGCGGAGCGCGAATCCGCCCTGACGCCTCTGGGCACGGAAATGGTCGCGGCGCTCGGCGTCGAGGCCGTCGTCGCCTATGGCGAACTGACCCTGATCGCCCCGCGCGAGAAGATCGTCGAGGTCATGACGGCCCTGCGCGATCAGTTCGGCTTCCAGCAGTGCATGGACGTCTGCGGCGCCGACTATCCCGACCGCGTCGAGCGGTTCGAAGTCGTCTATCACCTGCTGTCGCTGACCCGCGCCGCGCGCGTTCGCGTCAAGGTGTCGACCGACGAAGTGCAGCCGGTCCCCAGCGTGACCTCGGTCTATCCGTCGGCCGGCTGGTTCGAGCGCGAGGCCTTCGACATGTACGGCATGATCTTCTCGGATCACCCGGACATGCGCCGCATCCTGACCGACTACGGCTTCCAGGGGCACCCCCTGCGCAAGGACTTCCCCATGACGGGCTATGTCGAGGTCCGCTACGACGAAGAGCAGAAGCGCGTGGTCTATGAGCCGGTGAAGCTGACCCAGGAATTCCGCAACTTCGACTTCCTGTCTCCGTGGGAAGGCGCCGATTATCCGACCGTCTTGCCGGGCGACGAGAAGGCGGGAGCGCAGTAATGGCCGACGTCAAGAACATGCCCGCGCCGCTCGGTTCGGCCATCGATCCGTTCGAGGACTATGAAGACGGCCTGACCCCGCACGCGCGGGCGATGGACGACCGCAAATTCACCATCAACTTCGGCCCGCAGCACCCGGCCGCGCACGGCGTGCTGCGTCTGGTGCTGGAGCTGGACGGCGAGCTGGTCACCCGCGTCGATCCGCACATCGGCCTGCTGCACCGCGGCACCGAGAAGCTGATGGAGGCGCGCACCTACCTCCAGAACATCCCCTATCTGGACCGGCTGGACTACGTCTCGCCGATGAACCAGGAGCACGCCTTCTGCCTGGCGATCGAGCGGTTGCTGGGCCTGGACGTGCCGTATCGCGGCCAGTTGATCCGGGTCCTGTACTCGGAGATGGGCCGCATCCTGAACCACCTTCTGAACGCGACCATGCAGGCCATGGACGTGGGCGCCCTGACCCCGCCGCTGTGGGGCCACGAAGAGCGCGAGAAGCTGATGGTCTTCTATGAGCGGGCCTGCGGCGCACGCCTGCACGCCAACTACTTCCGTCCGGGCGGCGTCCATCAGGACCTGACGCCCGAGCTGATCGACGACATCGGCCGCTGGTGCGCCGAGTTCCCGGCCAAGCTGGACGACATCGAGAGCCTGGTCACAGAGAACCGCATCTTCAAGCAGCGCAACGTCGATATCGGCGTGGTGTCCAAGGAGAACGCCCTGGCGTGGGGCTTCTCGGGCGTCATGCTGCGCGGCTCGGACATCGCCTGGGACCTGCGCAAGGCCCAGCCCTACGACTGCTACGCCGACATGGAGTTCGACATCGCCGTCGGCAAGAACGGCGACTGCTGGGACCGCTACCTGTGCCGCGTCGAGGAGATGCGCCAGTCGGTGCGCATCATGGAGCAGTGCATCCACAAGCTGCGCAACTGCCCCGGCGAGCCGGTCCTGTCGGAAGACCACAAGGTCACGCCGCCGCGTCGCGGTGAGATGAAGCGTTCGATGGAGGCGCTCATCCACCACTTCAAGCTCTACACCGAGGGCTTCAAGACGCCGGAAGGCGAGGTCTATGCGGCCGTCGAAGCGCCCAAGGGCGAGTTCGGCGTCTATCTGGTGTCGGACGGCACCAACAAACCCTACCGCGTCAAGCTGTCGGCGCCCGGCTTCCGTCACCTGCAGGCGATGGACTGGATGAACCGCGGCCACATGCTGGCGGACGTGTCCGCCATCCTCGGCTCGCTCGACATGGTGTTCGGAGAAGTGGACCGATGAGCGTTCGTCGTCTGGCCAAGGAGCAGCCGTCCTCTTTCGAGTTCTCGAAGGAGACGATGGACAAGGCTCAGTGGTGGATCAAGAAATACCCGGAATCGCGTCGCCAGTCGGCGGTGATCCCGATCCTGTGGCTGGTCCAGAAGCAGGAAGGCTGGGTGTCCGAGCCCGCCATCCGCGCTATCGGCGACCTGTTGGGCATGGCCTATATCCGGGTGCTGGAGGTCGCGACCTTCTACACCATGTTCCAGTTGACGCCGGTCGGTACGGCCGCCCTGATCCAGGTGTGCGGCACGACGCAGTGCATGCTGCGCGGCTCCAATGAGCTGATGCGCGTGTGCCGCGAGAAGATCGGCCCCAAGGACGAACTGTCGGCGGACGGCCGCTTCACCTGGCAGGAGGTCGAGTGCCTGGGCGCCTGTTCGAACGCGCCGATGGCCCAGATCAACGACTACTACTACGAAGACCTGACGCCCGAGACGATGGCCCGGATCATCGACGACTTCGCCGCCGGCAAGACGCCGGAGCGGGGCAGCTACGTCGGCCGTCACAACGCCGCGCCCGAGGGCGGCGCGCGCGTCCTGACGGACCCGGCCTTGTACGACGGTTCGGCGGCCAAGAAGATCAAGAAGCTGCCGAACTCGGAGCCCGTCGCTGAAAAGGCCCCGGCCTGATGGCGCGGCCGGACCTCGAAACGGAAGCGGGCAGGGCGGCCTATCGGGCCGAGCTGCGCCGCGTCGGCTGGCGCCCGCGTTGGGCGGGCCTGGCCTGCATCGTGGTCGCGGCGGCTCTGGTTTTGTTCGCGCGCGAAGGCCGTTTCGGCCTGACTGAAAACGCCGCGGTGGCGGCCTATGGCCTGTTGGCCCTGGGATGGGTGCTGGTGATCTACGCCGTCTTCCAGCGCACCCGCCACCACAAGCGCCGCATGGCGGAAGGACTTTAAGGGATCATGGTCGGCATCCTCCAAGACAAGGATCGGATCTTCACCAACCTCTACGGCTTCCACGACTGGGGCCTTGAGGGGGCGAAGACGCGCGGCGCGTGGAACGCCACCAAGGACATGCTGGACCTTGGCGGCGACTGGATCATCACCAACGTCAAGAACTCGGGCCTGCGCGGTCGCGGCGGCGCCGGTTTCTCGACCGGGCTGAAGTGGTCCTTCATGCCCAAGGAAGTGAAGGATCGCCCTCACTACCTGGTCATCAACGCCGACGAGTCCGAGCCCGCGACCTGCAAGGACCGCGAGATCATGCGTCATGATCCGCACCTGCTGATCGAAGGCGCGCTGATCGCCTCCTTCGCGATGAAGGCCCACGCCTGCTACATCTACCTGCGCGGCGAATACGTTCTCGAGCGCGAGCGCATGGAAGCCGCCGTCAAGCAGGCCTATGAGGCCAGGCTGATCGGCGACGACAACGTCCACGGCTGGGACTTCCACGTCTATATCCACCACGGCGCCGGGGCCTACATCTGCGGCGAAGAGACGGCCCTGCTGGAATCGCTGGAAGGCAAGAAGGGCCAGCCGCGCCTGAAGCCGCCGTTCCCGGCGGGCGCGGGCCTATACGGCTGCCCGACGACCGTTAACAATGTCGAGTCGATCGCCGTGGTCGGCACCATCCTGCGCCGCGGCGCGGACTGGTTCGCCGGCTTCGGCCGCCCGAACAACACCGGCACCAAGCTGATGTCCCTGTCGGGCCACGTGAACACGCCCTGCGTGGTCGAAGAGGCCATGTCGATCCCGCTGCGCCAGCTGATCGAGGATCACGGCGGCGGCGTGCGCGGCGGCTGGGAAAACCTCAAGGCCATCATCCCCGGCGGCGCCTCCTGCCCGGTCATCACGCGCGAACAGGCCGAGACGGTCCTGATGGACTTCGACTCCATGCGCGAAATGCGCTCGTCCCTGGGCACGGCGGGCGTGACGGTCATGGATCAGTCCACCGACATCGTGAAGGCGATCGCCCGCATCAGCTACTTCTTCAAGCACGAGAGCTGCGGCCAGTGCACGCCGTGCCGTGAAGGCACCGGCTGGATGTGGCGCGTGCTGGAACGCATGGCGGTCGGCGACGCCGATCCGTCCGAGATCGACATGCTGCTGGAGGTCTCGACCCAGATCGAAGGCCACACCATCTGCGCCCTCGGCGACGCCGCCGCCTGGCCCGTGCAGGGCCTGATCCGGCACTTCCGTCACGAGATCGAAGAGCGCATCCACACCTACCGCAGCCGCCGCGCGAACTTCGCCGGCCACGCGATCGCGGCGGAGTAATCGTAATGCCTATCGCCAAGGTCAACGGCGTTGAAGTCGAGTTCGAACCGGGCATGACCGTGCTGCAGGTCGCCGAGCGCGCCGGGCAGGAAATCCCGCGGTTCTGCTACCACGAGCGCCTGTCCATCGCCGGCAACTGCCGCATGTGCCTGGTCGAGGTGAAGCCCGGACCGCCCAAGCCGCAGGCGTCGTGCGCCCTTCCGGCCGCCGACGGCCAGGAAATCTTCACCGACACGCCGATGGTGAAGAAGGCCCGCGAAGGGGTGATGGAGTTCCTGCTCATCAACCACCCGCTGGACTGCCCGATCTGCGACCAGGGCGGCGAGTGCGACCTGCAGGACCAGGCTGTCGGCTACGGCCGCGACGGCTCTCGCTATGCCGAGAACAAGCGCGCGGTCGAAGAAAAGAACATGGGTCCGACGGTCAAGACCTTCATGACGCGCTGCATCCAGTGCACGCGCTGCGTCCGCTTCATCACCGAAGTGGCGGGCGTGCCGGACATCGGCATGATCTCGCGCGGCGAAAGCGCCGAGATCACGACCTATCTGGAAAAGAACATCGACAGCGAACTGTCGGGCAACGTCAACGACCTGTGCCCCGTCGGGGCCCTGACGCACCGGCCTTGGCAGTATCACTACCGCCCGTGGGAGCTGAAGAAGACCGAGACCATCGATGTGATGGACGCCCTCGGCTCGAACATCCGCGCCGACTCGCGCGGCGCCGAGGTCATGCGCGTGCTGCCGCGCGTGAACGAGGGCGTCAACGAGGAGTGGCTGTCGGACAAGAGCCGCTACGCCGTCGACGGCCTGCAGTCGCGTCGCCTGGACCGCCCGTGGGTGCGCGAGAACGGCAAGCTGCGTCCGGCGTCTTGGGACGAGGCCCTGTCGGTCGTCGCCGACAAGCTGAAGACCGCATCGGCCGACCGCATCGGCGCCATCGCCGGAGACCTGCAGGACGCCGAGTCGATGAAGGCGACGCTGGACCTGTTCCGCGCCCTGGGTTCGGCCAACACCGACTGCCGTCAGGACGGCGCCGCGCTGGGCGGCGAGGCCCGCGAGGGCTGGCTGTTCAACTCCGGCCTGCAAGGCATTGAAAACGCTGACGCCATCCTGATCGTCGGGGCCAATCCGCGCACGGAGGCGCCGCTGCTGAACGCGCGCATCCGCAAGACCTGGCTGAAGGGCGGCGTCGAGATCGGCGTCATCGGCCCGCAGGCCGAGCTGACCTATGGCTACGCCTGGCTGGGCGCCGGTTCCAAGACCCTGGGCAAGCTGCCCAAGGCCGCGACCGACTTCCTGACCAAGGCTGAACGTCCCGCCATCATCGTCGGCGCGGGCGCCCTGACCGGCGAGACCGGCCCGGCCGTGCTGAACGCCCTGGGCGCGCTGGCCAAGAAGGTCGGCGTGGTCAAGGACGGCTGGAACGGCTTCAACGTCCTGCACAGCGCCGCCGCGCGCGTCGGCGGCCTGGACATGGGCTTCCTGCCGGGCGAGGGCGGTCTGGACGTGGCCGCCATGCTGAAGCCGGGCGCGCTGGACGTGCTGTTCCTACTGGGCGCCGATGAGTTGAACGCGGACGCATCGGGCGCCTTCCGCGTCTATCTGGGTTCGCACGGCGATCGCGGGGCGCACGGCGCGGACGTGATCCTGCCGGGCGCGGCCTACACCGAGAAGTCGGGCCTGTACGTCAACACCGAGGGCCGGGTGCAGATGGCCGAGCGCGTGGTCTTCCCGAAGGGCGAGGCCAAGGAAGACTGGGCCATCATTCGCGCCCTGTCCGAGCGCGTCGGCCACAAGCTGCCGTTCGACACCCTTGACCAACTGCGGACGAAGCTGATGGGCGACCACCCGACCTTCGGCCGCATCGACTATCTGGCCCCGGCCGCGACGTTCGACGTCGCCAAGCTGGGCGCCAAGGGGGACCTGGGCGACGTCGCCTTCGTCTCCGTCATCGCCGATCCCTACCTGACCAACCCGATCGCGCGCGCCAGTGAAACCATGGCCCAACTGTCCGCTGAGCGGACGGCGCCGGTCGCCCTGGCGGCGGAGTAAATCATGGACGCTGCGAC
>JAFKFS010000024.1 GCA_017308115.1 Bordetella sp.
GGTTGTCGTTCGACAATACAGCCGTCATCTCTGCACTCTCCTGACCGCAGCCTGGCGATCGCTCGGCTCCATCAGGCCGGCCAGACTGGAATGGGGAAGGCGGACGCCACCGCCAGGGTCGCGTCCGCCGGTTTCGATCCCTTCACCCAACGTATGCGCCGCCCGGACAGCCAGGCGAGGCACACGCGCAAGCGGGGATCAGAAGGTCATCCGCACGCCGACCTTAAAGGTCCGGCCGATCTTGTCGTAGAAGCCTACCGCCGCCGTATAGGGGAAGGGCGGCTGCGTATCGGCCACGTTGTTGACCACGCCATAAAGCTCGACCTGGTCATTGACCGCGTAGTTGGCGGACATGTTGACGTAGAAGCGGCTGTCGATCGTATTGTCCCCGATCGAGATCGGCGACTTCGGATCATACTCCGGGTCATCCGGGCCGATCAGGGTGGCGTCGATCAGACCGCCGCCGACATAGCGTCCCTGGACCATGCCCGACCACGGTCCGCGGCTATAGTTGGCCGAGACCGACCAGGCCCATTCCGGCGCGCTGGTGGCGCTGACCACGCTCGAGGAGTTGAAACCGCCGACCTGGCCGGCGCGGTTCACGACGCTGCCGACGTTCTGCAGCACGCCGACGGCGTTGTAGGTGCGCGGATTCCCCAGACCGTCGTCCGAGATCAGGTCCAGGGTGTGCGTGCCGACCAGACGCAGGCCCATCTCGCCGCCCAAGAACTCGAAACGGTAGCCCGCCTCGAAATCAAAACCGCGGGCTTCATAACCCGCGATGTTGAGCAGCTGGGCCCGGACGGTGGCGACCGTCGTCTGGCTGCCGGCGCCGGTCGTATCCAGGAAGGAGCAGAAGAAGCCGCCGCCGCCGGCGCCGCTACGCTCGTTCGCGCAGTTGTCGAGGATCAGCTGCGGGCTGTAGGCCGCGATCGAGCCGTCGATCGAGATGTCGAAATAGTCCAGCGACAGACGCAGGCCCGGCAGGAAGGCGGGGCTGTAGACGGCGCCGATCGTCAGGGTGTCGGCCTCTTCAGGCTTCAACGAGGGGCTCGACTGGTTCACCACGGTCATCTGCTGCGTCGCGCCCGAGAAGGGGTTGCGCAGGGTGCTCTGGCCGCTCGTCTGGGCGAACAGCTCGCTGTTGTTGGGCGCGCGGATGTCGCGGGACCGCGTGCCGCGCAGGCGGATCTGCTCGTTGACGTCCCAGCTCAGACCGGCCTTCCAGGTCCAGGCCCCGCCGCTGGTGCTGTAGTCGGCGTAGCGAACGGCCAGGTTGGCGTCGATCTGATCTGCGAAGGCCATGCCGGAAACCAGCGGGACGACCGTCTCGGCATAGGCTTCATTGACCTCGTACTTGCCCGCGAAGGCCTTCGGGTTGCCGTAGGAGAAGCCGCTGGCCTGCGAGATGGGGTCCACCACAGCCACGGATTCCTCAATGCGGCGCTCGATGCCCGCCGCGACAGAAACCGGGCCCGCCCAGGTCGACGCCGGCTCGCCGTTGATGTTGGCCGCAAAGACGGTCTGGGTCGTCTCCACGTCGTAGGTCGCAAGACCGGTGACGTAGTCGATGGCCTGCTGGGTGGGCGAGCCCTCGCCGAACAAATTGATCGGCACGCAGCCGGCGGCGCGGGCCGCCGCGCTGCGGCAGACAATCGTGCCGTTCTGATAGACCGCATCCACGGCGTTCTTCAGGTTGGCGTTGATCTTCAGATTGTCGATGCGCGATTCAAACTGGTTCTGCCCGTACTGGAAATAGGCGTCCCATGCCCAGCCGCTCCCGCCCAGGGCCCCATTGGCCCCCAGGGTGATGCGCTTGGTGGTGTTGAAATTGCTGGTGTCGACGTCGCCGAAGTCCTTGTGCTCGCGACCCAGCGAGAAGGAGGTGATCCGGTTCGCGTCCATGATCGAGGCGACGGGGGCCGGCAGATAGGCGTTGTCACGCAGGATCAGCAGGGCGTTGGCCGTCGTGTCACGGGCATGGGCGGTGTGGAAGTTCGACCCTGCCTCGGCCCACGACGCCTCGCCGAACAACGTCAGGGCGTCATTCACCTTGAAGTCCGTCGCGGCCATGAAGACCTTGCGCTCGACCGGCAGGACCAGGGTGTGGCCTGAACGGATCGAAAGCCCCTTCTGGCCGCCGGTATTGTCGATAGCCGCCGTGCCGACCGTATTGCCGTAGGCGAACGGCAGGACCGAACCGCCCGGCCCGAACTGGATGCCATACAGGGCGTCGCCCGCCTTCGCCGCGTTGGGACCGATGATCACGCCGCCCCACGTCATGTTGATCGGGGTCACGCCACGCGCATAGAAGCGCGACGGAGCGTCGGCCGCCCGCGCGCCCGCATAGGAGACCAACTCGTGGATTTCACGTCCGAAGGGACGGTCCAGGTGGCTCAGGACCCCCGATGAATCGACGTACTCGCCGCCCAACACCAAACGGCCGCGGCCGTCGGCGAAGCGCGTGCCCCAGGCCAGCGAAGCCCGGTATTCCTCATTGTCGTCATACTTGGTGACGCCATAGGAGATGTCGGACTTGAAGCCCTCCAGATTGGTGTCGAGCACGACGTTGACCACGCCGGCCACAGCGTCCGAACCCCACTGGGCCGATGCGCCGCCCGTCACCACGTCCACGCGGCCGACCAGAACCGACGGGATCAGGTTCAGGTCGACCTGGCCGTCCGGCGAGGACGGCACATGGCGACGGCCATTGACCAGCGTCAGGGTGCGGATGCTGCCCAGGCCGCGCAGATCGGCGAAGAACTGACCGGCGCCGCGGGCGCTCTGCGGATTGCTCTGCGGCGTCTGGGTGGCCCGGAAGGAGGGCACCTCATTGAGGAACTCGCCCACCTGGGACAGGCCGCGCTGATTGATTTCCTCGGCAGACATGACGGTCGTCGGCGTGGGGGCGTCGAAGCCCGAACGCGTCACGCGGCTGCCGGTGACGACGATATCCTCGACCGCGGAAGCGGCCTCCTCAGACTGCGGTTCAGATCCGCGCGTCGACTGGGCGTAGGCGACCTGCCCCGCCAGCGCCCACACCAGGACCGACGTTGCTGCCGTGCCGAAAATGGCGGACCGTTTTTGCATGAGATTCCCTTCCCCCGGCGCCCATTACAGCACCTTTTTCTGACCGTGCGGCTCGCGCTTGATCGCGATGCTCACACCTCTTTCCGCGCTGGACATTCTCCGCGACACGACCCGTCGTCAATATTAAATCAGACGTCTGTCATTCAGACGTCTGCTAAGTTTCTACAAATGTCTGATTTTGTCGATAATTGTGTCCGGTTAGGCAGGAAAGCCTGGATATCTCCCTGTGGAAATCCGCCCGTCCTCCAGTGTTTCCGCGCATAAAGGGCGCCAGCCTCAAATCCTCGAGCCGCCGGGCCATATTCGAGGCCAGACGGCTAGGCTGCGCCCTTAACCTGCAAATTCGGACGGCCGACTCGCATCCTGAGACAGTTTGAGGCCCGCGCGAGGGCCTTCGACTGCCGCTTACATGGAGAGTTGAAAACTTGCGCAGACGTCTGCATATTCACTTTCGACAAAAACATACAGCTTGGGAGACGGCAGGAAGGGCACAGGCTCGAGGCGAACGGCCTCGAAGAGACGTCCGGGCGTTTCAGCCCCTCTCTGGCCCCGTGCGCGAACCGCCGAACTCCTGAAAAAGGGGACGGATGTTAAGGTTCGACGATGCGGTGCGGCATGAGCTGCGCGAAAACTGGCCGGCCCTTCTGGTGGCCTTCTGCTGCCTTCTCTTCGGCTTCAGCGCCCCGGCCTTCGCCCTGCCCTTCCTCTTCACCGAGGTCATCAACGAGTTCGGCTGGACCCGAGAACAGGCCACTCTCCTCGCCTCGACCAAGTACCTGACCGGAGCCGTCGCGGCGATGATGGTCGGCCGTTTCATCGACGTGACCGGGGTCCGCATCGCCCTTTTGCTGACCATAGGCACCGGCGCCGTCGCCATGGTCAGCTTCCTATGGGTGTCCAACCTGACCTTCTACTACATGTGCGGCGTCCTGTTGGGCTTCTCCGGACCCGGCACCATGGTCGCGGTCAAGGTGATGGTGTCGCGCACCTTCCACGCCTCGCAGGGAACGGCCATGGGCCTCGCCCTGCTCGGGACGAGCGTCGGCTCGATCGTCGTGCCCCTCATCATCAGCGCCCTGATCGGCGGCTATGGTTGGCGCTACGGCATGGCCTCGCTGTCGCTGGGCGTCTGGCTGATCGCCATTCCCATGCTGTTCCTGAATTTCTTCACCCGCAGCATCAACCGGAGCCAGGCGGACAGACCGGTTCTCGACAAAGCGACGGCCAAGGCGGAGCGCAAGGCCGCCGGCCAGGCGTCCGGCAAAGCCCTGGCGCTGCTGATGCGCAAACGGGAGTTCTGGCTGATCGGCGCGGCGGTCTTCCTGGCGGCCGTAGTCGATCAGGGCTTCATTCAGCACCAGGTCCTGATCTTCACCGATCTGGAGCTGCCGCGTGAGATCGTGGCTCTGGGCATCAGCGCCATGGGCGGGATCGGCATCGCCTGCCGCGTCCTGATCGGCAACTTTCTGGACGCCAAGTCGGTGAAGGGCGCCGCCTTGCTCTACTGCCTGCTGACCCTGTCGTCTCTCCTGGCTTTCATGCTGGGCAATCCGCTGATCTTCTTCGCCTTCATCGTCATGCGCGCGGCCGGTCATGCGGCCGTGCTGCTGGACACGACGGTTCTCACCAAGCACGTCTTCGGCCTGAAGAACTACGGCACGCTGATAGGCATCTACACAGCCTTCGTCAGTCTCGGTTTCGCGGCCGGCGCCTGGCTGATGGGGCGCCTCTACGATATCGCCGGAAACTACAATCTGGCCTTCGCCCTGTTCGCCGCCCTGCCGCTGATCGCGGCGGTGCTGGTGTGGTTCATCAAGCCTGAGTTCTGGACGCCTCCCGCCCGGAAACGGGCCGATTTCTCCAAGCCTGAAAGCGTTTAAGATGGTTGCTATTCACGTCACCCTGCGTAGCGGCGAGGTCCGCCAGATTCAGGGCCGTCCAGGCCGCTCCGTCATGGAAGCCATCCGCGACGCCGGCGTCGACGAGTTGATGGCCATTTGCGGGGGTGGCTGCTCCTGCGCCACCTGCCATGTTTATGTCGACCCCGAGTTTGCCGCCCGGCTGTCGCCGCAGGGGTCGGACGAAAACGATCTTCTGGACTGCTCGGACAACCGCAAGGAGACCTCGCGCCTGTCCTGCCAGCTTCGAATCACGCCCGACGTCGACGGCTTGCGCGTCGCCATCGCGCCAGAGGACGACTGATCCATGTCGGCGGTCGGCGCCCTGGCGTCGCGCACTGTGGGCTTTCTGGCCTACGACGGCGTTCAGCTCCTGAGCATCGCAGGTCCGTCCGAGGTTTTCGGGGCCGCCAACCGCGCCTTTGCGGAGCGGGGGATTCCTCCGCTCCGGCAGCCCTACGCCCCGCGAATCTTTTCGCCTGAAGGCGGCGGCGTCGTCTCGGCGTCAGGCCTGACGCTGCAAACCGATCCGCTGGACAACGAGGGCGCCGCGCTGGACACCCTCGTCGTGCCGGGCGGTCGCGGCATCCGCGCCATCATGGCCCACGCCCCGACGCTTGACTGGCTCAGGGCCACCGCCCCCAAGGTCAGGCGCGTCGTCTCCTTCGGCGGTGGAGCCTTCATCCTGGCCCGCGCGGGCCTGATGTCCGATCGCCGTTGCGTCACCCATTGGCGGTTCGAGGCGGATCTGGTTCGCGAGTATCCGGATGTGAAGCTGGTGGGCGGCGAACTCTTCGTTCGCGACGGCCCCTTCTTCAGCGCCGCCGGCGGCAGCGCCTCTGTCGACCTGACCCTGCGTCTGGTCGAGGAGGATCACGGCAAGCCCATCGCCATCCACGTCGCCCATATGATGGTCCTGTCGCGGGTTCGGCCGGGCGAGCAGCCCCAGCTCGGAGCCGAACTGCGCGCCCAGCTGGCCGCCACGCCGCGCATCGCCCAGGCGGCCGAATGGATCGTCGATCACGTCTTCGAGCGCCCGAGCGTGGCCGATCTGGCCCGCAGGTTCGCCATGAGCGAGCGCAACTTCTCTCGCACCTTCACCCGTGAAATGGGCGTCTCGCCGCAAAGGTTCATCGACCAGACCCGGCTGGAAGCGGCCCGGCGCTGGCTCAGCTCGTCGACCATCTCCCTGGACGCCGTGGCCCGAAAGGCCGGGTTCTCGGGCGCAGAACACATGGCCCAGGCGTTTCGGCGCCACCTGAACGTGACCCCTCACGCCTATCGACAGGCGGTTCAGGCCAATGACGCCGCCGCTCCCTTCGACCACGAATCTCTTTGAAGCCTTCAGCCTCCGATCAGGCTGAGAGCCATCTTCAGCCCGGTGGCGCCCAGGAACAGGGCGAAGGCGCGCCGCAGCCAGACGCGATCCAGACGATGCGCCAGAGCCGCCCCCCAGGGCGCGGCCAGGATGGTGGTCGGGATCAGGGCCGCCACCCCGATCAGATTGGCGTAGCCGAATGAGCCCGGCGGCCGGCCGGCCTCGCCCAGCCCGCCCAGGATAAAGCCCACGGCGCCCGGAACGGCGATCAGGACGCCGATCGCCGCCGCCGTCCCCACCGCCCGGTGAATCGGATAGCCGAACAGCGTCAGAACCGGGACGGTGAAGGTGCCGCCGCCGATGCCCATCATGACCGAAACGGCCGAGATGACGGCGGCCATCGCCGTCTGGCCCGCCCGCCCCGGCAATCGCGAGGCGACACGCCAGCCCTCCTTGCCGAAGGCCATGTGCAAGGCCACCGCCGTGGCGAAGAGGGCGAACACCGTCATCAGCACCGGCCCCTTGACCCGAGCCGCCGTCAGCACCCCGACCAGGACGCCCAGGCCTATGCCCGGCAGCCACCGCCGGAACAGCTCCACATCCACCGCGCCCTTGCGGTAGTGGGCCAGAGCCGAGCGGATCGAGGTCGGGATCATGGCCCCCAGGGAGGTGCCGACCGACAGGTGCATCCGCACCGCGTCATCCACGCCCACGGCCCCGAAGACGAAATAGAGGATGGGCACCATGACGATACCCCCTCCGACGCCCAGCAGGCCCGCCAGAAGGCCGGCCGCCAGCCCCGTCGCCAGCAAGGTTCCGGCCAGGACGGCCAGCAGGTGATAGTCCAGCATCATGTCTTGATCCCGGCCTGAATCAGAGGAATTTGGTCGGGGCGATGATGGTGCGCCACATATGGCTGGCCGGGGTGTTGTCCATGCCCAGCCCCTCCTTCGGCTGCTTGAAATGGCGGCCGATGATGTCCTCGAACTGCTGGATGTCGACCTCCACATCCGGGTCGAAGGCATAGAGGTCGTTCAGGGTGATCAGGCGCGCCGTCATGTACCATTTGTGCCTGCGCGCCGCCTGATAGTCCCGGTCGATATAGGGATCGGGCGCATAGTCCGCCCCGAACATCCGCAGGTAGACCTCGGGATATTCATAGCCGACGCTTTCGTCGGGATAGAAGCGCAGGGCCTGGTGGGCGCGCACCGCCCAACTGACCTCTTCATCGACATAAGGCTCGATCAACTGGGCGCCCCAGTAGCCATGGTCGGCGCGGATCAGGCCGAAAACGGCGATGTCGTGCAGCAGACAGGCCAGCACCACCTTCTCGTCCAGCCCGTTCTTCAGGGCCAAGTTGGCGCTCTGGACCAGATGCTGGGACGGACCGAAACGATGCCGGAAGAAGTCGATCAGGGTCGGGGCTTCGGGCATGGGGCGAAGCCGGGGGTCCGGCTCCATCAGATAGGTCTTGCCGCGCGTCTCTTCGCGGCTGGGCCGAGGGCGTTCCGCAGCCGGGTCAATGTCGCCGGACTGGTAGAGGACCGACTTGACGATGACCAGTTGATCCAGCTTTCGGCTCATCTCCTCTTCGTGCGCCTCTGCGCGCTGCGACAGGGCTTCAAACGAAATCGACATTCCGTCCCCTCGACTCTTTGCGTGATGGGGAAAGTCTATCGGAAAGGCCCAGGTGAAATCGGACAAGAGCGCACGATCAGACGCCTAATACGCCTTGCCTTCGCCCCCCGATTTCAAGGTGAAGCGGATCGGCATGCTCTCCATGCCCGAGATGAAGACGCTCTCGCCCCAGACCGGCGGGCCTTCCAGCTCGACATGCTCCACCCGCTCCAGCAGGCGGCGGAAGAACTGGCGGATTTCGAGCCGCGCCAGATGTTGGCCGAGACAGGCGTGAACGCCGTGGCCCAAGGCCGTGTGGCGATTGGGCGAACGGTCGATCAGAAACTGATCGGGGCGATCGAAGACCCGCGCGTCACGGCCGCCGGACGGGAAGGCGATCATCACGGCCTCGCCCGCCTTGATCGGCTGCCCCGCAATCTCCGCATCCACGGCGGCGGTGCGGAAGAAATGTTTGACCGGCGCGACCCACCGGATCATCTCGTCGGCGGCGCTGTCCAGCAATTCCGGCCGGGCGCGCAGGCGCTCCATCTGCTCGGGATGCTGGATGAGGGCCAGAAGGCCGCCCGCGATGGTGGCGCTGGTGGTGTCATGCCCCGCCGTGGCGATGTTCATGAAGTAGGACAGGGTCTCGAACTCGCCCAGGGGCTCCCCTTCCACCGTGGCGTTGGCGATCCTACTGGCCAGGTCGCCGCAGGGGTTGGCCCGGCGTTCGGCCACCACCGGACGGAAATACTCGAAGAAGGCTTCAGCCGCCGCCAGCTTGTCCTTGCCCGTGAAGACCGCCTGGGTCAGCTCCAGCATCCGCTTCTCGTCGTGAGCGGGAACGCCGAGCAGGGTCATGATGACCCGCAACGGATACCAGACCGCCACCTCCTGCACGAAGTCGCAGGCCGGGCTCCGGGCCGCCAGGCGGTCGACGAACTCGACGGCGACCTCATCGATCTGGGCGGCCAGCTTCTCGACGTTGGGGCGCAGGAAATCGCGGCTTGTGACGCCGCGCATCTGGCGGTGGGCTTCGCCGTCCATGGCGTTCATCGAACGGATCAGCAGCGGGGCGCCGTTGCGGCTGCGGGCCAGCTCTTCCTCGAAGGCGATGGGGCGCAGCGCGATGCGCGGCGCATTGAGGAAGACCGTGCTGTCCCCCTCGACCGCCTGAATATCCTCGTGCCGCGTGACGATCCAGAACGGCCGATGCCCTTCCGGCGCGACCCAGCGCACGGGCTCCTCGTCCCGCAGATGACGCAGCAGGTCGTAATGGAGGGCCGGATCGGCATAGGTTTTCGGATCGGCCAGCAGCCTGTCGATCTGGCTGGCGTCGAAGGCGGCGCTCATGAAATGATCTCTCCCGGCTCGGCTCAGCGCATCACGGCGCCGCCGTCCACGATCAGGGTCTGACCGGTGATGAAGGCGCTCTCGGCGCCGGCGAAGAAGGCGACCGCGCCGACTAGGTCGTCGGGCTGCTGGTCGCGGGCGATGGCGCGAGCGGCGCGGGCGCGAGCGGTCTGGGCGTCCAGGCCTTCCGACCTGTGCTCATGCACGCCGCTGGACAAGGTGAAGCCGGGCGCCACGGCGTTGACGGTGATGTTGTCGGGCCCCAGTTCCCGCGCCAAGGCCGAGGTCATGGCCGTCACCGCCCCCTTGCTGGTCACGTAGTGCAGCATGGACGGCGGGGTCGAGAAGGCGGTCGCCGAGGTGATGTTGACGATCCGCCCCGCGCCCGACGCCTTCAGCGCCGGCCGGGCCGCCCGGCACATCAGCCAGACGCCGGTGACGTTGACGTCCATGACGCGCCGCCATTCCGCCGGGTCCAGCTGATCATAGGGGCCCCGGCCGCTGGTGGTGAACAGGCCGGCGTTGTTGACCAGGATGTCGAGCCGGCCGAAGCGCTCCAGGCAGGCGGCGAGGCCGGCGTCGACCGCCGCTTCATCGGCGACGTCGATGATCTGGCCCGCGGCGACGCCGCCCGCCGCCGTGATCCGCGCCACGGCGGCGGAAGGATCCTTGACGTCGCAAACCAGGACGGCGGCCCCGCGGCGGGACAGGTCGAGGGCCAGATCAAGCCCGATGCCGGAAGCCGCGCCGGTGACGATGGCCACCCGGCCTTCAAGACTGGACACAGGCGGCCTTTCTCACAGCATGTAGATGTCGAGGACAGCGGGAATGTTGTCGTTCAACAACTTCACCGTCTTGGCCGCGATCAGCCATCGGCCGTCGACCAGCCGCAGCCGGTACTCATACAGGCCGAAGAAGGCGTGGCTGGTCTTGCGCTTGGGGTCGTGGACATGGACCACGCCGGTCGCCTTGACCGTCCCCTCCCCATCCGAAGTCTCCGAGACCAGGATGTTGGACACGACGTGGGCCGTGCGGCGCAGCGGGTTGGACGCCACCGACAGACCGGACTTCAGGCGCCAGATGCGGTCTTCCAGACCGTCGCGGCTCTCGTAATAGATCAGCGAAAGTTCGCGATCGGGATCAGCGGTCGTCTCCGCCTCGCTCTTCCAAGAGGGGACCCAGTATCTGGCGTCTGCGGGATAGAGGGCCAGCCAGTCTTCCCAACGACGCTCATCCAGGGCCAGGCCCTCGGCATAGAGCACGGCGGTGGCCTGTTCGATCGTCAGGAGGCTCATGCCTTGTCTCCCATCTCGGCCGGCGTCGTCGCCCGGCCCTCGCTGGTCATGCGCGCCAGCCAGGCGCGGTAGTAGGCGTGGAAGATGGTCTCGTCCGACAGGAAGCGGTCAGCCGCGACCGAGCTGGCGGGGTTCAGCTTGATCATTTCGGCGAACTGATCCGGCCCCGAAACCGAGGCGCACATACCGCGCGAATACCCCTGCAGCCAAGGCTCGGCCTCGGACTGATAGCCCTGCTGACAGGCCTCATAGACCACCGCATCATCCGGGGTGGCCAGACCGCTGGGATTGAAGAAGTCCTCGTACTGGCGGATGCGCCGACGGCGGGCTTCGTTGCTCTCGCCGATGGGCGCCATGCAGAAGGTGCGCATCTCGGTCTTGTTCACCGAGATCGGACGGATGATCCGCAGCTGGCTGGACGCGTTTTCCGCGAACTGGACGTTCGGGAAGAGGGTCAGGTTGCGTGAATAGAACATCCAGTCGCGCTTGCCCTCCCCATGCAGCCGGGCCAGCTCCGCGTGACGCTCATACAGGGGCAGGACCTCTGGCGTGTCGGGCATGCGCCAGTTCATGACGTGGCCCTGGTGGAAGTTGTAGGTGCCGCCCGTCGGCACGCCCGGCTCGACCTCGGCCGCCATCTTCTTGACGTCCCACATGTTCTGGGTCGCGCCGGCGAACTCCTTCTCCGTCCGGCGCTCGAGGATGCGCAGATATGAGGGGTGGACCGAGGAAAAGTGATACTGGTCCGAGCAGTTCTCGAGCTGCAGCTTCCAGTTGGCGTCGAAGGTGAAGCTGACCGTGCCGGGCACCAACTCCATCCCTTCCGGCGACTGATCGATGATCAGGTCGATCAGGGGGCGGGCGTCGCCCAGATAGGTTTCCAGCGGCGGCACGTCGGCGCTCATCGCGCCGAACATCATGCCCCGATACTCTCCGAAGGCGGCGACCGGCTTCAGGTCGTGGCCGCTCTCGTCGAAGGCCTCGGAGTAGGCGCCCGCCGCCTTGCCCTTGATCGCCCGGTTCTTGCCCGAACTGTCGAACGACCAGGAGTGATACGGACAGACGTGCAGCTTGGCGTTGCCCTTCTCGTGCTGGCAGACCATCGACCCCTTGTGCGGGCAGGAGTTGACGAAGGCCCCGACCTCGCCCGCGGCGTTGCGCGTGACCAGCACCGGGTGGCGACCGATGCTCGTGGTGAAGAAGTCGTTCTTGTTGGGCAGCTGCGACGTCAGGCCCAGGAAGACCCAGCCCGCCTCGAAGATGTATTTCATCTCCAGCTCAAAGATCTCCGGGTCGTTGAAGACGCGGCGATTGACCCGGAACAAGCCGTCTTCAGGACGATCGTCGATCAGACCCTTCAGGTCCTGGGGGGTAATGGCCATCTGAAACTCCTCCTGAACCCGTCAGCCTTGAGCGACGTATTTGACGACGTGATAGGCCTCGAGACCCTCGACGCCGCCTTCCGACCCATGGCCGCTTTCCTTGACCCCGCCGAAGGGAGTCTCAGGGCCGGTCAGGATCGAGAAGTTGATGCCGATCATGCCGGCTTCCAGGGCGTCGCCGATATCCGCCGCCGTGCGGGCGGAACGCGTGTAGGCGTAGGCGGCCAAGCCATAAGGCAGGCGGTTGGCCTGAGCGACGACCTCGTCAAAGGACCCGAAGCGCTGGGTCACGGCGACCGGGCCGAAGGGTTCTTCGTTCATGATGCGGGCGCTGTTGGGCACGTCGGTCAGGAGGGTCGGCTTCCAGAAGTTGCCGGGGCCGTCCGGCCCCTCCCCGCCCGCCGCCACGTCGGCGCCCTGCTGTCGGGCGTCGGCGACGAACTCATGCATCGCCGTCAGACGCCGCGGATTGGCCAGCGGCCCCATGTTGGTCGCCGGGTCCAGACCCGGGCCGATGTTCAGGGAGGCGGCATAGGCGGACAGCTTCTCGACAAAGGCGTCGTGAACGCTGTCGTGGACATAGAAGCGGGTGGGCGCGATGCAGATCTGCCCGGCGTTCCGGTACTTCGACGCGCCCGACAGACGAACCGCCAGGTCCAGGTCGGCGTCCTCGAAGACGATCACCGGCGCGTGGCCGCCCAGTTCCATCGTCGAGGGGATCATGCGCTGGGCCGCCAGCCCCGCCAGATGCTTGCCCACCACGGTCGAGCCGGTGAAGGAGATCTTGCGGATGACCGGCGAGGCGATGAGATAGGTCGAAATCTCGGCCGGCACGCCGAAGACCACGTTCAGCACGCCCTTGGGCAGACCGGCGTCGTCCAGGGCGCGGGCCAGCTCCAGGCAACTGCCGGGGGTTTCCTCGGCGGGCTTGATGATGACCGGACAACCGGCCGCCAGCGCGGCCGCGATCTTGCGCGACGGGATGGTGGTCGGGAAATTCCACGGCGAGAAGGCGGCGACCGGCCCGATCGGCTCCTTGAACACCATGTGGCGCACGCCCGGATGCTTGGAAGGCACGATCCGGCCATAGGCGCGGCGCGCTTCTTCGGCGTACCACTCGAAGATGTCGGCGCAGGCGAGAGCTTCATTGGTGGATTCCGCCAGCGGCTTGCCCTGTTCGCTGGTGCTGACCGCGCCGATGTAGGGCGCGCGTTCACGCAGCAGCGCCGCAGCCTTCTTCAGAATCTTAGCGCGGTCATAGGCCGAAACGGCGCGCCAGACCGGGAAGGCCTTGTCGACCGCCGCCAGCGCCTCGTCCAGGTCCGCCCTGTCGGCGACCGGCAGGCGGGCGAGTTCCCCGCCCGTGGCCGGGTTGCGAACCGGCAAGGTGTCGCCGCCGCTCCCCATGCGCCACTGGCCGGCGATGAAGAGCTTGGGTTGAGGATAGTCAAAGGCGTCTGTCACGAGCGTTTCCTGGTGTTTTCTTTTGTCCGACGACCCGATGCGGGGGCGTCTCTATCCTCTGTCGAGCGCGGCGACGCGCTCCATCCACAGCGGCAGGACCGCCGGGTTGCGCACATAGGCCGGCACCTCCCCCTTCAGGGCCGCCAGGGTGTTGGCGGCCGCCACCTCGGGAATGGCCGCGTAGAGCTCGGCGGAATGGCCCACATCGTGCGAGGTCGCGATCACGCGCGGATGGCGACGCAGGGGGTGATCCGGCGCCGGGGGTTCTTCTTCCCAGGTGTCGATGGCGGCCCCCGAGATATGGCCGCTGTCCAGGGCGGCGATCAGGGCCGCCTCGTCCACGCAGCCGCCGCGGCCGATATTGATCAGCGCCGCGCCCGGCTTCATCCGCGCCAAGGCCGAAGCGTTGATGATGTGCCGCGTCTCCGGCGTCAGCGTGACAAGAACCAGCAGGACATCCGACCGGGCCAGAAGATCGTCGAAACCGACCAGTTCAACGCCGAGCCGTTCGGCCGCATCAGGCTTCACGTAGGGGTCTGCGGCGATCAGATCGCAGCCCCAGCCCGCCAGACGACGCGCAACCCCCTGCCCGATCCGGCCCAGCCCCAGAAGGCCGACGGTCGACCCGGAGATCATGTGGCCCGACGGGCCCTTCTTCCATTCTCCCGCCGCCATGGAGGCGATCTTCTGCGGCATGGCCTTGCGCATGGCCGCCACCAGCATGGCGCCGGCCTCGGCCATGCCGTCGAAGTTTTCCGGCATGGCTCCGTGCGCCACGACGATGCCCAGGTCGCTGGCCGCCTGGATGTCGATATTCTCGGTGCCGATGATGGGCGAGGTCGCCACCTTCACGCGGGGCGAGGCCTCCAGCACCTCACGCGGCAGTCCTATCCCCCGCCACGTCCCGACATAGGCGTCAGCGGTCGGGGCGAATCGGGCGATCAGATCATCGGTCCATTCCGTCGCGTCGGCCGGCAGGCGCTCAATGACGCAGCCTTCGGCCTCGAGCTTAGCCAGGACCGACTCGTGCGGCCCCATCGTGGCGGCGGCGACAATACGGTAGGCCATCCGCCTTACGCCTTCGGATCTGGGGTCTGAAGCTGGTGATAGCCCTGCTGCTTGCGGGCGTCCTCCAGACGCATGCCCGACAGGATGGCGTCCCGGATGCGGGCTTCAGCGGCGTCGATGGCCTCGGCCACGGCCAGAACCTCGTCCTCGCGGTCCTGCGGGATGGCGATCACCCCGTCGGAGTCCCCGCGCAGGATGTCGCCGGGGCGAACGCGAGCGTCGCCGATATTGGCCACGCACTGGACGGCCTCCAGTTGGACCCGGTCCTTGCCGGTCCGCATGGAATAGCTGCGGCTGTACAGGGGGTAGCCCAGCTCCAGGGCCAGGTGGGTGTCCCGGCAGGCCCCGTCGATGACCGTGCCGCCGATGCCCTTCTTGTGGGCGTACAGGGTCATGATGTCGCCCCAGACGGTGGCGTCGGGACGGCCGCCGTTGTCGATCGCCACGACGGCGCCCTCGGGCACGTCATCGATGAAGTCGCCCACCGTTCCGCCCGGGCCGGTCGGCGCATAGGCCAGGGTGAAGGCGCGGCCGGCGAGGCGGAAGTTCTGGTTCAGCGGCTTGATGCCCAGGCACTGTCCGGCGATGCCCAGCTTGTCCAGGGCGTCGCTGAGGGTGGCGGTTTCGATACGCGAGGCGCGTTCCACGTTCTTGTCGGTCATTGGCCGGGCTTCTTTTCCAGCAGGTGTTCATAGCCGGCGCCCATGACGGCGCTGACAGGTTGTCCGCCCAGGACGGCCTTGGTCATGGCGGCTTCCTTGGCGGCGATGTTTTCGGCAGCGTCCAGGACGGCCTCGATCGAGGCGGCGGGCACGAAGGCGGCCCCGCTGGAGTCGGCCACGACCCAGTCGCCCTGGTTGACGATCAGGTCGCCGACGGAGATCGCCCCCCCGGTTTCGGCCTCATGGATACGGCCCCGCGCCGTGCGGGCGGTCGCACCCCGGCCGTAGACCGGGAAATCGATGTCAGCGGCCTCATCGACGTCACGGGCGAGGCCTTCCACGATGACGCCCGAGATGCCGCGACCCCGCGCCGCGTTGGAAAGGATGCCGCCCCAGCCAGCGCACTCCAGGCCGGTCTTCTGCTCGACCACGATCACGGCTCCGGCGTCGGACGCATCGATGGCCGTGGTGCACAGGTGGCGCGGCGGCGAATCCGCAGGCGGCTTGCCGGCCGCCAGACGAACGGTCGTCACCTGGCCCGAGATACGCTGACGAACCGACAGGGCGCGCAGGCCCGTCACCGAGGACGGCAGGCCCAGTTGGTCGAGGGCGTCCGACACGGCGCAGGCGTCAAGACGGGCCAGCCGGACAGAGGGGGTCTCGCTCATGGTCAGTCCTTCACATTCCAGGCGACGAAGCCGTTGGCCGTGCCCGTGCCCGCTTCGGAGCGGTAGCAGGGGACGTAGTCGACCAGTCCGCCGTTGAGATCGGTCCCGAACAGGCAGCCCGCCGCCGCGATCCAGTTCTTCAATTCCGAGGTGCCGGACTGGAACCATTCCTCGCCGATGGAGCAGAGGAACTCGGCGTCGCGGGCCTCGATGGCGTCGATGATGCTGCGGTCGAAGTCTTCGTCGATGACGAAATGACTCATCCCGCCGGAACCGAAGACCGCGATGCGGGCGTCGCTGTCCCAGGCCTTGATGGCGCGGCCGACCGAACGTCCGAACTCGAACATCCGGCGCGCGGTCGGCTGGTTGGGCGGGAAGAAGGTGTTGGCGATCAGCGGCACATTGGCGGTCACCTTGTCGCGCATGATCTGGCGATAAACGAAGCCGAAGGCGTGTCCGATCCCGCTGTTCCAGTGGCCCGGATGTTCAGGCAAGCGGTTTGACCGGGCCACGTCGAAGCTGTCGTTCATGGCCTGACGGATGATGGCGTCGGCCAGTTCCGGATGCCCCGGATAGTCGGTTCGCGCAGGCGGGTTATGGCCCCACTCCGCGGCATGGATGCCCGGCGCCATCTTGGCCGCCTGATCCTCCGAAGCCGGCTCGTTCCAGATCGTCGGGCCGTTGAAGACCGTCAGGGCCGGCAGGATGTCGTCCAGGAACAGCTCGCTCTGGTCGTTGCCGAAGATGACCGCCACGTCGATATTCGCCTCTTCATAGAGGTCGGCCATCTTTTCGATGGCGGCGCGGCAGGCCCCGTGACGGACCGTGCGCTCTTCCAGCGTGGCCCGCTCGGCCAGCTTTTCATCCTTGCGCAGCTCGACCAGGGACGCGAAGTCATAGGTCTCGCCCCGGAAAGGGTGGTCCTTGCGAGCACGGTCCGCCGGCAGGCGCAGCAGCCATTCCTCCGGCGTGGTGGACAGGGTCGGACCATGGGTGGTCCACATCCCCAAAACGATCTCGGCCATGGCGGCCCCTCCCCTTCAGGTTCCGCTAGATGTCGAGATTGAAGACGCGACGCGCGTTGTCTTCGAAGATCTTCTTCTTGTCGGCGTCGCTCAGGAAATCGAACTTGGCAATGGTCGGCGCGATGTGATCCAGGGTGTGCTCGTGACCCGGCAACGTCTTGGAGCCGACGCCCGGACATTCCGAACCGAACAGGCACTGGTCCACGCCGACCGTCTCGATCAGCAGACGCAGCGCGCCTTCGGTATAGAGAACCGTGTCGTAATAGAGCCTGCGCATCCCCTCCTCGAAGGTGCGCTTCATGCCCGGCGCGATCGAACCCGCCTGGAAACGGCCCAGCTGATAGGGGATGGCCCCGCCGCCGTGGCTGACCACGATCTTCAGCTCGGGAAAGTCGTCCAGAACGTCCGAGTTGACCAGATTATAGACCGCGATGGTCTCTTCATTGATGAAGTGCAGGCTGTAGGGCGAGCGGTCCGAACGGGAGCCCGTGGCGTGGATGTGAGCCGGAACCCCCATCTCGCACAGCTTTTCATACAGCGGATACCAGTAGCGATCCCCCAGGCCCGGACCATCCGTGCGGGTGTTCTCATAGGGGTCGGGGTTCAGCAGAACCCCCTTGAAACCCAACTCGTCGATGCAGCGATCCAGCTCGGGGAAGGTGTTCTCGATCGGCTCGCCCGCCACCTGGGGCAGGCCGCCCACGCCGATGAACTTGTCCGGGAACAGTTCGGTCTGGCGGTGGATGATGGTGTTGCACTCCTCGACGAACCAGTGAACCACCCGCCCCGGTTCGAAGCTGGACATCATCTGGAAGGGGCGCGGCGAGATCAGCTGCATATCCGTGCCATGCCTCTCGAGCATGTCCAGGTGGCCGCAGGGGGCCATCTCCTTCTTGTTCACCGCCCGGCGAATGTCGTCGTCCGAGACGCGCACTCCGCCGCGGCCGTGCGATCCACGGTGCGACAGGACCGAAGCCTTGTAGGCCCAGAGTTCGGCCGGCGCGCTGACGTGCCCGTGGCAATCGATGATCATGGCCTTACCCTCCAACGGCTCGAGCGTCTTCAACAGGGACGCGAGCTATATGTGCAGACGTCTGTATATCCTTCCTTGTCGATCTGGCAAGAAGGAAGCGATCATGGCCGCTTCACAATGACGCCAAGGCGATCGCGCCCTACCACCGCCAGACCTGACAGCCTTCCGGCCCCTGATCAGCTGGTGTTTTCGGCCATCATATCCCGACAAATCAGCCGGGCTTCGCGAATCCCTTTGCACTAAATCAGACGTCTGTTCATATTCGGATTGAGTTTTCAGCCGACAGCGCCAAGGAGCCCCGCCCATGAATAGCCAGACCGCCGTCCGGCCAGACGCGACCGACGCCGCCGCCCCTCTTTCCGAAGCCGTGGGCGAAGCCTTTCTCGCCACGCTGAAGCAGAAGGGCGTCGACTATCTGTTCATCAACAGCGGCACCGATTCGGCGCCGATCGCCGAAGCCTACGCCCGCCAGCACCTGTCGGGCCTCGACTTCCCGACCCCGATCATCGGCACCCACGAGAACCTGGTCGTCGGCATGGCCCACGGCTACACCATGGTCACGGGCAAGGCGCAGGCCGTCATGGTCCACGTCAGCGTCGGCGCCGCCAACGCCGTCTGCGGCGTGATGAACGCCCGCCGCGACGAAATTCCCATGCTCTTCATGGCCGGTCGCACCCCCCTTTATGAAAAGGGGCCGCTGGGCGCCCGCAGCGGCGCGATTCACTGGGCCCAGGAGATGTACGATCAGGCGGGCATGGTCCGCGAACTGGTCAAGTGGGACTATGAGCTGCGCAGCGGCATCAATCTGGACGAGATTCTGGACCGCGGCCTGGCCCTGTCTCAGGCCGCCCCGGCGGGTCCGGTCTACCTGACCCTCCCGCGCGAGGTTCTGGCCGAGGAAACCGCCCCGACGCCGGTCGTCAGCCGCCCGCCCGCCGTGCCCGCCGCCGCCGCCCCGGCCGCCGCCGAGGTGCAATCCTTGGCCGAGTTGATCGAGCAGGCGCAATGCCCCATTCTGGTGACCTCCGGTTCGGGCCGCGACGCCTCGACCGTGGCGCCTCTGGCGGCCCTGTGCGAACGCTTCGGCGTCGGCATTGTCGAAGCCAAGTCGCGCTATGTCTGCGCCCCGTCGGACCACCCCTATCACCTGGGCCAGACGGTCCATCCCTATCTGGGTGATGCGGACCTGCTGATCTGCCTGGAAAGCGAAGTGCCGTGGCTGCCCGGCACGCGCGAACCGCGCCCCGAGACGCGCATCGTCCACATCGGCGTCGATCCCCTGTTCCGCGACTATCCGGTTCGCAGCTTCCGGGGCGAAAGCTTCATCACGGCCTCGGCCGCCAACCTGCTACCCGCCCTGCATGCGGCGCTGGGCGAAACGACCACGGCCCAAGGCAATCAGAAGCGCCACGAGAACGCCGCGCGCCTGGCGGCCGCCCGCAAGGATCGCCGGACCAAGCGCCTGGCCCCCCTGCTGGCCGAGCCGCGCATGAACAAGGACTGGCTCAACCACTGCCTGAACGAGGCCCTGGATCAGGACGTCATCGTCGTCAACGAATACTGGGTCGATCGCGAGATCTATGACGCCCGGTCGGCAGGCGGCTTCTTCATGCACTCGCCAGCGGCGGGTCTGGGCTGGGGCATGCCGGCGGCGGTCGGCGCGGCGCTCGCGGCCAAGGACAAGACCATCGTCTGCACCCTGGGCGACGGGGCCTATCTGTTCGGTAACCCGGCGTCGTGCCACCAGGCGATCGCCATGCACGAGGCGCCTCTGCTCACCATCCTGTGCAACAACGCCCGCTGGGGCGCGGTGCAGGCCTCGACCATCGGCGTCTACCCCGAAGGACATGCCGCGCGCGGCCCCAAGCCGGCGCCGCTCAGCGACCTGCGCCCCGTGCCGGACTTCGAGTTCTATTGCACCGCTTCGGGCGGCCACGGCGAGAAGGTCACGGAGCCCAAGGCCCTGCCGGACGCCATCCGTCGCGCCCTGAAGATCATTCGCGAAGAGAAGCGCCAGGTTCTGCTGAACGTCATCTGCGAGTGAGCGTCCCCACCGGCAGGGCGCATGCGAGCCAAGGCGGGCCGGAGACCGGCCTGCCCATGCCGCGCCGCGCATGGGCGATCCTGGCCCTGTCCTTCGGCACGGCCCTTCTGGTGATGGACAACACCATCGCCACCGTGGCCCTGCCCATCCTGGCCCGAGAGCTGAACGTCAGCCCGTCGGCCGCCGTCGCGGTCGTCAGCCTTTATCAGATGGTGCTGTTGATGGCCCTGCTGCCCTTGTCGTCCCTGGGCGACGTGATCGGCAACCGACGACTGTACCAGGCCGGACAGCTTTTGTTCGTTACGGCGACCCTGCTCTGCTTCCTCGTCAACAGCCTGCCCAGCCTGCTGATGACGCGCGTAGCCCAAGCCCTGGGCGTCGCCGCAGTGCTCTCGGTCAATGTCGGCCTTCTTCGCCGCATTTATCCCACAAGGCGCCTCGGCCAGGGCCTGGCGCTCAACAGCGTCATCATCGCCTCGGCTTCGGCCATGGCCCCCACCGTGGGCGGCCTGCTCCTGACGTTCGGATCCTGGCGGTGGGTGTTCGTGGCCGCCGCCCCCTTCGCCCTTGTCTCCCTGCTGCTGGGGCGAAGCCTGCCCGAACCGCCTCCCTCCAAAAGCCGCTTCGATCTCGTCGGCGCCCTTCTGTGCGCCGCGACCTTCGGCGCCCTGATCGGAGCCCTCGGCCTGGCCGCCCAGGGCGAGGCCGGCTGGCCGGCGGCGGGGCTGGCCGCCGTCGGCCTGCCCATCGGCTGGATGTTCATCCGCCGCGAACTGCGTTCGGATCACCCCACCCTGCCCGTTGACCTGCTGAACCAGGCTCGCTTCGCCCTGCCCGTGCTCGCCGCCTTGCTGGCCTTCGCCGGGACCATGACGTTCAACCTGTCGCTGCCCTTCAGGCTACAGACGGCCTACGGCCTGGGTCCCGCCCAGATCGGCGGCCTGATGGCGTCTTCGCCCCTGGCCATGTTCTGCGCCGCGCCCCTGGCCGGGATTCTGGCCGACAGAACATCGAGGGGGGCGTTGAGCGGCCTGGGCATGGCGATCAGCACCACCGCCTTCCTCTGCATCGCCGTCCTGCCCGAGGATTATCCCGGCTATTTGAGACTAGCCCTCCCCCTCGTGATGGGCGGAGCCGGGCTGGGCCTTTTCCTGACCCCCAACAACCACATGATAATGAGCGCGGCCCCGTCGCATCGCAGCGCCACGGCCGGGGCCATGATCTCGACCACGAGGCTGGTCGGTTCGGCCATCGGCGCGACCTGCCTGTCGCTGCTGCTTTCCATGGGGCTCGGCAGGGGCGCCGCCCCCGCGCTGCTGGCCGCCGCCTGCACGACGCTCGCGGCCGGCGCCGGCCTCGCGCTGATTTTCTCTGCCCGAAAGGAGTCTCTGCATGCCTGATTTTGACGCTCTTATCGTCGGCGCCGGTCATGCCGGCGCCCAGGTCGCCATCGCCCTCCGTCAGAACGGATTTGAAGGGAGCCTCGGCGTCGTGGGCGCGGAAGCCCACCTGCCCTACGAGCGCCCGCCGCTGTCCAAGGAGTTCCTGTCCCAGGAGAAAACCTTCGATCGTCTGCTTATCCGCCCGGCGGAGTTCTGGCGGGAAAAGCAGGTTCAGTTCATCCTCGGCCTGCGCGCCGAGACGGTTGACGCCGGCGATCGCCGCCTCACCCTTTCCGACGGCCGAACCCTGACCTACGGCAAGCTGATCTGGGCGGCAGGCTGCGCCGCCCGCCGTCTGACCTGCGAGGGCGCCGAGCTGGAAGGCGTCCACGTTATGCGGGTGCGCGAGGACGCCGAGGCGGTTCTGGCTTCCTTGCCCTGCATCCGGGATGTGGTGATCATCGGCGGCGGCTATATCGGTCTGGAAGCGGCCGCCGTGCTCAGCAAGGCGGGCAAGACCGTCACCCTCCTGGAGAACCAGGACCGGGTCCTCGCCAGGGTCGCCGGCGAACCCCTGTCCCGCTTCTTTGAGGACGTCCATCGCGGCCACGGCGTGGACATCCGGCTGAACGCCCGGGTTCGGGGCCTGATCGGCCAGGACGGCAAGGTCAGCGGCGTCCAGATGGAGGACGGCGAGCCAATCCCGGCGGATATGGTTCTGGTCGGCATCGGGGTCATCCCCTCGGTGCAGCCCCTGGCCGAGGCCGGGGCCGTCTGCAGCAACGGGGTGGATGTCGACGAGGCATGCCGTACGAGCCTGCCGGACGTTTACGCCTTGGGCGACTGCGCGGCCCATGTCAGCGGCTTCGCCGATAACGCCCGCATCCGTCTCGAATCCGTGCAGAATGCTGTCGATCAGGCTGGCGTTGTCGCGAAATCCATCCTGGGCGACGACAAACCGTATCGGGCTACGCCGTGGTTCTGGTCCAATCAGTATGATCTGAGGCTCCAAACCGTCGGCCTGTCGCAAGGACATGACCTCGCCGTGGTGCGCGGCGATCCCGGCGCACGGTCCTTCTCGGTCGTCTACTTGAAGAACAGACAAATAATCGCACTGGACTGCGTCAACGCCACCAAGGACTATGTGCACGGCCGGAAATTGGTGGAGGCGAAGGCGAAACCGGACGTCGATCTTCTCACAGATGCTGATGTGGCTCTGAACGATCCGCGCCTACGCGAATTGACAGTCGCCTGATCAACCCTATACGACGCCGCAGGCGCAGGCCTGTGTCGTCGCCCCCGGGTGGTCGCGTCTGCCGGCGCCCTGCATGAAGACCTGTTTCTCGCCCTACCCTGCTGAGGTCGCTGAGTGTCCCACCAAGTGACGGATCCCAAAAGCCTGGCCGCGCTTTACAAGCGCCCGGGCTTCCTTATTCGCCGGGCGCACCAGATCACCGTCTCCATCTTCATGGAAAGGGCGGCCGATCAGGGCGTCACGACCACCCAGTACGGGGTGCTGGTCATTCTTCGCGCCTTTGAAGGGCTGGATCAGATCGGCCTGTCCAAGAAGGTCGGCCTGGATCGCTCGACGACCGGCCTCGTCATCAAGAAGCTGGAGCAGGACGGGCTGGTTGTCCGCATCGAAGACCCCCAGGACCGTCGGCGCAAGATCATCGTCCTGACGGCCAAGGGCGAGCGCAAGCTCGAAAGCCTCAGCACGGCGGCGGCTCAGGCGCAGCAACAGGCCCTGTCCGCCTTTTCAGATGAAGAAGCCGAACAGTTTCTGACCCTGCTGGAAAAATTCGTGGCCCGTTTCAATCACGAAACCCGAGCCCCCATCATCGCCGACGAGGGGTGAGACCCGGGGCGAAGGCTTCACGACCGCCGTCGCCTACCCCTTTTCACTCAAGCGCAGGCCGGTCGCGCTCCACGGTGAAGGACGCCAGCGTGCTCAGCGCGCCGCCCGGACGCTGGATGCGGTCCAGCACCTTGAGGTCCGTGCGCCATTCGCCTCGCGTCACCTCAAAGGTCTGATAGCCGCGCTGGGCGTTGACCAGCTTCATGTGCGGGCTGCCCGCCAGCATGGCCTTCGTACCCTCGGTCTCGGCCGCGCCGTCCCCGCCTGAGGCGATGGAGGTGGCCAGGAACTCCACGGCGGCGGCCGGGCCGTCCGGCTCGTCGTCGCGCAGGGGGACGGTCCCGACGGCGTGGATGTGGGCGTCGCCCGAGGCCACCACGACGTTGGCCAGGCCCAGGTCGGTGATGGTCTTCACCAGACGGGCCCGCGCCTGGGGATAGCCGCCCCAGGTGTCGCCCGCCCCCATCCGCACCCGGCCGTCCGGCGTCAGCCGGCGCACCGGCATGACGAAGACCTGCTGGGCGATCAGGTTCCACCGCGCCCCGCCGCGCAGGCCGTCCGCCAGCCAGGCTTCCTGCGCCGCGCCCAGCATGGTGACGTCGGGCGCGTCCGCCGGGCGACAGTGGCGTTCCTGCGGACGCTCGCACGGCTGGTCGCTGCGATATGAGCGGGTGTCCAGCACATGCATCCGCATCAGCCGCCCATAGTCCAGCCGGCGGTGCATGGTCAGACCGTGCGCGCCCGGCGCCTGGGCTCGGCGCACCGGCATATGCTCGTACCAGGCCTGCAGGGCCGAGCGGCGGCGCAGGACGAAGGCCTCGGGCGGCGTGCCGTCCTGATCGAAGTCGCCCGCCCAGTTGTTGTCGACCTCATGGTCGTCGAAGCTGACGATGAAGGCGGCGGCGGCGTGGGCGGCCTGCAGGTCCGGATCGGTCTTGTACTGGGCGTAGCGGCGTCGGTAGTCGTCCAGGCTGTAGAGCTCGCCTCCGACATGGCGGCGGTCCGCCGGACGGCCCCGTGCGTCCAGGATGACCGGCGGATCAGCCACGGGCCCTCCTTCGTAGATGTAGTCGCCGTAGTGGAAGACGGCGTCCAGATCAGGCTCCCGGCTCAGATGACGCCAGGCGTCGAACCAGCCGCCCTGATAGTGCTGGCAGCCCGCCACGGCCAGGCGCACCCGATCGGGATCGTCGTGAGCGGCGGGCGCCGTGCGGGCCATGCCGACAGGACTGGCGTCCCCGCCCTCGAGCCGGAAGCGGTACCAGTAGGGCCGGCGGGGCTTCAGGCCCTCGACCTCGATATGGACGCTGTGCGCCAGTTCGGGGCGCGCGACCGCCTCGCCGCCGCGCACGACGCGATCGAAGCGATCATCCTCGGCCACCTCCCAGCGCACCGTGATCGGGCGCATCGGCATGCCGCCGTGCTCGTCCAGAGGACGCGGCGCCAGCCGGGTCCAGATGACGAAGCCGTCCGGCGCAGGATCGCCCGCCGCCACGCCCAGACTGAACGGATAGTCGCCCAGACGCGGCGCGGCGGTCAGCCGGGCCGGCAGACCCGACGCCAGCAACAGCCCCCCGCCCCCCGCCAGCAGGCGACGGCGGTCGGTCAGCAGCCCCCCCATCAGAACACCGCCCGGACGCCGAAGCTGCCGCTCATCCCGTATTCGCGATAGTCGCCCGCGTGGTCGCCGATCGGGCCGTTGGGCGTGTCGACGCCCGGCAGCATGATGTGCATGGGCGCGTTCAGCAGATTGCGCACGGAGAAGAAGGTGCTGACGCCCGGCCGCAGGTTCCACGATCCCGACAGGTTCATGGCGGTCCGCGCCTTGATGTAGGAGCCGGTCGCGGCGCTGTTCAGCTTGTCGCCGGTCCAGGCCGTGTTCAGGTTCAGCCGCAGCGGCCCCTTCTGATAGGCCAGCGACAGGGCGCCGAAGTTCTCGGCCGAACCGGCGATCGGGATCTGGGGGCTGTTGTGGGTGAAGGAGCCGCGCACCGTCAGGCCGTCCAGCGGACCGGGCAGATAGGTCAGGCTGTGGTTGAACTCGACCTCATAGCCCTCGATGCTGATGGCCTCGCCGCTGACCCGCTGCGTGGTGCGGAAGGTGTAGCCGGCGTATTCCGCACCGGTGTAGCCGAACTCCTCGGCCGTCATCTCCTCGGTCTGGAACAGGCCCTTCACCTCATTGCGGTAATAGTTGACCGCCACTAGGCCGACCGGCTCGAAATACTTGGCCAGGCGCACCGAGAGGTTGTCCGAGACTTCCGGCTCCAGGCCCGGATTGGGGGCCGTGACGATCCGCTCCTCGTCATTGACCGACCAGACGCCCGCCAGGACGTTGACCTCGGGCCGCCGGATGGTGCGGCTGTAGCCCAGTTGCAGGTCCATGCTGTCGGTGACGGCGAACTTGGCCGAGGCGCTGGGGAAGAAGTGGTCGTACTCGCCCTTGCGGTTGACCTGGGGACGGCTTTCGAACTGGTGCTTCAGCCCCTCGATGGTCGCGGCCCGTCCGGTCGAGGCCGTGACGGCGTAGCCCGCGGCCCGCACCTCTTCGGCGCTCAGGGCATCGACCTCGCGCGAGCGGGTCAGGGTCTCTTCCCAGCGCAGGCCCGCCCGCAGGGTCAGCCGATCATTCAGCTCCGAGGTGGCCATGATGTAGGCCGCGTTCGAATCCTCCTCGAAATGGCGGCGGTTGGCGATGTAGGCGGTATAGTAGTTGGCCGCCGTCAGCACGTGCTGGAACAGGTCGGGACGGCTCTGGAACAGGGCGCCGATCTTGTAGTTGCTGGGCATGAACAGGGTGTTCGAGCCCGACAGCGACGCATACTGGATGCCCATGTCGTTGAAGTTCAGCACATTGGCGCTGGCGTGCTCGGCCATGAAGTCCGCCACGCTGAGAGGGCCGACATAGCGGTACTGATGGGCCACGCGCTCATTGCCGAAATCATAGACCGAGCGCTTGGCCTTCAACCCGGTCTTGAAGGTGATCGGCGCGACCGGGGTTTTGACGTCCACCGTCAGGTTCAGCCCCCCGTTGATCAGTTCGGTGCTGGCGAAGCGCCCGTCCTCGGTGTTGAAGGTCAGGGTGTTGGCGCGCGAGAAGCTTTTCGGATCGGCCCAGTCGAGGCCGCTGATCTGCCGGATCTGGAACTGGGTGCTGTCGAGGCCCGGACGGAAGGCGCTGAAATTGCCGCTGGCCGAGGGGGCGGTGACGAAGCTGTAGACCGCGCCTTCCTTCAGCGGGTCATAGGTGCTGGTCGAGTCCGAATAGGACAGGTTGCCGTCCAGGACGAAGCGGTCGCCCCGATACTCGAAGCTGGGCACGAAGGTCGTGCCCTCTCCGCGCTTGGCGATGATGTTCGACCCCGCCGACACGCCCTCGGCGCTCGTCGGCTGGCGGGTGGTGAAGTCCACGGCCGCGTCGCCGATCACGCCATAGGCGCGGGCGCCGGTCGTGAAGCTGTAGTTGCGCTGGCCGGACCACAGGTAGGCGTTGTTGTAGATCGAGGCCAGCGACAGGATCAGCCGGTCCGTCGCCTTCCAGTCCAGGGTCAGCGACCCGGCGAAACGCGACACCTCCTGCGCCCGCATGTGGACGTAGATGCTGTTCATCGCCATCGGGTCCGGGCTGACCGCAGTGGGGACGTAGGAGCGCGGATAGTAGGACTGCTCCATCTCCGTGTAGGTGTTCGACTGGCTGATCGACGCCACCACGCCCAGGCGACGGTCGAAGAAGACGTCGGAATATTCGATCTGACCGCTGGGGGCGACGCGGGCGTCGTGCTCGCCCTCGCCCGGCCCCGTCGCGCGGTCGTTCCACATGTCCGAATGGGTGTACCCCGAAACCGAGGCGCTGATCCGGCGCCCCTTTCGGTCGAAGGCGCGCTTGGTGCGCAGGTTGATGGTGCCCGCCGGGGCGTTGGCGTCCACGTCGGCGCTGACGGTCTTGGAGATTTCAATGGCGTCGATGCTGCTCAGCGACACCTGCTCGAAGCTGAAGGAGCGCGAGGTCGAGGAGCCGGCGTTGGCGTCGGCCGCCGCCATGCTGACCCCGTTGACGGTGATCGAGGCGTATTCCGGCGGCAGGCCGCGCAGGCGGATATAGCGCACCGTATCGTCGCCTTCGCCCTCGGCGTCCACGCCCGGCATGTAGCGGATGAACTCGCCGACATTGCCCTCGTCGATGGAGCCGAAGGATTCCGACGACAGGTTGTTCTTGATGTCCATGGAGCGGCGCTGCCCCATGATGGCGCGAGCGTCGCCGTCCCGCGACGAGGCCGTCACCACCACATCGGCCAGCGTGATCGCTTCGCCGTCCGCGCCCGGGCGAAAGAGGTCGAAGTCCAGGCGGGCCGTCTCGCCCGAGCGGATGAGGACCCTGACGGACTGGTCGGCGTAGCCCGTGAAGCTGACGCCGGCCTCGGCCTCGCCGGGCGCCACCCCCGTCAGACGGAATTCGCCGCGCTCGCCCGCCGCCGCCGTGCGCCGCTGGCCCGAGGCGTCGGTTACGCGGATCACGGCGTTGGGCATGTACTGGCCCGTCGCCGGGTCCAGCACCCGTCCCGTCAGCACGCCCGGCGCGCCCGCCGGCGCCGAGGAACGCAGCGTCACCACCCCGCCCTGATGCGCCGCCACCCGCAGCGGCGTGCCCGCGATCAGGCGCGCCAGGGCCTCGCGCACGTCCAGGTCGCCGCTGACGGCCGGGGTGCGCACGCCTTCCAGATCGCGCGCGGGCGCCACGACCTGAACCTGGGCCTGACGGGCGAACTCGGGGATGGCCGAGACCGCCGGCTGGGCCGGAAGGTTGAAGCTGCGCGTCTGGGCCGCGGCCTGGGAGGCGACGCAGAGGGCCACGGCGGCCGCGCCGCAGGACAGAAGGCTACGATTGGAAGGCATGGAGGTTCCCCGATGCGCCGACGGCGCGTTCAGGGACGAAGAGACGGCTGGCCCGCGCCTCCGCCATGCGTCACGAAACTTTCGCCGGGGCTTTGCCGAACGATCACCAGATCCCCGTCCCTGGGCCGCACCCGGGCGTCCAGGGCCAGGGCGGCGGCGCGGCTGAACCCGACGGGATCGTTGGCGGCGAACAGGCCGGTGATCGGCTCCTGCGCCAGACCCGGATCGTCGATGCGGATACGCGGACCGCCATAACGCGCGAAGGCCGCCGCCGCCTGGGCCAGGGTTTCGCCTTCGAAGGCCAGCTTGCCCTCGCGCCAGACCAGCGACCGGTCGATGTCGCGGGCCGCCACCGCGACCAGTTCCGCCCCGCCCTCGGCGCGCAGAATCACGCGGGCGTTGGCCCCCACCGGGCGATCCGCCCCCGCCGCATCCAACCGCAGGTCGCCGCTCTGGATGGTCACCTCGGAGCGCCCGGCCTCCAGACGCTGGGCGGTGAAGGCGCCGCCGCCGGCGCGCACCGAACGCGCGCCCAGCTTCACGACGAAGGGCCGCGCGGCGTCGCGCGCCACCGAGAAATAGGCCTCGCCCCGCGTCACCTCGACCTCGCGCCGACCCTTGTCGAACCGCACGACGGCGCGGCTGTCGGTGTTCAGCGTCATGGTCGAGCCGTCCGCCAGCGGCACCAGACGCACCTCGCCCACCGCCGTGGCGTGCGCCTCCCCGGCCGTCAGCAGGGGAAGCGCCAGACCCCCGGCGGCCACAGAAGCCGCCGCGGCCCCGGCCCAGGCCAGCAGCCGACGCCGCGACGGCGGCGACGATCCCGCAGCGCCCGCGAACCGGCCGGGGTCGAAGTCGGTCCCCAACGCCCTCGCCGACCGCGTCTCCAGCGCCACGGCCTCGGCGCGCAACAAGGCACCCGCCGCGCGCGGATCGTCGGCCAGCCAGGCGTCCAGGGCGACGCGGTCAGCCTCGGACAGGACGGCCCGGTCGCGGCGGGCGGCCCAGTCCGCGGCCTGGTCGTCGATCTGTCGGCTGGTCGGTCTTTCGCCCATCGGGAGCGCCTGTGATTGCTTGCTTGAAGGAAGAGGTTTGGCCCGGCGCCGTTCCGCCACCCGTTCGCCAGGCGATCAGCAGTCGCAGGCCCCGGGCGATATGTTTTTCGACCGTATTCTCGGACAGGCCCATGCGCCGGGCGATCTCCTGCTGGGGCAGATCGTGGACGCGCCGCAGGATCAGGGCGCGCTGCGCCTGCGGCGGCAGGGCGGCGATGGCCTGGGCCAGCCTCCGCAAGGCGTCCCGGTCGGAAACGATGCGCTCGGGCGACGGCGCGTCCTCGAACAGCTCCCCGCCGTCGAGGTCGTCAAGCGCCTGGAAGGGCACGATCCGCGCCCGCCTGACGTGGGCCGAGACAAGAGACCGCGCCGTCTGAAACAGATAGGCCTTCGGATGCCGGATGTCGTCCACCCGGTCGCGCGCCGCCAGAAGGCTGTAGCACTCCTGGATCACGTCCTCGGGCTCCAGCCCGTCCACGCGCCGCCGCATCAGCCAGGCGCGCAGGGCCGGTTCGTGCGGCAGCGCCTCCCGCAACAGCCAGCGCGCGCGGCCTTCGTCAAAGTGGTGCGCCACGGCCTGGACCCTTCCTCGGACGGCCCCCTCCTAAGGGTCGAGCTTGGCGCCGAGGTCACCGCCTTGCGGCAAGACGGCGACAGGCGCCGCTTATCCGGCGCCGACCCTGCGGCCTCGCCCCGCGGTGCCCCGGGCGTGCGCTTCCGACGTCGGTCAAGCGCCCCGAAGACGCCGTTAGGCCAGGAAGCGTCGCCGCCCCTTCTCGACCGCCATCCGGTGCACGCCGGCGACAGTCGTGCTGCGCGCCTTGATCGTCTCCATGAAGATCCACTCGCCGCTGACGCGATCGGGGGTGACGTCGATCATCATGTATCCGCGCCCGCTGGGCTGGGCCCAGGTCATTTCCGGATTGGCGGCGACGAAGGATCGGGCCGCGACCGACGGCGCGACGCCCAGCTGCTTCTCCATCCCGTTGGAGGTCACGGCCTGTCCCGCGAACTCCACGCCCGCCGGACGGCCGTCTTGCGACAGGGAGAAGGCCCAGGCGTTATGACTGTCGCCCGACAGCATGACCAGATCGGCGTCGGCCGCCTGGGCCGCCTTGAGGAAGCGCGAGCGCGCCGCCGGATAGCCGTCCCAGCGGTCCATCCACATCGGCAGGCCGACCCGCCCGGCCCGCGCGGCGTTGGCGAAGGACCGAACGGCGCCCTCGCTCAGGTCCGGCCGCAGCCAGTCCAGCGCATCGCGAGGCATGACGGTGCGGCCCATGATGGTGCCCATGCCCACCACCTGCCAGGCCGTGGTCCGGGCGTTGGCCCGCAGTTCGCGCGCCAGCCAGGCCTCCTGGGTCGAGCCCAGCATGGTGGCCGAGGCGTCCTGCCACACGCCGTCGCGGAAGGCGGTCAGGGCGGCTTCGGTCCCCTCGCGATAGGCGGCGCCGATGTCGGCCTGGCGGGTGCGGCCGATCAGGCGCGATTCCGTGCGGTACAGGGTGGCCAGATCGCCGATCGGATAGGATTTCCACGGCTCTTCGGAAATCGGCATCCATTCCAGATAGGCCTGGACGGCGGCGGCGCGGCGCGTGCTCCAGTCGCCCTCGGTCGCCGGCTGATGGTTCTGGGCTCCGCCCTCCCAGCTGTCGTTGGTCGATTCATGATCGTCCCAGACGCAGACCATGGCCGCCGCCGCATGCAGGGCCTGCAGATCGGGATCGGCGCGGTAGCAGGCGAAGCGCAGGCGGTAATCGGCCAGCGCCGTCATCTCGTGATCGTGGGCGGGCAGGACCGCGCGCTCGGCGATGCGGTCGTCCATGGCGTAGGAGCTGATGCCGTACTCATAGACATAGTCGCCGACGTGCAGCCACAGATCGACGTCGTCGCGCGCCGCCGCATGGGCATAGGCGTTGAACCATCCCATCGGCAGGTTCGAGCAGGAGAACAGACCGATGCGGAACCGCTCGGCCCGGCCGACCGGCAGGGTCCGCGCCCGGCCCGTCTGCGAGTGCGATCCATCCGGGCCGATGAAGCGGTACCAATAGGTCCGGCCGGGCTCCAGCCCGTCCAGGGTGATCTTGACCGTCCAGTCGCGATAGGCGCCCGTGCGCACCACCCCGCGCGCCGCCACCTGGCGGAAGTCGGGGTCCAGGGCGATCTCGGCGTCGAGCCGCGTCTCTCCCGGTTCGCCGACGGGGACATAGCGGCTCCACAACAACAACGAATCCGGCCCCGGTTCGCCGCTGGCCACGCCGTGGGTGAAGCCCGACGCGCTCAACAGGGTCTGCGCCAGCGCCGCGCCGCCCGGCAGCGCCAGGGCCGCCAGGCCCAGGCCGCCGCCCATCACCAGCCGTCGTCGATCAAGCCTCAGAGCCATGGGATGTCCTTTGAAAAGAAGGTGGCCGACCGCCGCGCTGTCGCTGGACGGCGCGGCGGTCGTATCCTCGGTGGTGCGGACGGATCAGAAGACGCCCTTGACGCCGATGTTCCACATCGAACCGTAGACGGTGTACTGCTGCACCCGGTCGCGCTCGTTGGAATAGATGATGTCGGGCGCGTTGAAGATGTTCCGGCCCGCCAGCATCAGATCGAAGCGGTCATTGATCTTGTAGTTGACGCTGACGTTCCACAGCTCGCGCGGGGAGTGATACAGGATGCCGTTGTTCGCCGTGGTCGGCGTATTGTTCAGCCCACTGACCCGATACTTCGACTGCCAGTTGCCGTTCAGCTGGAAATCGAAGCGGCCGATGTTGTATCGGACGCCCCAGTTGGCGGCCTGTTTGGGCGTGCTCTGGCGCTCGCCGTCCGGGTCCAGATAGGTCACCGAGCCGTGCAGGCCGAGCCCCCGCCAGGCGCCCGGCAGGAAGGTCAGCTGCTGATTGTATTCCAGCACCGCGCCCCGGTTGGTGCTGGTCCCCCCCAGGTTCTGGGCGCTGCGGAAGGTGTAGCCCGCATATTCGGCCGGATCGAAGCCGACGTCTTCGGGATTCACCGTCATGCCCGTGACCTGCATGTCGTCCATGTCGAGCTGATAGACCGACAGGCCGATGATGCCCGACGGCTCCAGATAGTATTGCAGGCTGGCGTAGTACTTCGTCGAATGCTCGGGCCTCAGCTCCGGGTTCGGCACGGTGACGATCATGGTGTCGTCGTTGACCGAGACCACCCCGCCCAGATTGCCGTAGTCGGGGCGCAGGATCGACTGGCTGAAGGATAGCTGGCCCACCAGCTTGTCGGTGAAATCGTACTTGACCCCGCCGCTCCAGAACCAGTCGTCATACTCGCCCTTGCGATCCTGATAGGTCCCGTCGTTGTACTGATAGAGCAGGCCCTGGATCGTGTTCACCGAATAGCCGGCGTCGGTGACCTCCTTCAGCGGCCGGATGAGGGCGATCCGGGCTTCCGTCTCGGTCTTCTCATAGCGCAGCCCCAGGTCGAAGCGCGCGCGCCCGGCGTCGGCCTGGGCCTCGACATAGGCGGAGCTGATGCTCTCCTTGACCCGCTTGTCGTTGTCGAGACGGCGCTTCAGGTTTCCGACCTCGTCCGCCACGAAATACTCGGGGTGCGCGCGATAGATGTCGTACATCCCGTAGTGGCTGTCGGCGCGCCAGCCCTGGGCGTTCATATTGCCCGCATCGAAGCCGATCATCTCGAAGCGGTATTTCTGCGTCCACGGGATCACCGCCTCGGGCGCCCTTTGGGTCAGGTCGCCGGTCGAGCCGACATATCGGAACTGCTGATAGGAGCCCTCGTCGGTGCGCCAGTCGTTGCTGCGTGCGCCCAGCCCCCCCATCAGGGTGAAGTGAGCGTCCCCAAGGCTGAGGCGTTTCTTCACGTCCAGATTCAACGAATACATGTCGTTGACGGCGTTCGACTCGGCCGTGCGGATGTTGTTGCCGATGGAGATGTCGCGGTTGAAGTTCATCGGGTCGCTCCACGAACGGCCCGCCGTCTGGCGCAGATACCAGGCGTTGGAGTCGGTGGAGTCGCGCTCCATCTCGAAGCCGATGCCCGTCAGATGATTGTCGGTCCGCTGGAAGAAGCCCTTGCTGGCGTCGCGGAAGTTGAACTCCGCCGAGGAATAGCTGGCGCGCAACGCCGCTTCCCACGTCTCGCCCTTGTACTCCAGCTTGGGCGCGATCAGATAGGTCGGCGTTCCGGCGTAGCGGTGCGAATAGCCGGTGTGCAGGCGGGTGTTCCGGCCGTTCGGATTGACCACGATATGCGTGCCGGTCGAGCCCGCCGTGGCGTAGGACTGCGTCGCCGTGCCGAACGTCAGATAGGTGTACTGGTTGAAATACTCCACGTCATAGAAGGAGTAGTTGCTGCGCAGGGAGAAGATCAGGTCTTCGGTGATCTTATAGTCCAGCGCCAGGTTGGCGGCCGTGCGGCTGGTCAGCTTCGGACCCGGACGCCACATGACCTGATAGGGCAGCACCCGGCCGTCGGCCAGGTAGGACCAGTCGGTCTGGATGCGGTCCTGCTGCACATAGTTGGCGTTGTGGCTGGCGCTGACGGCCAGGCCCAGGCGGCCGTCCATGAAGACGTCGGCGTAGGAGAACTGGGCCGAGGGGTAGAGGCTGGAATGCTTCTTGTCGTCGGGCATGTAGTGGCGCGACAGGGCCGAGTCCGAGGTCGCCACCCCGCCCAGCTGGAAGCGCAGCTGACGCTCGGGCAGCTGGAAGGCGTATTTGCTGCGCAGGTTGATGCTGCCGCCCGGCGAGTCGGCGTCCATGCCGGCCAGCAGGGTGTGGTTCAGCTCGATCGTCTCGATGCCGGTGATCGACATCTGCTCGAACGAGTTCTGACGCCCCGAGTTGTTGTTCGAGGTGGCCGTGGCCATGCGGGCCCCGTCCATGGTGAAGGTCGAGTATTTGGGCGGCAGGCCGCCGATGCGCACCGCCGTGGCGTCGACCTCGGTATAGTCGATCGACAGGCCCGGCATGGACTTCATGAACTCGCCCACGTCGCCCATGGTCAGGGCGCCGAAGTTGTCGGCCGGGACGACGTTCTTGGCGTTCATCGCCACGCGGCGCTCCATCAGCGCCTTGGCCTGACCGCCCCGCGCGGCCGTGACCACGACGTCCGCGACCGAGGCCGCGTCCTGGGCCGCGCCATAGGACGGCGCCCGCAGTTCGACATCGACGACCGCCGTCTGACCCGCGCCCACGTTGGCGACCACGCGCGCCTCCTGCAGACCGGCGTAGCGGACCAACAGGACGACCTCGCCCGCCGGCAGACCGCTCAGGCGGAAGACGCCGCCGTCGCCTGAATAGGCGATCTGGCTGGAGCCCTCGACCCTCACCTCGGCGTTGCGGACATATTCGCCCGTGGCGGTGTCGAACACCCGGCCACGCACGGCGCCGGCCCCCACGGCCGCCTGAAGGGAGGCCTGATCGACGGCTTGCGCCGCCGCCGTCTGGGGCGCCGCCGCGGCGAAGGCGGCCGCCATCAGCGGATACAGCAACAGGGCTCGCGGGCTGACGCCGGCGAGGTAGGGCGAACGGGATTTCATGGGGTCGACTCGAATGACTGGGAGGTGAAAAGAGCGGGATGGTTTCAGGCCGCGGCGATCAGCGGCCCGAGAGGCGCGGTCGGACGAGGTTCAGCGCATCGCAAGACGCCGGGACCGTTCGTCGGCATCGACGGGCGCGAAGGGAGCCTCGGGGTCGCCGGTCCAGCGCATGAGGACGATGTCTGCGGTCTGCGCGCCCTTCCCCCCGGAATTCTCCGCCACATAGAAGAGACCGCTCCCCAGGGCCTGCAGCCCGACGTCGGCCTTCCGGCGCCAGCCCCGCACACCCGTGACCGGGTCTTCCAGACCATCCGCAGCCAGGGGCAGCAGCACCCCCTGCTCCCAGCCTTCGCCGGCCGCGTCGGGCACGCCGATCAGATCGCCCCGCGCCGGGCGCGCCTCGGCCTCGACCGCGAACAGCAGATAGTTGGGAAATGCGAGCTTGCGGCCCTGATAGACGCCCATGAACCAGCGTCCGGCCTCGGCGTCATAGGCCAGGGTCTGCACGCCGTAAGTCGTATTGCCGGTGCGGACGAAATATTTGCCGTCGACCGCGGCCGGCCCCTGGCGATGCGGCGCCGCCTCGGACAGCGGCCGGGCGTAGCGCGCCCAGTCGGAGACGTCATACTGCAGCAGGACCTGATGATCGTTGTCCGCGCGCGCCACGTCGCCATAGACGCCATAGGCCACGGTCAGGAGGGTCTCGCCGTCCCTGCGTCCGAAGCGCGGCCCGAACGCCACCCCGTCGATGCCCGAAGCGCCGTATCGGTGGTCGCGGGTCCTGGGCGTATCGCCGTCGAACCGCCCGTCGCCGTCCATGTCCGCGGCGTAATCGCGCGCGACTTCCGCCAGGTGCACCGTCTTGAACAGATCGCTCCGGCTCGCCTCCACCCCGACCTGCGCCAAGCCCGCGACGTCGATCACGGCGATATAGAAGGCCTCGTCCGCCTTGTACTCCAGCGAGCCGTAGAGCTTGCCGTCGGCGGGATTGAAGGCCAGATCGCCGAGATGACCCGTCCAGCCGACCAGGGTCCCCGCCAGCCGCCCCTCGAGATCGTATTTGGCCAGCAGATTGGTGAAGGAGTAATAGATGAAGCCGCCCTCGACATCGACGGCGATCCCCTGCACATGGCCGGAATCCCACGCCCCGCCGTTCTGACGCAGCGGCAGGCGGGCCAGGGCCTGCGACTCTTCCGCCGAGGCCGAAGCCGCTCCATACGGCGACGCCGCCAGAGACGCGGCAATGAACACGCCGGCTGCGATTTTCAGCCGAGCCGTTATAGGTGGCGCTAGCTCGAACTTCATCCTGTCCCCCTGCGACGGCGACGGGCTTTAGATGAGGTTCATGATCGCTCGCTCACGCTTCGGCGACACTCCGGCCAAGCTTGGGTGAAGATGGCTTTTCAGTTGGTGTGTGGGCGGACATCGGCATGAAACCAGTTCGTCGGTCGAGCCTTCGCCGTTCGGTTGACGACGCCGTTCAGACCCGCCGCCGGGCTCCCCTCTCGGCGAGGCGCGTCGGATCCGCGCGGCGGGTCGCCGGCTGGCTCACCCCCGTCCGCCAAGCCGGCCGCAACCCAGCAATGCGGCATCGGGAGACGCGATCGATCGGGTGGATCCATCCCTGTGGAAGGCCTGGGTAAGTTCCCACTGGAAGTGCACCGCAGTCTGACGGTGGCTGTTGGGCTGGGTCCGGCCCAGAAAGCAGAAAGCCCCGCTGAGTGCATCAGCGGGGCTTTGAGAGACTTGGGTGCGGGAAGCAGGGATTGGGGCGATGCCTCACACCTGCGATCCGCTTCTTGGCATGAAGATACTCATATCCGCTGCCTAGCCTCAGGACCCATTGATGTGAGGCGCACGATCTGGTTCAGGCCGCCGCCCGCCTGTCGCGCCACTATGCGCCGATCATGAAGGCCAGGGGCTGGTGCCGCCTGATCTTCATCTCCAGCGAGTCGGCTCAGAACATCCCGGTCGAAATGGTCCACTACGGCGTGTCCAAGGCGGCCCTGCAGGCCCTGTCGCGCGGCTACGCCAAGGCGCCGGCCGGCACGGGCGTCACCGCCAACACAGTCTCCTGCCCGGCCCGACGCGGACCGAGGGCGCCCGCGCCTTCCTGGCCGACCTGGCGCGCGATCAGGGCAGTCCCGAGGACCAGATCGAGGCCTGTTTCCTGGCCGAGAACCGCCCCTCGACCCTGATCCGCCGCTTCGCCGAGCCGCAGGAGGTAGCAACCTGCGCGTCCACGTCGCCTCGCCGCTGTCCAGCGCCACCACCGGCGCGGCCCTGCGCGTGGGCGGCGGGGTGATGGAGAGCGCCCGCGCCTGACGCCGCGCTTCGTCCAAGACCCCTCGCTCGTTCAAGGCCCCCGCCCCGCCGGCTTTTTCATTCGCCCTTGGGCGCGGGTCGCGTTGCAACTAAGAACGGCTCTCATTAAGGAAGAGCCTCATTGTTCCCGGCACGGATGAGCCTCGATGACCCGCACCTCTTCTCTGGCTGTCCTCGCCGCTGCGGCGGGCCTGCTGGCGGCTCCGCCGGTCCTGGCCCAGAACGCCACCGCCGTCGATGAGGTGGTGGTCACCGCCTCGACCCGCGGCCAAAGGATCGAGCAAGCGCCGGCGACCATCACTCTGATCACCGCACAGCAGTTGGAAAGCCGCGCCTATTCGGACCTGTTCGACGCGGTGCGCGACGTCGAGGGGGTGTCGGTCAGCGGCGGCTCGAACTTCCAGGACATCTTCATCCGAGGCCTGCCCGGCGCCTACACCCTGACGCTGGTGGACGGGCGGCGCCAGTCGACGCGCGACGCCCGGGTCAACGGCAACGGCGGCCTGGAGCAGAGCTTCACCCCGCCGGTCTCGGCCATCGAGCGGATCGAGGTGGTGCGTGGGCCGATGTCGTCCCTCTATGGCTCGGACGCCATCGGCGGCGTCGTCAACATCATCACCCGCAAGGTGCCCGACCGCTGGGGCGGCACGGTGTCGGCGGACCATGTCGCCCAGGAAAGCGGCGACAGCGGCGACTGGAGCCAGGGCCAGTTCTATCTGGCCGGGCCGGTCGTCGGCGGCCAGTTGGGCGCCCAGATCTGGGGCCGCGTCTATGACCGCGCCGAAGACGACATCTTCAACGCCCCCAGCAGCACCGGCGTCATGGGCTCCGAGGAATACAGCCTGACCGGCCGGCTGGCCTGGACGCCCACCCCCGATCACGAAGTGCTGCTGCAGGCGGACACCACGCGGATCGAGCGGTCCAGCACGGCGGGCAAGACCCTGGCCGCCGCCGGCCGCAGCACCCGCAACGACCACAGCCGCGACAGCGCCGCCCTGTCGTGGAACGGGAACTGGAGCTGGGGGACCAGCGCCCTGTCGCTGATGCGCGAAACCTCCTCGCGCGAGATCTTCACCGCCGATGCGGCCGGCGCGATGGTGCGCAACCCGCGCGCGCCGGAACTGACCAACACCGTCCTGGACGCCCTGTTCAACCTGCCGCTGGAAGGCTCGCCGCTGGGCGATCACAACCTGGTCTTCGGCGGCCAGTGGATCGAGAACAGCCTAGACGACATCAATCCCGGCGCCCGCGACAACGTGGCCAAGACCTTCGACGTCTGGCAGCGCGCCCTGTTCGTCGAGGACGAATGGACCCTGACGCCGGACCTGGCGCTGACGCTGGGCCTGCGGGTCGATGACCACAAGCGATACGGCGATCACTGGAGCCCGCGCGCCTACGCCGTGTGGACGCCCAGCGAGACCCTGACGATCAAGGGCGGCGTCTCGACCGGCTTCCGGGCCCCGGAAATCCGCGCCGTGGCCGACGGCTACGCCTATGAGACCGGCGGCGCCAACTGCAACTACGGCGCGGGCCTGTGCGGCGTCATCATCGGCGACCCGAACCTGAAGCCGGAAAGCAGCGTCAACTATGAGGTCAGCGCCCTGTGGCGGCCGATCCCGGCGCTGTCGCTGAACGCGACGATCTTCCGCACCGACTTCAAGGACAAGATCGATTCCGACCGCGTCTGCGGCCCGGACGCCAACAACAACGGCGCCTGCGACGTGCCGGGCGAGGTCCTGCGCTGGGACGAGGACCCGCTGTATCAGCTGTATTACTGGTACAATATCAACGACGCCCGCATCCAGGGCGTCGAACTGGGCGGGCGCTGGCAGGCGACCGACCGCCTGGCGCTGAAGGCGGGCTATACCTACACCGACTCCAAACAGAACGGCGGCCTCTATGACGGCCAGCCCCTGTCGCGCACGCCCGAGCACATGGCCAATCTGCGCGCCGACTACGCCGCGACCGACCGGCTGAACCTGTGGGCGGCCGGTTCCTATCACGGGGAAGAGATCAACGCCGGCCTGCGCGTCGGGATAAACGGCCGGCCGGTGCTGGACGGCGCCCGCCAGGTGGGCCGCCGCTATCCCGACTACGCCCTGCTGGACGTCGGCGCCAACTGGCGGGTGCGGAACGAGGTGACGCTGAAGGTTGGCGTCTATAATCTGGCGGACAAGGCGCTCAATGTCGCCGATTACGACTTCCAGGGCGACGGGCGCCGCTACTGGCTGGGCGTCAGCTGGGACTTCTGACCGTCGCCGATCCCGCCCGGTCTCAGGACTGGCCATGCGGGGTACGAGGCGCGCCTTATCGCCGGGCCTGGACCGCAGCCAGGGAGAAGCGCTGAACACGGCGCCGCCTCCCAGAGCGTAGACGGCCTTCAGACAAGCATCCAGGTCGCCGTGGCGCCGCGCCGATGCGGCATTGGGCGAGCAGGAACAGATTTTCGGCGTGCAGGGTCCAGACCGCCACCTTCAGCCCGGCGGCATGGGGGCGGGCCGTCAGGCTGGACGGCGCAAGCGCCTGGACGCGCGTCGCCAGCCGCTCCAGCATGCCCGCCTCGAAGCACTGGATCAGGATCGGGGCCTGGGCGCCATCCAGGCCGTGGCGCCGAAGGGCGACGATGAAAACGTCCATCTGGCTCCGAATGCGTGCCTGCCAACTATTCAACCCATATGAAGATCGACTGGCTCTACTGGATTGATTGACACGTCAGCTTGCTAGGCCTCGGTTGCGCCGGAAGCCCCAGGTCGCCTAGGCGCCGATTTCGGACGTTGAAGTCCGGCCGGAAAGCGGACGTTCGGGTCCATTGTTTTAGGTCTTTCCTCCGGATTGTGAGTAACGAAGCCGAGGCCGATTTCGGGATGAAATCTACAGAACGACTTCGACCCCTGAAGCTAATCCACAGTCCGTTCCTGCGCCGCTGGCAACAGGCCAAGAAATTCCTCGGCCAGACGCGACGGCTTGACGCTGCTGGACACCACAAAGGCGTACTCGTGAAGAATGCGCGGACTGAAACGGCGCAGGACCGTCTGGTCGCGCACATAGGCCTGGGCCAGCCTTTCGTTGACGATGGCCACGCCGACGCCGCGCGCCGCCAGGGCGCAGGAGGAGGCAACCGTGTGGGTTTCGACGCGAACGCGGGGGATGATGCCCGCCTCGACGAAGGCGGCCTCGACCTGGGAGCGGAACCGCCGCCCCTGCCCCAGCAGCACCAGAGGCGTATTCTTCAGGTCCTGCGCCGTGATCTCGGGCAGCGCCGCCAGAGGATGGTCGCAGGGAAGGACGCAGGCCGTCTCGCTGACCAGAACGGTGCGCGCGTCGAGGTCGTCCCGGTTGAGCGGCAGTTTGACGAAGCCGGCGTCGACGGCGCGCGAGGCGATCATGCTCTTGGTCGCCTCGACCCCGTGGGAATCGATGGACAGGTGGACACGCGGATACTGGTCCAAGAAGGCGGCGATCACATCCGGCAGGACCGCTTCTAGAAAACTGGGCGGGGCGACCAGACGCAGGTGGCCGACACGGAAATCGGAAATGTCGCGGGCCAGATCCTGCACCCGGTCAACGTTGTCGAGCGCGCGCTCGACCTCTTCAAAGAGCAGCAGGCCGTCGGCAGTCGGGACCAGTCGTCCCCGGTCGCGGTGGAATAGTTCGAACCCCAGGTCCTGTTCCAACTGAGCCAACAGGCGGCTGGCGGCGGGCTGGGTAAGGCCCAGCGTGCGCGCGGCGGCGGTCACCGATCCCTGTTGCAGAATAGCGCGAAAGGCGCGCATGGCGCGCAGCCGGATCGGACGCCGGGCGCTGGCCGAAACCAGCGCCATCAATCAGTTCCTCCGCGCCGGAACGATAGGCAGCACCAGCCGAGACGGGTTCTCTGGCCCCGTATAAATGCGGTTGATCGCGACCACCGTCCCCGTGACCTCTCCAGCCGGCGCGGCCGTGCCGGGATTGACGTCGAAATGCGGGAAGTTGCTGCTGGCGACATCCAGGCGGATGCGATGGCCCGGCATGAACAGGTTGCTGGTCGGGAAGGCCTCAATCTCGACGTCATAAACTTCACCCGGAACCAACGGGCGCGGCGCCTCGAAGGAGTCCCGGAACCGTAGGCGCAGCACACCGTGGGTCAAGTTCAAGGCGTAGCCCCGAGGATAGTCAGGGCTGGGCGGATAGACATCCACCAGCTTGATCATCAGGTCCGTATCCAGCGCCGACGACGACACCGACAGCCGCGCCGTGATCGGTCCGGTCACCTCGACAGCCTGCTCCAGCGGCTCGGTCTGGAACACCACGACGTCGTCGCGGTCGGCCAGGGCGCGGCCCGACTGGGTCGCGCCGAACAAGCCGTCGACTTCGCTCTGGTCATAGCCGCCCGCCGCCATGACTGGCGCGCCCGAGGCTATGGCTCCGCCGATGGTCGGCACCGGCGCGGCGGGATCGTGACGCCAGGTCCGCTCACCCGGCGCGGCGACCTGAGGCGACAGGCCGCCGTCGGCATGCAGGTGGAAGTCCGTGAAGACTGTGCTGGGCAGCGGCCAGTCAGCCTCGGCCCGCCAGTGGCCGCCATGATCCAGCCGCCCCTCGGCCGTGCGCCGCCCGCTGCCGCCGCCCATGACGAACAGGCTGACGGGCGCCTGGAGATAGTCAGGCGCCTCTCGTCCCTTAAGCCAGCGATCGAACCAGGCCCGCCGCAGGGCGACGTAGTCGAGCGCCAGGTGGCCGTCGAGCGGCGCCTGCGGCCCGAAATCGACATTGCCAGCGAAGGAAACCGAGCGCTGGCCGTGCGTCCATGGTCCCATCACCAGCTTGACCGGCCCGACCTTGCTGCGGCTGAAGCGAGCGTAGTTGTCGGTCGCCGACAGGGCGTAGGGGTCGTACCAGCTGCTCATGAAGACCATGGGCGCGTCGGTGAAAGCGTCTTCGTGGCAGGCGGCGCAGAAGTCGGGGGCGCGCCAGAAGTCGGAGAAGGTCTCTCGGCTCCACATGTCATGGATGAAGGCGTCGTATTCGGGCGCGGCGGCCAGGGGCGAACAGCCGGGCCGCCACGGATTGACCGCCATCCAGTCACGTACGTCCTCGGCGTTCAGGGCGGCTAGGCGCGCCATATCGTCGTGGCTGAGGGGTGACAGGCGGGCGTGCTTCATGGCCCAGGTCAGTTGCTTCAGCTCGAAAGCCCCACCCTGGCGCACGCCGCTGTGAAAGGCGCTGGAGAAGCCGCCCGAATCCAAGAACATCGCCTTCAGCCCGGGCGGGTTCAGGCAGGCGGCGGACGCCTGGACGTGGGCGCCATAGGACAGGCCGAGCGTGCCGATCTGGCCGTCGCACCAGTCCTGCCTCACCAACCAAGCCATGACGTCGAAGCCGTCCTCGGCCTCATTGGCGTATTTGGTGAAGACGCCCTCGGAGCCATAGCGCCCCCGGCAGTCGACCAGGACATAGGCATAGCCGCCGCGCGCGAACTCGGCGGCGATCTCGGGCTTGGAGCGCGGCGTCGGGTCGGCGGCTGAACGGTCGGCGTGGTTGGTCCCGCGCCGGTCATAGGGGGTCCGCTCCAACAGGGCAGGCAGACGCCCTTCGCGGCCTTCGGGGACATAGATGTCGGCGGCCAGATGGACGCCGTCGCGCATGGGGATCATGACGTCGCGCAAGACGCGGACGCCAGACAGAAGCGGCAAATCGGTCATCGGACAGCAGGCTCGGTTAGCAGAGGCGCGCTGGCGGCGACCGGCGACGACGGCAGGTGATAGGCGGCGGGGGCGCCGGGGCCGACGGGCAGCTGGAAGCCGACCCAGGCCAGGATCAGCAACATCCCCGCCGCGCCGAAGGCGGCGCTGTAGGGGAGCATCAGAGCGATCATCGACCCGACCCCGAACTTCGGCTTCCACTGCTGGCACATGATCAGCACCAGCGGGAAATTGCTGGCCAGGGGGGTGACGATGTTGAAGATGGAATCGCCCATCCGGTACGAGGCCGTGGTCATCTCGGGCGAGACGCCCAGCAGCATCAGCATGGGCACCACGACGGGCGCCATGGCGCTCCACTTGGCCGAGGCCGAGCCGATGACCAGGTCCAGCACCGACGACATCATCAGCAGGCCGACCAGCAGCAGCGGAAGCGGCAGGGCCAGACCCTTCAGCCCTTCGGCGCCCTTGACCGCCAGCACGGGGCCGAGGTTGGACCAACTGAACATGGCGACGAAGTGGGCGGCGAAGAAGGCCAGGACGATATAGGGCGCCATCCCCTTCAGCCCCTCGGCCATCATCTTCACCAACTCGCGATGCGAGCGGATCGTCCCCGCCGCCGCGCCATAGGCCCAGCCGGTCGAGACGAACAGCAGCATGAAGGCGGCGATCAGCGCGCCGTAGAAGGGCGCCAGCCGGCGCGGGCCTACGGCCTCATGATCAACCAGGGGGCTAAACCCCGGCCACAGGGTCAGGGCGGCGAACAGCCCGATGACGACGAGAGCCGCTACCCCGGCGCGACGCAGGCCACGCTTCTGATCCGGCCCCAGCACGCCCAAGCCCGCGGCCTCGGCCTCGCCCGCCGTGTTGTCGCCGGTCCACGGCCCCAGGCGCGGTTCGACCACGCGATCGGTCAGGAACCAGGCGATGGGGGTGAAGACGATGCCGATGGCCAGGGTGAACCACCAGTTGCCCAACGGATTGACGGTGAAGCTCGAGTCCAGCAGTTGCGCCGCCGGGGCCGTGATGCCCAGCATCAACAAGTCGAACTGGCCCGGGATGACATTGCCCGCGAAGGCGCCGGATATGCCGGCGTAGGCGATGGCGACGCCGGCCAGCGGATGGCGGCCCGCCTTAGCGTAAACCAGCGCCGCCAGCGGGATCAGCACCACATAAGCCGCATCCGACGCATGGTGCGAGAACAGGCCAATGATGAAGATGGCGGGCGTCAGGAAGCGCGTATGCAGCCGCCGCACCCCGCCGCCCAGCAGGGCCGCGAACAGGCCCGATCGTTCGGCCACCGCCGCGCCCAGCATGACCACCAGCACCAGCCCCAGGGGCGGGAAACTGGTCAGGGTCTTGGGCATGTCGACCAGAAGGCGGGCGACATTGGCTTCGGACAACAGGCTCTGGGCCTGCAGTCGCTCGCCCGTCACCGGATTGATCGCGCTCCACTGGGCCCAATCGGCGACCGCCGAGGAGACGACCAGCACGCCGATGCAGAACAGCAGGATGAAGACCGGATCTGGCAGGGCGTTGCCCATTGCCTCGATCCGGTCGAGCCAGCCCTGTTTCCGCCGGCCCACTTTCCGCCGGCCTGGATCAGCCAGCGGAGTCTCGGTGTCGGTCATGAAAAACGCCTGATCCTAGAACTGGAACCCCAGGCGAACGTAGGCGCTGCGGCCCCGCACGTCATAGGTGTACATATCGAAGTTGATCGGGGCGTTAGCGTAGGACGCCGGCGGCATGACATCGAACAGGTTGTTGATGCCGACCGTCAGCGTCGTGTCGTAACGCTCGAACCGATAGCCAGCCTCCAGGTCCTGGTAGAAGACAGCATCGGTCTTGGCGTCCTTGACCGGATTCACGATGTCGGTGCTCTCGCCGATATAGCGACCGCGCCACAAGGCGTTCCAGGCGCCGTCGCTCCAGCGCAGCGAGGTCTGACCCTTCCAGTGCGGATAGGTCGAGCGCGACCGGTCGCCCTTCCCCGCGCGATCATCGACGATGGCCGGGCCGCCCGCCGGATCAGGGCTGACGGTCGAGAACTCGCTGAGGTAGGAGCCATCCACCACCGCGGCGAACCGGCCGATCGAGGTGCTGAACTCATAGCGCACCGTAGCGTCCACGCCCGACGTGCGGATTTCGTTCAGGTTCTGCGCACCCTGCACCAGGTTCAGCACCGCGCCGGTCGAGGCGTCGCGGGTGATCAGCGAGCAATAGACGCCGCCGCGCGTGGCGCACAGATTCATGATCTGGGCCGGCGACTGGGAGGCGATCGCGTCCTGAATCTTGATGTCGTACCAGTCGACCGTCAGGCTCAGGCCCGGAACCCAGCGCGGCTTGACCGCCACGCCGAGGCTCAGGGTGTCGGCAGTTTCCGGCTCCAGATCGACATTGCCCGAGGTCGTGCCCGGGATCAGGCCGTTCAGGTTGTGGTTCTGCTGGTTGTAGCCGGTCGGCACGCCGACGCAGCCCGGCAGGCTGGGGTTGGCCGAGGCGCCGCCATTGCACGGGTCGATGACCTGCAAGGACACTTCGCGGCCGCCCTGGAACAGCTCCAGGATCGACGGCGCACGGAAGCCCTGCGAATAGGTGCCGCGCACCAGGACGTCCTCGACCGGACGCCAGCCCAGGCCGACCTTCATGGTCGTGGCGTCGCCGACCGTGTCGTAGTTCGAGTAGCGAGCGGCCAGGCTCAGGTCCAGGCTCTGGGCCATGGGCAGGTCGCGCAGCAGGGGCGCGGCCAGTTCCACATAGGCTTCGTGCAGGCTGTATTGGCCCGTGGTCGGCACCCGCGTCTGACTCGTCGTGGTGGNNNNGGCGCTCGACAGATATTTCGGCGTGGCGTTGACGTAGGGGTCCGGCGTGTCGGTCGCCTTGTTCTGGCGATACTCATAGCCGGCTGCCACGGCCAGCGGACCGGCCGGCAGTTCATAAAGGTCGCCCGTGACGTTAAACGCCAGGTCGTAGATCTCGGTGCTGTTCGTCTCGCGCGTGGTGTAGCGGATGTAGTCCACGGCCTCGGCCGTCATCGGCGCGAACAGGTTGACCGGCACGCAGCCCGCCGTGGCCGCGCAGGTCGCCGGAGCTCCCAGACCCAGGAACAGGTTCTCGTAGTTGACGCCGTTCAGCGCCGACGACTTCATCTCGTTGCGGGCGTAGCTGCCGTAAGCGTCCCAGTTCCAGTCGCGGCCGAACAGGTTGAGCTCGCCGTCAAAGCCCGCGCCGAAGCGATAGGTCTTCACGTCCTGGACGTTGTCGCGATTGCCGATGTCGGTCATCACCTTGCGCGCGCGCCAGGCCTGGTTGGCGCCAAAGGCCAAAGCATTGGCGGTCGGCACGCCGTTGGCGGTCCCGAAGGGGTTGAAGGCGTGGTTCGACGGCAGGCTGAAGCCGCGGATCGTGCCCGACGTGCCGCCGATGTCCAGCAGGACCGGCGAGAACATCTGATCCGAGACGCGGCGGTTGAACAGGGCCTCGGCGTGGAAGCCCAGGGTGTCCGACAGGTCGCCGCGATAGCGGCCGTAGAAGCCGTAACGCTCGCTGGGGCCGGTCGTATAGATGCCCTGCGCCTGGGTGTTGTAGTAGTCGCCAGGCAAGGCGGCCGTATGGAAGCTGTTGTCCGCCGCCGCGCCCGCGCCATAGCCGCCCAGGCCGTTGGCGACGATCGGCGAGGCCGAGGAGCCGAAGCCCGCGCCCGTGCCGAAATAGGCGTTGTTGGCCAGACCCGGCAGGATGAACAGGCCATAGGGGCTGGCGCCCGGCGTCGTCTGAGGCACCAAGGTGACGCGCGTCAGGTCGCGATCCGCCGTCAGGATCGGGCTGTCCTTCACATAGCTGGCCGAGAAGACCAGGGCGCCGTTGTCGAAGCGCTTGCCGAAGTTGGCGATGGTCTGGAACTGCTCGCCGTCGCCCCGGTCGGTCGAGCCGTAGCGGGTGCTCAGGCGGATGCCGTCGAAGTCGCGCAGGGTCTGGATGTTGACCACCCCGGCGATCGCGTCGGCGCCATAAATCGCCGAGGCGCCGTCCTTCAGCACCTCAATGCCCTCGATCATGCCCAGCGGCATGGTGTTCAGGTCGACGAAGTCGCGGAAGCCGCGCTGGCCCACGCCGTCCACCCAGCGGTGGCCATCGACCAGCACCAGAACGCGGTTGCCGCTGCCCTCGGCCCCGCCAAGGTAGCGCAGGTTGATCGACGAAGCGCCGTAGGAGGTGCCCTGGGTGCCGTTGCTGTTCAGGCTGACGCCCGCCGACGGCAGCTTCTGCAGCAGGTCGCCGATCGAAGTCGCGCCCGAGTTCTTGATGTCCTCGGCCGTCAGGGTCAGCACCGGCCCGACGGAGTCGGCGTCCTTGCGCTGGATGCGCGAGCCGGTGACGACGATCTCGCTGACCGACGTGGCTGATTCAGGCTGCGGCGCCGTCTCCTGCGCCCAGGCCGCGCCCGCTCCAACCCATGCCAGCACCGCCAGCGCCGCGCCGTTCCGCAGGCGTCGCGCCTGTCCGTTCACCAATGCCGTCATGGTCACTCCCCGATATTCCTGTGCCCTGCGCCGCCCCCTGTTTTGGATCGAGACGTGCGATTGAACCGGAAGGAGCAGCGTCGCGAGATCGAATGCAACAATATTGCAGTTTCGTATCGGCCCATGCGTTTGCGACATGATCTACCGCCAAACCGGCTGCTGATCTTATGGTCAGCGATCAGGGGAGGATGCGATGGATCGACGAGGCTTTCTGGCGGCCGGCGCGGCGACGGCCCTGGCTACGACACCCTTGGCGCCCCCGGCTTTCGCCCGCGCTTCCACACTCAGGCTCAGCCTGCTGGGCCAGGCGCTGATCGAACACGCGCCGGCGCCACACGAATGGCCGGGACGCGACGGCGTGGCCGCGCACCTGGCGCGAAGCCATGTGGTCTTCACCAATCTCGAAACGGTCATCCAGGGGCCGAACGCGGGCGCGCCGACGCGCGAGCTGCTGACCCTGCACGCGGCTGGTGCCGATATTCTGGCGGGACTGAAGGCCGCCCATGTCAATCTGGTCGCCACCGCCAACAACCACGCATTCGACCTGGGTTCGGGCGGCATTCTCGACACCGTCGCCGCTCTGCGCGCGGCGGGCCTGCCGTCGGCCGGCAGCGGCGAGACCCTGGCCGCCGCTTCGGCCCCTGCCTACGCCGCCTCGACGACCGGGGCGGTCGGCCTGGTCGCCTTCGCCACCGGAAAAGTCCGGCCGGGTGGGGCGGCGACGCCCCAGCGCCCGGGCGTCAACGAACTGCGCCGTGACGCTTCCGGCGCCCCTCTGGCCGAGGACATCGAGCGCATTCTGAACGCCATCGCCGCCGCGCGTCGCCAGGCTCAGGTCGTCATCGCCTATCAGCATAACCACGATTGGGAGCCGGACATGGCCGACGTCCCCGCCTGGCAACGCGCCCTCGCTCGCCGCTGCATCGATGCCGGCGCCTCCCTCTTCGCCGGTCACGGCGCGCCCGTGGTGCAGGGGGTCGAACTCTATCAGAGCGCGCCGCTATTTTACGGCCTCGGCAACTTCATCTTCCAGACCGAAAAAGCCGTCGGCGCCTATCCCCCCGAGTCGTGGGAGGGCGTCATCGCCGACTGCACCTTCCAAGGCACACGCTGTCGCGAGGTTCGCCTGGTCCCGATCACGCTCAACGAAATCGGGCTGAACGGCTCCGACGACATGGCGACTCGGGGATTTCCGACGCTGGCCTCCTCCGCCCAGGCGGTCGCCATCCTGGACCGCATCGCCATGCGCAGCCGGCCGTTCGGCCTCCGCATCGACCACTCGAGCGGAAATCTGTCGTTGAAAGCGACTGGTTAGATTAATGAAGTTAAACGCCCTCGCCAGATCCGGTCGTTGCGACGCTCGACCTCTAGCGTAAATGAATGCTGTCAGACGCACCGCAGCCCACGCATCGAGCGAGATGCGTGCAGAGTTCGGCACGGCGCCGATTTCGTTGAAAAAGGCGGCCTCCGGCAATTAGCATGAGGGCGGGGCGCTGATTCACTCTGGTCGTTGAGACGGGAGATGCAGCGATGATGGGCGAACGGCGGGTCGATCAGTCGGCCCTGTTCTACGCGTTCTCGCTGGAGCGGCCCGCTCTACAGCGCCATCGGCCGACCTTCGATCGATCCGGAGCTTCTGATCCGCATGCTGCTGGTCGGCTACTGTTTCGGCATCCGCTCGGAGCGGCGGCTATGCGAAGAGGTCCACCTGAACCTGGCTTATCGCTGGTTCTGCCGTCTGGGACTGGACGGCGACGTGCCGGACCACTCGACCTTTTCGAAGAACCGCCACGGTCGTTTCCGCGACAGCGATCTGTTGCGGCAGCTGTTCGAGCGGACGGAATTGCGCAAGCTGATCGACCGGGTGGACTTCATCCCGCTGGAGGGGTTGGGCAAGTTCCAGCTGGAGGTTCACGGCAGTCTGGCGGCGCTTCTGGCGCTGGGTCAGGCCCGAAACGCAAAAAACCCCACGGCTGAAGGCCATGGGGTTTCTGCAGATCAGAGCCTCACGTCCGGGTGTGAGGTAATGCTGGGTGCGGGAGCAGGATTTGAACCTGCGACCTTCAGGTTATGAGCCTGACGAGCTACCGGGCTGCTCCATCCCGCGGCAAGGCGGTGAGTAAAGGAAGAGGGTTCGAGGATATCATACGTGTGTGTCGGGTAGACCCGGCGGCGACCTACTCTCCCGCGCCTTAAGACGAAGTACCATCGGCTCTGGAGGGCTTAACGACCGAGTTCGGAATGGGATCGGGTGGGGAACCTCCGACAGAGCCACCAGGTCAACCCGACACACACGAATGAGAAGATATTGTCTTAGATTTCGACAAAGTAAAGTCGAATGAGTTTTGCTGAGAAACGATCAAGCCGATCGGATTATTAGTACCAGTAAGCTTCACACGTCACCGCGCTTCCACACCTGGCCTATCAACGTGGTAGTCTTCCACGATCCTCAGCGAAGCCTTGTTTTGAGGTTAGTTTCCCGCTTAGATGCTTTCAGCGGTTATCTATTCCATACTTAGCTACCCTGCTGCGCGGCTGGCGCCACGACAGGTCCACCAGAGGTATGTCCATCCCGGTCCTCTCGTACTAGGGACAGATCCTCTCAAGCTTCGAACACCCACGGCAGATAGGGACCAAACTGTCTCACGACGTTCTGAACCCAGCTCACGTACCACTTTAAATGGCGAACAGCCATACCCTTG
>JAFKFS010000044.1 GCA_017308115.1 Bordetella sp.
CCCTGCAATGCACGATGGAAAAGGACTGAGAGGAACCTGCCATGCCTTCGTTTTCCCGTCCTCTCGAAGAGACCCTGCACCGCGCGGTCCACTACGCCAACGAGCGCCGGCATGAATACGCCACGCTCGAACACCTGCTGCTGGCCCTGATCGACGATCCGGACGCCTCGGCCGTGATGACGGCCTGCAACGTCGATCTGGGCGCGCTGAAGGCGGCGCTCGGCTCCTATGTCGACACGGACCTGGCCGCCCTGGCCACGGCCGACGGCGACGACGCCAAGCCGACGGCGGGCTTCCAGCGCGTGATCCAGCGCGCGGTCATCCACGTCCAGTCGTCCGGCCGCGAGGAAGTGACCGGCGCCAACGTCCTGGTCGCCATCTTCTCCGAACGCGAAAGCCACGCCGCCTATTTCCTGCAGGAGCAGGACATGACGCGCTATGACGCGGTCAACTTCATCGCCCACGGCATCGCCAAGAAGGCCGGGGCCAACGAAGCCCGCTCGGTGCGCGGCGCCAGCCCCGAGGAGGCCGAGGACGGTTCGGTCGTCAAACAGGGCGGCGAGGCGCTGGAAGCCTATTGCATCGACCTGAACGAGAAGGCCCGCAACGGCAAGATCGATCCCCTGATCGGGCGTCAGGCCGAGGTGGAGCGCTCGATCCAGATCCTGTGCCGCCGCACCAAGAACAACCCGCTGCTGGTCGGCGATCCCGGCGTCGGCAAGACCGCCATCGCCGAGGGCCTGGCGCGCAAGATCGTCAACGGCGAGGTGCCGGAAGTCCTGAAGGACGCGACCATCTACAGCCTCGACATGGGCGCCTTGCTGGCGGGCACCCGCTATCGCGGCGACTTCGAGGAGCGGCTGAAGCAGGTCGTCAAGGAACTGGAGAGCCACGACAACGCGGTCCTGTTCATCGACGAGATCCACACGGTGATCGGCGCGGGCGCGACCTCGGGCGGGGCGATGGACGCGTCGAACCTGCTGAAGCCGGCGCTGGCGTCCGGCAGCCTGCGTTGCATGGGCTCGACCACCTACAAGGAGTATCGCCAGCATTTCGAGAAGGACCGCGCCCTGGTCCGCCGCTTCCAGAAGATCGACGTCAACGAGCCGACGATCGAGGACACGGTGAAGATCCTCAAGGGTCTGAAGACGACCTATGAGACGCACCACAAGCTGCGCTTCACCGATGCGGCCATCCGCACGGCGGTCGATCTGTCGGCGCGCTACATCACCGACCGCAAGCTGCCGGACAAGGCCATCGACGTGATCGACGAGGCGGGGGCGTCGCAGATGCTGCTGCCGGAATCCAAGCGCAAGAAGGTCATCGGCCAGAAGGAGGTCGAGGCCGTCATCGCCAAGATGGCGCGCATCCCGCCCAAGTCGGTGTCGAAGTCGGACACCGAATCCCTGCGTGAGCTGGAGACCGATCTGAAGCGCGCCGTCTTTGGCCAGGAGCAGGCCATCGAACAGGTCTCGGCGGCGATGAAGCTGGCGCGGGCGGGTCTGCGCGACCCGAACAAGCCCATCGGCGCCTTCCTGTTCAGCGGCCCCACCGGCGTCGGCAAGACCGAGGTGGCCAAGCAGCTCGCGGCCACGCTCGGCATCGAGATGCAGCGCTTCGACATGTCCGAATACATGGAGCGCCATACGGTCAGCCGCCTGATCGGCGCGCCTCCGGGCTATGTCGGCCATGATCAGGGCGGCCTGCTGACCGACGCAGTCGACCAGCATCCGCACTCCGTCGTGCTGCTGGACGAGATCGAGAAGGCGCACCCGGACGTCTACAACATCCTGCTGCAGGTGATGGACAACGGGACGCTGACCGACGCCGTGGGCAAGAAGGTCGATTTCAGGAACGTCATCCTGATCATGACCACCAACGCCGGGGCCGCCGACAACGCCCGCGCCTCCATCGGCTTCGGCCGGGGCAAGGTCGAGGGCGAGGACGAAAAGGCCATCCAGCGTCTGTTCGCGCCGGAGTTCCGCAATCGCCTGGACGCCATCGTGGCCTTCAAGCCGCTGGGCGCCGAGACGATCCGTTCGGTCGTGACCAAGTTCGTGCTGCAACTGGAAGCCCAGCTGGCGGACCGCAACATCACCATCGAACTGACCGACGAGGCGACCGACTGGCTGGCCAAGAACGGCTTTGACGAACTGTACGGCGCACGGCCCCTGGCCCGCGTCATTCAGGAGCACATCAAGAAGCCGCTGGCCGACGACATCCTGTTCGGCCGCCTGACCCGCGGCGGCCACGTCAAGGTCGAGTTGAAGGACGGCAAGATCGCCTTCGACATCACCCCGGCCAAGGGCGCGGCGGTGAAGGAAGAGGAAGAAGAGACGGCCTGATCATCCATCAGGCTCAAAGAGAAGGCCCGGACGTCGCCGTCCGGGCCTTTTTTGTTCGCCGTCGGGCGATCTAGCGCTTGCGGCCCATGGCGCCGAGCAGGGCGGCTGCGCCGGCGATGATGCCGACCGTCAGCAGGGGCTTTTCGCGGGCGAAGCCCAGCGCCCTGCGGGCCGGTTCGCGCACGTCGGACGGCGCGCGGTCGACCATGTCGTCCAGACCGTCGATGACGCGGCCATAGGCGTTCTTGGCGCGGCCCGAGACTTCCTTGACGGCGCCGTCAACCTGAAACTTGCTGTCGCCGACCAGTCGGCCTGCGCCGCGCTTGGCCTTGCCTTCGAATTCCTCGATCGCGCCTTCGATGCGGGGGTTCGCCATAATGATTCAGCCTCTTTTTTGCGGGGAGTGAAACGCCCTCAAGAAGCGCGCAGAAAAGGCCAAGGTTCCGGTGTTCCTTCAGGATGCGACCGGATGTCCGTCCCGGCGATAGGGCGACAGTTCCACCGTCATCGCCTGCATCTGCGCCTCCACCGCCGGGCGCTCCTGCTCGAGGTAGTGGGCGACCGGATCGCGCAACGCCGGATCGGCGATGAAATGGGCCGAATAGACGGGGGAGGGCAGGTAGCCGCGCGCGATCTTGTGCTCTCCCTGCGCCCCCGCCTCGACCCGCGACAGGCCGCGCGCGATGGCGAAGTCGATCGCCTGATAATAGCAGAGTTCGAAATGCAGGAAGGGCCGGTCCACCAGCGTCCCCCACTGGCGGCCGTACAGCGCCTCGCGGCCGATGAAGTTCAGCGCGCCCGCCACCGGCGTCCCGTTCTCGAAGGCCATGACCAGGGCGATGCGGTCGGCCATGCTCGCCCCGACGCGGGCGAAGAAATCGCGCGTCAGATAGGGCCGCCCCCATTTGCGGTCGCCGGTGTCCATGTAGAAGGCGAAGAAGGCGTCCCAGTGCGCCTGCGTGATCTCGGCCCCGGTCAGGACCCGGATGTCCAGCCCGGCCTGCGCCTCGCGCCGTTCGCGCCGGATGGTCTTGCGCCGGTTGGACGACAGGGCGGCCAGAAAATCGTCGAAACTTTGATAGCCGTCGTTGCGCCAGATGAACTGGATGTCCCGGCGCGGCAGCAGGCCCGCCTTGGTCATGGCGCGCCATTCCGCCTCGGTCGGGAAGTTGACGTGCAGGGACGATACGCCCAGCCGCTCCGTCAGGGTCAGGGCGCCTTGCAGCAGGGCCTCGCGCACCGTGGCGGCGTCCGTTCCCGGCGCGTTCAGGAAGCGCGGACCCGTCGCGGGGGTGAAGGGCACGGCGCCCAGCAGCTTGGGGTAATAGCGCCCGCCCGCGCGCTGATAGGCGTCGGCCCAGCTGTGGTCGAAGACGTATTCGCCCTGGCTGTGACCCTTGAGGTAGAGGGGCATGACGCCGATCACGGCGCCGTCCTCGTCGTGCAGGGACAGGTGGCGCGCCGCCCACCCTTCGGACGGAACGGCGCTGCCGGACGCCTCGCAGGCGTCGAGGAAGTCGTAGGAGACGAAGGGATCGCCGCTCGGGGCCGCACAGGCGTCCCATGCGTCCCGACCTATGGCGGCGATGCTGTCGTGCGCCTGAAGCGTGAAACCGGACACTTTTACCCTTCTCCCCTCGGGGGAGAAGGTGGGCGGCG
>JAFKFS010000045.1 GCA_017308115.1 Bordetella sp.
GCCGCCGGATCGATGGGCTCCAGCCCCAGGCCTGCGCGCAAGGGATCGTGGTGCGAGCGCAGGCGGTCGATCTTGACCTTCAGGTCGTCTTCATCGGCCAGGTCGCAGACGCGGATGGCGCGGCGGCCGACCTTGTCCTCATAGGCCGGACCGATGCCGCGGCCGGTCGTGCCGATCCTGGCGCCCGGCGCGCTGGCGGCGGCCTCGCGCGCCACGTCCAGCGCCGGATGGATCGGCAGGATCAGGCAGGCGTTGTCGGCGATGGTCAGGATGTCGGGGGTGATGGCCACCCCTTGCCCCTGGATTTTCTCGATCTCCCCGACCAGATGCCAGGGATCGACGACCACGCCGTTGCCGATGATCGAAGGCTTGCCCTGCACCACGCCCGACGGCAGCAAGGCGAGCTTATAGACCTTGCCGTCGACGACCAGGGTGTGGCCCGCGTTGTGTCCGCCCTGGAACCGCACCACCATGTCGGCGCGATTGGACAGCCAGTCCACGATCTTGCCCTTGCCCTCGTCGCCCCATTGGGCGCCGACCACCGCGACGTTCGCCAAGACCGTTTCTCCGCAATCCAGAATGCGGTGGGAGCCTATAACCCCTGAATCGTCCGGAGTCGCCCCACTCGCACAGAATGACGTGGAGAATTATCCCGCCAACTCGCCAACCGCCGTCTGGAACGCCCATTCCAGCCACGGCGTCGCCGCCACGACATCCGCCGTCTCCACTGTGCAGCCGCACCACAGGCGCAGGCCCGGGGGGGCGTTGCGGTGCGGCTCCATGTCATAGACCGCCCCCTCGCCTTCCAGCAGCGCCTTGAACCGCGTCACGAAAGCCTTCTGCCCCGCCTCGTCCAGCGCCGCCACGCGCGCATCGACGAACTTCAGGCAGACCGAGGTGGTCGAGCGGATCTCCGGCCGCTCCGGCAGGAAGTCGATCCAGTCCGTCCGCCGGACCCACTCGGCCAGGGCCGCATGGTTGGCGTCGGTGCGCGCGATCAGGGCGGGCAGGCCGCCCACGGCCTTCGCCCAATCCAGGGCGTCGATCCAGTCCTCGATGGTCAGGACCGAGAAGGTGTTCATCGCCACCCCGTCCGCCAGGGTCCGGTCGAACCCCTTCTTGTCGGCGATCCGCAGCACCTTGGGCACGGCCCGGTCCGGGCGATAGGCGTCCAGCCGCGCCACCGCGCGCGGCGACAGCACCATGACGCCGATGCCCGCCTCGCCGCCCAGCGCCTTCTGGAAGCTGAAGGTCGTCACATCCAGCTTGTCCCACGGCAGGTCCATGGCGAAGGCCGCCGAGGTCGCGTCGCAGATGGTCAGCCCCTCGCGGTCGTCGGCGATCCAGTCGCCGTTCGGCACGCGCACGCCCGAGGTCGTCCCGTTCCAGGGGAAGACCACGTCCTTCTTCGGATCTACCCTCGACAGGTCCGGCAGTTCGCCCCACGGCGCCGTCAGGGCCTCGGGCTCCAACCCCAGATGCTCCTTGACGTCCGCCAGCCAGGTCAGGCCGAAATTCTCATAGGCGACGACCTGCACCGGCCGCTCGCCCAGCATGCACCACAGCGCCGCCTCGACCGCCCCGGTGTCCGATCCCGGCGTATAGAGCATCACATGGTCGTCGGGCGGCCCCAGCACCTCGCGCGTCAGCCGCAGGCCGTGGGCGAAGCGCTCGACTACCTCCGGCGCGCGGATGCCCCGCCCCATCAGGTTGGTCGGCAGGTTCGCCAGCGCCCATCCCGGACGCTTGGCCGTCGGCCCGGCCGAGAACCAGGGGCGAGCGGGTTTGGCGGCGGGCTTGGGCGTCATGACGGTCTCTGAAAATCTCGGGGAGGAGAAGGAGGCTAGGCCCTTAGGCCATCAGCGGCCGGGCTTGTAGGGGCGGCGTTCGCGCCATTCGGTCGCGAACCGGACCAGGTCGTCGTCCAGCGTGTCGGGCAGCGTCACCACCAGCTTCGCCATCAGGTCGCCGCGTCGGCCGTTCGCATAGGCGCCGCGCCCCTTCAGCCGCAGCACCTTGCCCGAGTTCGACCCCTTGGGAAGGGTCATCATCACCGCGCCCTCGGGCGTCGGCACCTGGATCTTGCCGCCCAGCACCGCATCGGGAACCGACACCGGCAGGTCCATCGTCAGATCGGCGCCGTCGCGCTTGAACACCGGGTGCGGCTGGATGCGCAGTTCGATCAGGGCGTCACCCGCCTGACCGCCCCGCCCCGGCGCGCCCTGGCCCTTCAGTCGGATCGTCTGGCCTTCGGCCGCGCCCTTGGGGATGCTCACGTCCAGCATCCGCCCGTCCGAGAACTGGATGCGCCGCGTCGTCCCGGCGATGGCGTCCTCAAGGCTGATGTCGAGAGTGGCGCGCACGTCCTGCCCGCGCCCCCCGCCGAACCCGCGCCCGGCGTTACGCGCCCCGCCGCCCCCGAAGGCGCCGAAAATCTCATCCAGGTCCAGGTCTTCGAAACTGGCCCGCCCGCCGGGACCGCCTTCGCCGCGCCCGCCGAAGCCGAAGCCCCCGAAGCCGCCGCCGCCCGGCCGCCCGCCCTGAGCCCCGCCGAAGCCGCGGAACTGCTCGCGCCCGTCGGCGTCGATCTCGCCGCGGTCATACTTGGCGCGCTTCTCGGCGTCGCCCAACAGGTCGAAGGCGGCGGTGATGCGCTTGAACCTTTCCTCGGCCGTCTTGTCGCCGGGGTTCTTGTCGGGGTGCAGCTCCTTGGCCAGCTTGCGGAACGCCTTCTTGATCTCGTCCGCGCTCGCGCCCTTGGAAACGCCCAGTTCCTGATAGGGATCGCCAGCCAATTTCCGCTCCACTCCGTATCGATACAGACCAGAGCGTCAGTTAAGCCATGCGCCCGCCCGCCGAAAGGGGCGAGGATGGTTTCCTTCTTCCCTCTCCTGTTGGGAGAGGGACGCGGGCGTCACAATCCCGCCACCGCCTCCGCACCCCAGCCGAAGCCCTCGCCCCACTGAGCCACGGCGACCCTCGCCCCCGGACCGACGCCGCCCGGAAAGTCCGCCACGATTTCGGCCGCGCCGTAAACCGCCGCCAGCCCCTCGACCTCCCAGACCCGGCGCACGACGTCGCCGTCCAGCACCCGCACCCGGAACCGCCTCGGATCGACCTCGGCCGGCTCGCCGTCCCAGCCGTCGCCGCCGATCCGCGCACGCGGCAGCCAGCGCAGGCGCCGTCCGCCGTCCTCTTCCGTCGCCGTCAGATGCGCCGGACGCCAGGGCGCCGCGTTGCGGTTGGTCCAGATGAAGTCCACCTGCGTCGTCCCCGCTCCCCCCGTCGGCGCGCCCGCAGGCCCCGCCCGCCAGATGCGCGGCAGTCCGCGCTCGGCCGCATCAACCGCCGCCCGCGCCATGCCGCGTTCCAGCAGCACGACCAGCGCGCCCTGATCCGCTCCGCGCGCCGCCGCCGCTTCCGTGCCCTGCTGGCCGCGCAGCAGGCCGCTCAGCCGCCAGACCCCGCCGCCGGCCAGCTCGGCCCGGCGGAACTGCGCCAGCTCCCAGCCGTCCGCGCCGCGCACCGCCAGAAGATTGGCGCCCGACAGCACCGCCTCGGCCGCCCGGCTCTGCGGCGCCTGCCCCTCGATCCGCACCGTCAGCACGGTCGTCTCGTCCCAGCGTCCGACCACGCCGGGCCGCAGCGGCGCCGTCAGCGTCCCCACCGTCGCGGGCGTCTCCGCCGCCGCCCTGTGCGTCAGGCTGTCGATCGAGGCGCCCCCGTGCAGCGCCATCGGCGTCCAGGGCTCGGCCGCCGCCGCGACCACCGGCCGCCCGTCCGCCTCCTCGCCCGGCAGGGGCGGCAGGTCCAGCAACGCCAGAAACGGCGCCCCCGGCGTCGTCGCCCCTCCTGCGCCGTCCCCGCGCCAGTCCTCCGGCGCGTCCACGACGGCGACTTCGGCCACCGGCGCCAGG
>JAFKFS010000025.1 GCA_017308115.1 Bordetella sp.
CTTGGTGGCCATCCGAGAACGGAAGCCGTGACGGCGCTTGCGCACGAGTCGCGACGGCTGATAGGTCCGCTTCACGGTCGGCTCCGGGTTACTGGGGTTGGCGACAGACACAAGCGTCAGCCGCGAGAGAGGCGGGCGTATAAGCGGCGGCCGGGCGAGAGTCAACGCCGAAGCGCTTTCCAGCAACGCCGACAGGCGCGCGCGGCGCAGGAAAATCCGCTAGGGATGCGAAGGAAGAGGACGGAGCGCGGTTTGAACCGGGTCAAAAGATTTCTGCCCCTGGCCGTGCTGCTGGCCGCCGTCGCCCTGATCTTCGGCATGGGCTGGAATCGCTATCTGTCGCTGGACACCCTGCGCGAGCATGGAACGGCGCTGGAGGCCCTGACCGCCCGACATTATCTGCTGATGCTCGGCGCGCTGATGCTGGTCTTCGCCCTGCTGACGGCCAGCGTGGTGCCGGGGGTGGTCTTCATCACCGTGACGGCGGGCTATCTGTTCGGTCCGTGGGTCGGAGGCGTCGCCACCGCCTTCGCCGCCACGGTCGGCGCCCTGGCCGTCTACTATGTGGGGCGCACCGCCCTGGGCGATTCCCTGCGCCGCCGCGCCGCCGCCGACACAGGCCTGTTGAACAGGGTCTGCGCCGGGGTGGACAAGAACACCTTCTGGTATGTACTGGTCGCGCGCTTGGTGGTCACCGTGCCCTTCCACATGATCAATGTGGCGGCGGGCGTGATGGCGGCGCCCCTGCGGCCCTACATGATCGCCACCTTCATCGGCCTGTTGCCCGCCCACACCATCTATTGCTGGATCGGCGACAGCCTGCACGACGTTCTGGTCACGGACCCGAATCCCGACATTCGGAGCCTGTTCGCGGAATTCTTCTGGCCTCTGATGGGAGTCGCCTTCCTGTCCATGCTGCTGCCCCTGCTGCTCAAGCTGGCCCAGAAGGCGCGCGCACGCGCTCGCGCGGAGGCGTCATGACCGAGCGCGAGGCCGTGCGGTCCGAGCTGCAGACGCCCCTGGCCCCGGCGACGCCCGCTAGGGCGCCTGCGACCCTGCCCGCCCCGTGGAGCGCCCTGCGCCGGCGGCTGAAGCCGCGCGCGCCCGACGGCCTGTCCAGCCGGCTGCTGCTGCTGACCGTCGCCTTCACCCTGGCGGTCGCCGCCCTGATCATCGTGCCCAGCGCCGCCTCCTTCCAGGAGCGGTGGCTGATGGACCGGTTGCAGGCGGCCGAACTGGCCTCGGTCGGGGTCGAGGCCCTGCCCTATTCCGCCGTCGAGGATTCCACCGCCGAACAGCTGCTGAGCATCGGCGGGGTGCAGTCGGTGGTCATCGGCGAACAGGGGGTCCGGCGTCTGCTGCTGCAGGCCCCCAACCTGCCGCGCGCGCCCGAACTGATCGACCTGCGCCGGCGCAGCGTCGGCGCCCGGCTGCTGGACCCGTGGAAGACCCTGTTCGGCCACCCCGACCGCTCGCTGCGGGTGCAGGCGGCGCCGCGCTATCGCTCGGGCGACCTGATCGAGATCCTCGCCCCGGCCCAGCCGCTGAAGAAGGAGCTGGAGAGCTTCCTGGTCAACAGCCTGATGATGTCGCTGCTGATCGCGGCGGTGGCGGGCGGCCTACTGTACGCCGCCCTGTCGATGCTGGTGCTGCAGCCCCTGCGTCGCGTCACCCGCTCGATAGAGCGCTTCGCCGCCAATCCCGAGGGCGCGGCCCAGACCCCTCCAGACCGCCACGACGAGATCGGCCGGGTGGAGCGCGAACTGGCCCGGATGCAGGAGGAGGTGCGTCAGTCCCTGCGCTCGCGCGCCCGCCTGGCGGCGCTGGGCGAGGCGGTGGCCAAGATCAACCACGACCTGCGCAACATGCTGACCTCGGCCCAGATGGCGTCCGAGCGGCTGTCGACCTCGTCCGACCCCCTGGTGGCGACCGCCCTGCCCCGGCTGGAGCGGGCGCTGGGCCGGGCCTCCACCCTGGCGCGCAACGTGCTGGCCTACGGCAAGACCGAGGAGCCCGCGCCCCAGCTTCAGAAGATGCTGCTGGCCCGCGCCGTGGCCGCCGCCGCCGAGGACGCCGGACTGGAGCCGGACGGGGTGCGGCTGGTGCGCGACCTGCCCGCCCGCTTCACCGTCAACGCCGACCCGGATCAGCTGCACCGTATCCTGGTCAACCTGATGCGCAACGCCCGCCAGGCCATCGAGTCCGCGGCGGGCGGCCTGAACAGGGGCAAGGGCTCCATCACGGTCAGCGCCGAGCTTCGCGACGGCATGGCCGCCATCGGCGTGCGCGACGACGGACCCGGCATTCCGCCGCGCCTGGCCGACCGCCTGTTCGAACCCTTCGTCAGCGGCGGCGGGGCCGACGGCACAGGCCTGGGCCTGACCATCTCGCGCGAGCTGGCGGCCAACCACGGCGGCGCCCTGGTCCTGCTGGACACGGGACCGCAAGGCACCCGTTTCGAGCTGCGGCTGCCCCAATGACGCGCGAGCGGCAGCCTTCCCGGCCTCGGGACGTTATTTCCCTTCAAACGCCGAAAGCGCCGAGCTTGCGGCCCTTCTCATCCTCGCCGCGGCCAAGGAGCCCCCTATGACCCGCTTCACGCCTTCGCGCCCCCGCCCGTCGCGTCCCCGGGCGGCGCTGGTTCTGCCCTCGGCCCTGGCGCTGGCCCTGCTCGCCGGCTCGGCCTACGCCCAGAACCAGACCCCCGGCCCGACGCCCAAAGACCCCGTCGCCGAGATGCTGGCCAAGGGCGAGCGTTATCGTCGCGCGCCCGATTCCGCGCAGGACCCGGACGAACTGCGCCGGACTCAGGCCCTGAACGCCGAGATCGCGGCCCAGAACGATCTGGCCGAGAATGAGGACCGCGCCAACCAGGCCGCCCAGGCCCAAGCCCAGCGCCGCTGGCAGGCCGAGATGGAGCGAAACCAGGCCGACGCCCGCCTCGCCCGCGAACGCCACGAAGCCGACCTGCGCGCGGCCGAGGAGGCTCAGGCCCGCTATGAACGCGACATGGCCGACTGGCGCGCCACCGTGGCCGCCTGCGAGCGCGGCGACCGGGCCCGCTGCACTGCAGGCCGTCAGGCGCCGAACTGAGACGCCGGAAAAGACAAGGGCGCCGCCGGACTTCGCCGGGGCGCCCCTGCCGCCTGATCGTCGAGCGTCAGGCCCCGATGGTTTCCGTGCGGCGCTTCATCATGTTGTCGAAGCTGTCCCAGACGCCGTCGGCGCCGTGCCACGCCCCTTGCGTCGCCGCTTTGGAGTATTCGGTGGCGCGGGCCTCGAAGAAGTTGGCGTGCTCCACGCCCGACAGCAGCGACTGCAGCCACGGCAGAGGGTTCTCGGTCACGCCATAGACTTCCGGCAGGTGCAGCTGGCGCAGGCGCCAGTCGGCGATGAAGCGGATGTAGGCCTTGATGTCGTCCGGCGTCATGCCGTTCACCGGGCCCATTTCGAAGGCCAGGTCGATGAACTTGTCCTCCATCTCGATCACCGTCTTGCAGCAGTCGACGATGTCGTCGGCCACGGCCTTGGTGACGGCGCCCGTCTCCTTGTTGAAGGCGTGGTACAGCTTGATGATGCCTTCGCAGTGCAGGCTCTCGTCGCGCACCGACCAGGACACGATCTGGCCCATGCCCTTCATCTTGGACTGGCGCGGGAAGTTCATCAGCATGGCGAAGCTGGCGAACAGCTGCAGCCCTTCGGAGAAGCCCCCGAACATGGCCAGGGTCCGGCAGATGTCGGCGTCGCTGTCGACCCCGAACTGGCCCATGTAGTCGTGTTTATCCTTCATGGCCTCGTATTCCATGAAGGCCCCGAACTCGCTCTCGGGCATGCCGATGGTCTCGAGCAGCAGGGCGTAGGCCGCGATATGGATCGTCTCCATATTGGCGAAGGCGGCCAGCATCATCTTCACCTCGGTCGGTTTGAACACCCGGCCGTAGCGCTCCATGTAGTTGTCCTGCACCTCGATGTCCGCCTGGGTGAAGAAACGGAAGATCTGGGTCAGCAGGTTGCGCTCGCCGTCGTTCAGATTGGCGGCCCAGTCCTTGACGTCCTCGCCCATGGGGACTTCCTCGGGCATCCAGTGGACCTGCTGCTGCTTCTTCCACATGTCGAAGGCCCACGGATAGCGGAAGGGCTTGTAGGCGGCCGAGGGGGTCAGCAGACCGGGCGTGCCGGGACGAATGATCGTGGCGGGAGCGTTCATCGAAGAAGACCTGGGGCGAATCCGGAAGAAGTGCGTTTCACCATGCGTCCGCCGGCGCGCGGGGACAAGGGAAGATGCGCACATCTAGCGATCACTTTTCAACCGACCGCTAGATATGGTGTTTGCGTGACAGGAAACTGGGGAGGAAGATGGGGATGGTTTTCACGGTTTAGGGCGCGGCCGGGTCGGCCTCGGTCCCGGTCGAGGCGACGCCGCGGCTGATCGGCCTGGATTCTCGGGCGATCGAGGCCCCCGTGTGGGAGGGCCAGGCCGAGCCCGCGTCGCCGCCGCTTCTACGAGGCGCCCCGCATGGCCGAGGTCGTACGCCGCGCCTCCCCCTCTGCCTGCGCTACAGGCCTTCTGGGCCGAACGGCTCCTGTTCGACGACGACCGGGAAGGCCCGGGCCTTAAATCAGGCCCATCGCCCGAGCCTCGCGCTCCAGCCCCTCGCGGAACTCGGGCGCGGCCAGGCCGATCAGGGCGCGGGCGCGGGCGTCGTCGGTCAGCCCCTTCAGATTGACCGCCCCCTGCTCGGTGACGACATACTGGATGTCGTTGCGCGGGGTCGTGACCGGCCCTTCCAGCCGCGCCACGATGCGCGAGGCCGTTCCCTTGGCCGCCGTGGAATGGCAGGCGATGATCGACTTGCCGCCCTCGGACGCCGCCGCGCCGCGCACGAAGTCCAACTGGCCGCCCGCCGCCGTATACTGCCGCCCGTTCAGATGCTCCGAGCAGCAGGCGCCGAAGAGGTCGATCTGCAAGGTGGCGTTGACCGAGATCATCTTCGCATTGCGGGCGATGACGGCGGGATCGTTCACATAGTCGACGGGACGGGCCTCGAAGGCCGGGTTCTCGTGCAGGAATTCATAGGTGGAGCGATTTCCCATCGAGAAGGTGAAGACCGTCTTGCCGGGGTGCAGGGTCTTGCGCGCATTGGTGGCGACGCCGGCCTTCATCAGCTCGACCAGCCCGGGGGTCAGCATCTCGGTGTGTATGCCCAGGTCGCGGTGATCGTGCAGGGCCGCGCACACCGCGTCCGGCAGGGCGCCGATGCCCATCTGCAGCGTCGCCCCGTCTTCGACCATGCCCGCGATCAGGGCGCCGATGGCCACGTCCTGCGGCTGCTGCGGCGCCTTGCCCGCCTCCAGCAGGGGCGCCGAATGCTCCACCACGGCCGCGACCTGGGAGATGTGGACGCGACAGTCGCCGAACACGCGCGGCATGTGCGGATTGACCTCCAGGATCACCCGCTGCGCCGTCTTCGAAACGGCCAGGGCGTAGTCGGTGTTGGTCCCCAGGCTGAAATAGCCCTCGGCGTCCATCGGCGAGACCATGGCCAGCAGGGTGTCGACCCCGATCTCGCGCGTCAGCACGCGCGGCGTCTGCTGAAAGCCGGTCGGCACGAACCAGACGGCGCGACGGCCCTCCTCGATCCCGCGCGCCTCCAGCTTCCGCTCGATTGCGCCGTGGAACAGGCTGTGCGGGCGGATGCGGTCGGTCAGTTCGTAACGCATCACCGTCTCGCCCGCGATGGCGGTGGACAGCAGGTAGTAGAGGTTGACGTCGCCCACCTGCCGCGCCTCGGCCCGGTCGGCCAGGGCCTTCAGCAGGGCCGGCGGCTGGCCGACGCCCAGCGCCATGGCGACCTTGGCGCCCGAGGGGATCAGGGCCGCCGCCGCCTCGGGCGTCGTCAGGCGTTCGGCGTAGAGGGCAGCGAAATCGGTCATCGGAAACTCCTGAAACGTCAGCCTTCTTTATCCGACAGCCGCGCGCCTTCGCGGCGCTAGACCTTGGTCTAAGAAGGCGCGGCTAGGGCGCGTCCTGCAGGGGCGCGCCATGCAGGCGCTGGCGACGCTCGGCGGCGTAGGCGACCAGCCACAGGGCCATGGACCAGGCGGCGCCGACGCTCCAGCCCGCGAACACGTCCGACGCCCAGTGCGCGCCCAGATAGATGCGCGTCAGCCCGATCAGCAGGGCGATCGTCACGGCGCAGCCGAGGACATAGGCCTTCAGCCGCCGACGCGGAAAGGCGCGCGTCAGCATGACCCCCAGCGTCAGGTAGAAGACGGTCGCCAGCAGGGCGTGGCCCGAGGGGAAGCTGGCGTTCAGCGTCTCCACCGCCTGATAGATCTCGGGCGGCCGCTCGCGCTCGAAGACGGCCTTCAGGCCTTCGCTCAGAGCCACCCCGCCCGCCAGGCCGACGACCAGCATGAGGGCCGACAGCCGCTTGCCCATGATCAGCAGGAAGCCGATGGCGATGAGGGCGAACAGGGTCAGCACCGATATGCCGCCCAGCGACGTCAGGTCCGCCGCCGCCTCCTGCAGCCACCACGGCCCCCAGGGACGGCCCGGATCGTCGGCGAAGGGTCGCACCGCCGCCAGCACCGCCTGGTCGAAGGCCTGGCCGTCCGCCTCGCGCATGTCGTCGGCCACCTCGATGAAGGTCAGCACCCCCAGGGCGACCACCAGCATGGCGGCCACGGCGGCGATCTCGGTGCGGGCGACACGCAGGGCGCGCGTCAGGAAGGCGGTGGGATGCGGAGCCATGGGGCGCTAACGGCCAAGCTGTCGCGACGTTCCTTTCCGGCCTCGCAGAAATCGACGACGGTTCGGTGAAAAATGTGATCGGCCCCAATTCCTGAGTCATTTCCACAGGCTGTCGGAAGCCGCCCACCGATTCGTCGGAAAAGCGCCCGTCAAGAGCTTTACCTGTGGTTAGGGATATGCACCCATATATCTAGCCGAACACCGGCGAGCAGCCACTAGATGTAGTGTCTCAAACCGGTACGGCCTTCTAATCGCATTTGTTCGGGACAGGGACGAAAATGGCTGGCGGCGAAGCTTTGCAGACGACGGAATTCTCTACGGTTTCCTCGACGCCGCCGGAGGCCAAGCCTCAGCTGACGGTGGTCGGCGGCCTGAAGCTGGACCGCACGCGCGACGCCCTGCTGACCGATTTCGGCAAGAAGACCCTGGAAGACCGCTATCTGCTGCCGGGCGAGAGCTATCAGGACATGTTCGCCCGCGTCGCCACGGCCTACGCCGACGACGAGGCGGTCAATCCCGGGCACGCCCAGCGCGTCTACGACTACATGTCCAGGCTGTGGTTCATGCCCGCCACGCCCGTCCTGTCGAACGGCGGCGCCGATCGCGGCCTGCCGATCTCCTGCTTCCTGAACGCGGTCAACGACAGCCTGGACGGCATCCAGAACGTCTGGAACGAGAACGTCTCCCTGGCCTCCAACGGCGGCGGCATCGGCACCTACTGGGGCGGCGTCCGCTCCATCGGCGAGAAGGTCAAGGGCGCGGGCCAGACCTCGGGCATCATCCCCTTCATCCGCGTGATGGATTCGCTGACCCTGGCGATTTCGCAAGGCTCTCTGCGTCGCGGCTCGGCCGCCGTCTACCTGGACATCCACCACCCGGAGATCGAGGAGTTCCTCGAGATCCGCAAGCCGTCGGGCGACTTCAACCGCCGCTCGCTGAACCTTCACCACGGCATCAACATCACCGACGCCTTCATGGAGGCGGTCCGCGACGGCAAGTCGTTCGACCTGATCTCGCCCAAGAACGGCGAGGTCCGCAAAACCGTCGACGCCCGCAACCTGTGGACCAAGATCCTGGAAATCCGGATGCAGACGGGCGAGCCCTATCTGATCTTCTCGGACACGGTGAACCGGCAGATGCCGCAGCACCAGAAGGACCTGGGCCTGTCGGTCAAGCAGTCCAACCTGTGCTCGGAAATCATGCTGCACACGGGCCTCGACCATAAGGGCGTCGAGCGCACCGCCGTCTGCTGCCTGTCGTCGGTCAACGCCGAGACCTTCCTGGAGTGGCGCGAGGAGCCCCGCTTCATCGAGGACATCATGCGCTTCCTCGACAATGTGCTCGAGGACTTCATCACCCGCGCCCCGTCGTCGATGGCCGCCGCCGTCTATTCGGCCCAGCGCGAGCGTTCGGTGGGCCTGGGCCTGATGGGCTTCCACTCCTTCCTGCAGTCGCAGGGCGTGGCCTTTGAGTCGGCCATGGCCAAGAGCTGGAACATGCGCCTGTTCAAGCACCTGCGCCGCGAGGCTGACAAGGCCAGCCGCACCCTGGCCGAGGAGAAGGGCCCCTGCCCCGACGCCGCCGATCGCGGCGTGATGGAGCGCTTCAGCCACAAGCTGGCCATCGCCCCGACCGCCTCGATCTCGATCATCTGCGGCGGGACCTCGGCGGGCATCGAGCCGATCCCGGCCAACATCTACACCCACAAGACCCTGTCGGGCTCCTTCGCGGTCAAGAACCCCTATCTGCAGAAACTGCTGGGCGAGAAGGGCATCGACACCGAGGCCGTCTGGTCGTCCATCCTGGAGCATGAAGGCTCGGTCCAGCATCTGGACGCCCTCAGCGACGACGAGAAGGCCATCTACAAGACCGCCTTCGAACTGGACCAGCGCTGGGTCATCGAACTGGCCGCCGACCGCACCGGCGACATCTGCCAGGCGCAGTCGCTGAACCTGTTCATCCCCGGCGACGTCAACAAGTGGGACCTGCACATGCTGCACTGGTCGGCGTGGGAGCGGGGCCTGAAGTCCCTCTACTACCTGCGCTCCAAGTCGGTGCAGCGCGCCGCCTTCGCCGGCGCCGAGGACAAGAAGGAAGAAGAGATCGATCCGAACCAGCCGGATCTCTTCTCCATCGCCCGCACCGACTACGACGAGTGCCTGGCCTGCCAGTAGGCCCAGCGCCCGCGCTCAACGTCATCGCCTTTGAGCCGCCCGGGGAACCCTCTCCGGGCGGCTTCGTTCGTCTGTCGAGGATTAAGGCGCAAAAGAGTCCGTTGCGGTTCCCTGGCGTTCGTGCACAGTGGAGGCGTTGACGGATCGGGAGGGACCGTTGATGCGACGCTTGGCATGGGCAGGATGGATGATCGCGGCGGTCGCCCCGACGACCGCCTTCGCCATGCCGCAGGCCCTGATGGAGGGCCCGGTCGCCGCACGCGGCGGCGACGCCGTCCGGTTCGAGGACGCCGCCGCCCGGCTGGACAGCCGAATGCCCTTTTCAGCCGAGCCTGACGCGGCCTTCGGCGCCCCGGTGCAGATCAACGACGTCGTCCGGCTGAGCCCCGACGAGGGAGAACTGCGCCAGGAAGCCTGGTTCGCCGGCGACGGCTTCACCGACCGGCTGCGCATCGTCGCCACCGGGGAGCTGCGTCGGGCCGACGGCTCGCCCCTGCCGCCGCGCGCCCTCGACCCCGTCGCCCTCTCGGGCGAAAGCTATGACGTCTCCTACACGCGCGGCTGGACGGCGGCGAAGGGCCGCACGGCCTCGGGGCTGGAAGTCTCGCTGACGCCCCACGCCGGCTTCGGCGTCGGCAGCGACGGCCCCTCGGCCGAGGCGGGCGCCACCCTGCGCATCGGCGAGGGCCTGGACCGCCTAGCCCCCAACGGCGACGAGGCCTTCGGCGAGCGTCCGCGCTGGTATCTGTACGCGGCAGGCTCCAAGCGCGCGGTCGGCTACAACTTCGCTCGCACGCGCGACGGCGACTTCGCCCGCTCGGGCGTCAGCCAGGACGCGGGCGCCTATCTGGGCGACGCCTCCATCGGCGTGGCCTATCGCCGGGGCGCGATCCAGAGCTCCTTCGGCGTCGTCTATCGCGAGATCGAGGCCAAGGGCCTGCGCGGCTATCAAGGCATCAACACCGACGTGTCCGAAGGCCTGGTGGCCTTCCAGCTGACGATCCGCCCGCCGCGCTGAGGCGAGTGGCGAGTGGCGAGTTTTTGCCTCGGCGATCCCTTCCGCAACCCTCTCCCGGCGGGAGAGGGCTTGAGCCTCCAAGAGCGAAGCGATTGGCTAAGGCGAAAGGGTGAGGGTTCGCGAGTGAAGTCGGCCGAAGGCCGTAGCTCGTCGTTGCGCGACGGCTGACGCCGACTGATGGGACAAGCCCCTCACCCTTTCGCGCAAGAACGATCGCCTACGGCTCTCGTGCGCTCAAGCCCTCTCCCATCGGGAGAGGGGCTGCGCCTGCCCTTACTGCGTGCGAGCCACGCCCTCGCGGCGGCTGTCGGCCGCCCCGTCCCAGCGCCCGTCGCGCCACAGGCCGCCGTGCAGGCCCGAGGTCTCGGTCGTATTGGGCCGCAGCGCCACGCCGCGCGCCGCCATGCCGTCGCGCACCGCCCGGGGGAAGCCCTCCGTGTCGGCGCCGAAGCCGTCGCCCTTGGCCACCAGGTTCGGCAGATCGAACGCCTGCTGCAACGGCAGGCCCCAGGCCAGGGCGCCGATCAGGGCCTTGGCGTTGTAGGCCAGGATGGACGAACCGCCGGGCGAGCCCAGCAGGCCGACCAGCCGCCCCTCGCGATCCAGGATCAGGGCCGGCGACATGGAGGAGCGCGGCCGCTTGCCCGCCGCCACGGCGTTGGCGGCGGGGGCGCCGTCCGGCGTCGTCGGGACCATGGAGAAGTCGGTCAGCTGGTTGTTCAGGAAGAAGCCGCCCGCCATCCGGCCCGAGCCGAACAGGCTCTCGACCGTGGTGGTCATGCTGACGGCGTCGCCCCTGGCGTCCACCACGACCAGGTGCGAGGTGCCCGCGGGCTCGCGCGTGGCGTCCGCGCCGACGTTCGGCGCCCCCGCCGGAACGCCATAGGGCGCCGCCCCGCGAAGGGCGGGCGCCAGGGCCGCCCGCTCGGCGACATAGGCCGGGTCCAGCAGCCCCGCCACCGGCACGGAGACGAAGGCCGGATCGCCGAAATAGCGGTCGCGGTCGGCGTACATCAGACGCTGCAGCTGGCCGAAGGCGGCCCAGGCCTCGGGGCTGTCCGGCCCCTTGTCGATGTCCGGCGTCTGCTCGGCCATGGCCAGCAGCTCCAGGATGGAGGCGCCGCTGGACGGCGGCGGCGGCACGCAGATGGTGTAGACCTTATAGGGGCCGCACACGGCCTCGCGCACGACGGGGCGGTATCCGGCGATGTCGGCGGTCGTCAGGGCGCCGGGACGCGGCCCCTCATGCACCGCCGCGACGATGGCTTCGGCCAGCGGGCCGCTCTGCATCGCTCCGGCGCCCTGATGAGCGATGCGGCGCACGGTCTCGGCATAGGCCGGGTTCCGCAACACCTCGCCCGCCTGATAACGCGTCCCGTCCGGCTTGGTGAAATATTCGCCGGCCCAGCGGGTCTTCGCCTGCGGCGCGTCGCCGTTGATCATGCCCGCCAGGCGCGGGCTGACGACGAAGCCCTCGGCGGCCAGGCGCTCGGCGTCCTCGAACAAGGCTCCCCAGGGCAACTCGCCGTGGCGCTTCTGGGCCAGGGCCAGCATGGGCACCACGCCGGGCGCCCCGGTCGAGCGCCCGCTCAGCACCGCATCGACGAAGGGCAGCGGCTTGCCGTTCTCATAGAAGAGTTCGGGCGTGGCGGAGGCCGGCGCCGTCTCGCGGCCGTCATAGACGGTGATCGTCCCGCTGGCGGCCTCATAGTGCATCATGAAGGCGCCGCCGCCCAGGCCCGAGGACTGCGGCTCGACCAGGCCCAGCACCGCCTGGACCGCCACGGCCGCGTCCACCGCCGAACCGCCGCGCGCCAGCACCCTCATCCCCGCCTCGACCGCCAGGGGATTGGCCGCCGACACGAACGGCCCCCGGGCGATCGCCGCCTGGGCCGCGACGGGAAGGGCCGCCGGCGCCGCCGCCTCGCCCTGAAGGGCGTCGGCCGTCGCCGCGCAACCGGACAGCAGCAGGGCCGCCAGGGCCGTCCCGGCCGCCAGAGACGAAATCCTGCGCGCAGAACGCAGATGAGAGAAGGAAAAGGCGCGCACCCGGGCACTCCAGCGTATTGCAGGGAGGCTTTATGCCTAAGCCCCCAGGCCCCCGAGGCCAACCCCGCATTTTCTCAAGATTTTCCGAGAAAACCTGCTTGCCAGCGCGAAAGCGACCCGCTAGATACCCGGCCCTGCCCGCAAGGCGGCACGCACCCGTAGCTCAGCTGGATAGAGCACCAGACTACGAATCTGGGGGTCAGGAGTTCGAATCTCTTCGGGTGCGCCATCTTCCCAGACATCGCTGAAAACGCTGCGGATTCATCGTCCGCACAACCGTTTTTGAGATCGACGGCGCAAAGCGCCTATTGTTCGCGCGCATCTCCCTAGGATGCGCGATCAAGCGCTCCAACGGCGGGATGATCCGGCGGCGGCGGCTCGCGTTTCTTCAAGAGGCGCGACGGACCTCATAGCCCAGCCGAGATGCGGCCTGCAGCGTGGATAGCCTCGGCAGGCCGGCGCCTGCACAGTCAACGCTTCAGGGCGATGGCGAAGGGCGTCGCCCACGCCGCCGGCCCCTTGGCCCTTCTTGGAAGCCCAGGCTCCAAGCCAAGCCGCCCTGGCAGATGACGCGATGTCGGGACCACTTAACAGCGGCTCACCCGAACGCGATAGCCGCTGGGATTAAGAAAACCGACCACTTAGCGTGACCACCTAAGACCTGCTCAAAATGAGCGGAAACCACCTAAGATCTGCTCAATCAAATTTCGAGCTCAGCAAGGCCTATGCACATCGCCGGCCCTGCCTGCACAATCGTATACCGGCAAGTGCCGCAAATAGAGTGCCGCCACAGTTCGCCATCCATTTCGTGCTAGGGGGAACCACAGGGAACCTCGCAGGCTGCATGACGCGCGAAGAACTTTACGAGCAGGTCTGGTCTCAACCGATGAGGACCTTAGCGGCTTCTATGGGGATATCCGACGTCGCCCTCGCCAAACGGTGCAAAGCCGCGAACGTCCCAGTTCCGCCACGGGGTTGGCGGGCTAAAAAGGAAGCTGGCAAGGCGATAAAAGTGGAGCCGCTCCCTCCGCTACCGTTCGCACTGGCGAATTACTTTCCGGCTTATGAGGACGTCCCCAAAGGTCGAAAAGTCGATCAATCGGATGGAGAGAAAGTTGCCGCGCTTCCGGAGCGACCAGTCTTCCGGGATCTCGCGGAGGTTCAGGCCGAAATCCGCGCCGCCGTCAAATCCGTCAAGGCGCCCGCCGCGCTGACGACGCCGCACCCCATCGTCGCCCGGCTTCTCAGGCAGGACGCAGAGCGAAAACCTGCCTCCAGCTCCACCTATTCCTTCTCCACCTACGGAGGTCCTAAATTTTCTACGCCCGTGCAGCAGCGTCGATTGCGAGTCCTGTCTTGCATTCTCACGGAACTGGCCCGTCTCGGCTGCAAGGCCAGCGGCAGCACCCATGCCGGGGAGCGCTTCAGCGTAAGTGTTGGCGGGTTCTGGACCTACATATTTCTCCATGTCGAGGTTGAACCCGCAACGTATTCTTCCAGGAGCCAGCGCAGCTCCAAGCGCGCCGCCCCCGAGAGGCTGCGGTTCGACATCGTCGATCACGACGATCGTACACCTGCGAAGAAAAGCTGGCGGGAAGACAAGGTCCCGCTCGACCAACAGATAACGGAGATAATCCACGGCTTGCTTCTTCAGGTCGAGGAAGACGCCCGAAAATGGGCGCTACTACGGTACAAATGGCGTTCCGAAGATCACGAACGTAGTGTCCGAGAGACTAAGCTGGCGGCGGAGAAGGCCGAAGCCGATCGCATTGCGAGAAAAGAAGCTGCCGCCGCCGCACGGATTGAAGCGCTAATCAGCGGGGCCGACGCGCTGGAGCGAGCCGCTCGGATCAGGCGCTATGTCGCTGCCGTCCGCGCATCATACTCAGGGGCTCAGGAAGCGCCGAGCGATCTGGATGACTGGACCTCGTGGGCTCTCGCCGAAGCCGATCGGATCGCCCCTGTCGTTAATCGGCGTTTTGTTGAGGATCTGAGCTTGTAGGGCGCTGGTGCGACGGCGGATCGCTTAATGGTCGGATAGTCGCGAGAGCACGGAGTTCCGCCTTGCAGTCCCCGTGCAGGCCGAGGGTGGCGCCTCGCAGAAGCCGTGCGGTGCCCGTGATCCGGTGGGTTCCGAACACGCCGACGGTCGATCCCAACTCGGCATGATGGGGATACAGCAGCAGCAGATCCGTACAGTCGTAGAGCTGACCGTAGGCGACCATCTGATAGATGTCGCTCTGGCTCACGCCTCGCTTGGGATCGTCCATCTGGCGTGCGACGCGCTTCCATTTGGTGTCGATGATCAGTTCGACCACGCCTCTGCGCTTCACCAGGATGTCGGGTTTGGTCATGAAACGACCCGCGCCGGTCTCAGCCTCTTCGAGGCAGTACAGCCGGCCGCCCTGGGGATGCACGGTCAGGTCCGTACCCGCCAAGGTCTTCTTGAGCTGGCGCGCGACATAAGCCTCGAACAGGCGGCTCATGTCGAAGGTCAGGGAAAATCCCTGTGTGACGCCGCTCGACGTGGTCTGGAACCGGTCGCCGAGCAGAAGGCGCGCCAGCTCGACCAGTTCACGCCAGCGGCTATTGGTACGATCCAGGATCAGATTGTTCCAGGCCAGGGCGCTGGGCGGCACACTGCTGATGTCGGCATAGAAGAAAGCGAGTTCGCGCAGGCAGCGCTGGTTCTCAACGGACGTCGAGACCCGAACAAGACGCTCCACCGCCGCCTTCATGATCTGGTTCAGCACGATGTCGGGCGAAAGATCGTCGTAGCGACAGGCGAGCCGATCGGGTCGAGCGAGCAGGGTGGTGAACTGGCGCGTGATGTCCAGTTGGCCACGCACGGCCGTGAGATCGTCTTCATGCGCCAGATAACGGCGCGGCATGCCTTTGCGCACCTCATCAGCCAGCTTGCGCACGAACAGGCCGATCAGGATCTCAAGCATGGTTTCCTTCTGCCAGCTCAGCTCCGCCATGGCGCCGGCGGCGATGTCGAGGTCCAGGGCGACCCCCAGCATGTGGACCAGGCGCTGACGGATTTGGCCGTAACCTGAGGAGCTGTTCTCCCCAGGGACGTCGATCTTCGGCAGAATCTCCAGTGCGACGCCGTCGGCGGCCAGCACGCCGACAATTTGTCGAGCGCCCAAAGCTCGGCGACCATGTGTGAGAATTCGACCGCCATCCTTGCCGCCCAGCGGCGAGGCGCGGGCCACGGCCATCAGTCGGTCAGCTGCATCCGCCGGAATAGCGTCTTCGCCCTCCCCATAGGGAAGAGACCCCCACTCAAGGACCGTTCGGCGGATCACTGGAAGTCGGCGTAGGCGTCGGACGCGAACTCCGGACGCACCGTCCAGCGCCAACGTGTATCCCCGCCTTCGAAGGCGAGACCGGTAGGCGGCTTCAGCTCTGTGCGATCCAGGAATTTCCCCGGTGTATCGGCGTCCGCATCGCCGAGCACGAGGGCGACCTTGCTCCAGTCCTCATAGAAATACTCCGCCAGCAGCGGGATCACCTTGTGCCGCATGACGGCGTCCACGTCGTCGCGCGAGGCGCATTTGATGAAATAGGCGTGGCCGATCTGATGCTCCCGATCGAACAGATACTCGATCCGATCATTCAGGGTTCGAAGCAGCTTGCTCAGATCGACGCCGCAGCGCCTGCCGGCCGCCTTCAGTTCGGGCAGGTCCGGGTCAGGCATCAGCTCGCGGAACTCGAAGCGGCGGCGCAGGGCCGTGTCGAGCAGGGCGATGGACCGGTCAGCCGTATTCATGGTGCCGATGACGTGCAGGTTGGCGGCCACGCCGAACGCCTGTTTCGAATAGGGCAGACGCACCGTCAGGCCGCCGCCCTCGGGCGTGGTCCGCTTGTCCGGCTCCAGTAGGGTGATCAGTTCGCCGAAGACCTTGGAGATGTTGGCGCGGTTGATCTCGTCGATGATCAGGACGAAGGGCTCGGGCGGACCGCCGGGCTCCTGGCTGGTGATGTAGCGCTCCAAGGCGCTCATATTCAGGTCCGACGGCGTCAGCATGTACAGCGTGCGCATGCTGAAGCGCTTGGCGTAGATTTCCTCGACGGGGACGCCGGTTCGGTCGCTCCAGAGCCAGTTGACGGCGCGTCGATGGAAATAGCCGCCGTCCTCGCGCGGCGCGTATTCGTAGGGCCCGGTGACCTCGCCGATGGCGCGGAAACTGCCGTTGCCTTTGGAGACAATGACGATGTAGCCCGGCTTGATCCAGTTGCGGAACATGTCCGGGCATTGAACCGAGGCGCTGCGCGGGGTCGGGGACTCGGCGTCGGGCTGTTCTTCCTTCCACGCCTCGATCATGGTGTCGCGTTTGGCGAACCTATCATCGCTCCAGTCGATCTCGCCGAAGCCGAGAAGGGCGTAGCCGTTCTCAAGCGACTCTTCGAACAAATAGGCGTCTTCGGGATTGGCCGCCTCGCCGATCGACATCTTGAACACCTGGCGGCCGGTCAGGTCGAAGCTCTTGCCCGAGGAACCCTTGCTGGTAGCGGCGCGGGTGGCGATGCGGTGGAAGACCCCGGGGCTGACCTCTAGGCGGAAGCCGGATTTGTCCTCATCACCTTCGCCGTCCTTGCCGGAGACTGGCGGACGGAGGCCTTCGACGAAGTCCTCATAGCTGTAGGACTGATGGAAGGTGACGAACTCCACCTGACGCGCCTCGACCAGCCGCCGATACTCGACCTCGACGGCGGCGCGGTCGTCCAGATCCACGCCGGGCGAGCACAGCTTCACCGCTTCGCGCGCCGTGGCGAAGGTCTTTCCCGTTCCTGGCGGGCCGTACAGGATCAGGTTGGTCGGGGGCGTCGTCTGGTTCATCGATTTGCCTGATGACCGTGCTTGGAGCGCCGGCGCAGCGGCCTCTGACGCCAGGTTGAAGACAAAGGTCGTGGTCGAGCTGTTCTCCGGGCCGGTCACGCTCGGCTCGCCGACGCCCGCTAGATTGCGGAAAAGGCGCCCGCGCAGAGCCTGGCACACATTAGCGTGGGCATTGTGCAAGCCCAGCGCATTGTGCAGGTCTCCCGCGCGAATGGTGACGCTCGTTTCGCCCCGCTCACGGGCCGGTTCCACAAAGTCTTTTAGCGCATATTGGCGGATGCGGCCCGCGTCGCTGTCGGCCATACCGCCTCCTGATCGATAATCGCGATAGTGCTTCAGAAAAGTGGGCAGATTTGTGAGACGATTGCGCGGACTGACTGACTGTGGAAACAGCAAGCGATAGGCCGTCCCGCCTGCTTTGTAATCGGCGATCAGCCCGCGCACCGCATGTGTGACAGATGTCATCCCGTCAGCCTCAAACGCCGCATCCAGATCGGCGAAGGGCAGGCCCAGGCCCGACAGATTCTTCTCGATGGTCTTAAGATAGCTGATCCGGGTCTCGACCCCGGTCGGCGCGTTGCCGCGCGCCAGCAGCATCTCTCTGAAACCCGCCTCGTTCATGCTTCCCCCTTGCCGCCTCAGGACGCCAGTTTCGGTCGTCGGCCGCGCTTGGCCGTGGGGTCGGCGGCGCGGCGGGCGCGGATGCGCTCCAGCAGGACCGAGGCCGGTTCGTCGTTCGGGTCTTGCGGGACCAGTTCGCCCCGGAAGGCCTTGGCGAGGATCGCCGTCTCCAGCCGGTCGATCAGAGCGAGAGCCTTGTTGGCTTCGGCCTCCAAGCGGTCGGCGCGGGTGAAGGCGGTGTTCAGCTGGTGGAGAATCGCTTCTTGAACGGTGATTGGTGGAACTGGAAAAGGCGTCGCGTAGAGAGATCTCTGATAGATGGCAGCCACACTGGTCGTGGCGCTTTTCACCTCCGACATCATTTGCCGAAATGTCGGCGACATCATGTACCTAAAGGCGAACCGTGGGAGGACTGAGGGGTGGAACCGCAACCTTAAAATATTATTGTTGTACACCCAGCCCGGTTTGTCGGCAGGCCAGATCGCCACCTTCCCAACGAGTTCGACGCTGTTTCGCGTATTGAAAAGAACGTCGTCCGCTCTGACTTCGAACTTTTTGATCTCAGATCGAGTACAGCTGACAAAAGAAAGGTCGCGATCATTAAGGCGGCCTTCAAGGTCGTAGTGCCCCATCCGTAGATAGGGTACGCCTGCTTGGCCTTGCTCGGCTTTGGATCTGACAAGTCCAATCAGGCCGTCTGCGATCACGTTCTCAAGCGCAACCGAGGGCCAGCTGCTTAGTTGCTCGCTGGAGAAGGCTTGTTGAAGGGAGGTCTGCCGGACGCGCGCAGCTAGGTCTCGTACACTTGCGGCCTCTGCCTTCGCGCGAGCGAGGCGGACGGTCAGGGCGTCCAGCTTGGCGACGATGCGGCGCTGTTCGGCGAGGGGAGGTAGTAGCAGGCAGTAAGTCCCAATCTGATCCGCATTGACACGGGGTCGGTCGCCTCGGTCGAGAGCAGCCGTAAAATCGAGAAACTCGGCCGTCATCATTAGCTTCTGGACGAAACGAGGCGCGACACGTTCACGCGGCCGCACAACAATCATTTCGGCGGAAGCACACCCCGGGGCGTCGGCCAGCCAAACTTTATTGAGGTAAGGTCGCAGGCGCCCAAACAGCACATCGTTTGGTTCGAACCGAACCACGGTACTGCGGACGTTAGTCGCATCTCCCTGGCCAAGAAGTTGTCCTGTGTGAGGTTCGACGTGCTCCAAACCGATGAAGGCAAGGTTCCCCAGCACTGCTGGGTCCGCCTTTTCACCTCCGAGCTCTGCGATCTCCCCCAACGTCGTCTCCGCCCACCCGTGCGGCAAGCTCACGCCGTCACCTCTTCAAGCGCCGCCACAGGCGCCTCGGCGCCCAACTCCTCGACCAGCCCCCGCACCTCCTCCAGCGCAGCAGTCAGATGCGTCTCGATGGCGGCGGCGATGTCTTCGGGGTCAGTCAGGCCGTCCTCGGGGTCGGTGCTTTCGGCCTTCAACCAGGTGATGTCCAGGTTGTCGTTGCGGGCGGCCAAAGCCTCGCGCCCGAAGCGGCGGAAACGGCCGGTCTCGCCGCGGTCCCGCCGCTCGGCGCGGCCCCAGGGGTCGTCGCCGAAGGCGCGGACGAAGTCGGCGAAGTCCGCCGCCCCGATCGGATTGGTCTTGCCATAGGTGGCGGCGCCGGTGCGCATATCATAGATCCAGACCGCCTCAGTCGCATCCACGGGCGGGGCCTCGTCCTCGGAGCGGGCGAAGAACAGGACGTTGGTCTTGACCCCCTGGGCGTAGAAGATGCCGGTCGGCAGCCTCAGGATGGTGTGCAGATCGCAGCGGTTCATTAGCATCTGCCGCAACAGCCGACCGCGCCCGTCATCGAACAGCACATTGTCCGGCACGATCACCGCCGCCCGACCGCCCGGCGCAAGCGCCCGGATCACATGCTCCACGAAGGGCAGCTGATAGGACGACACCCGGTCGGTGATGGTCAGATCGTCCCGCGTCGGGGGCCCGCCCGCCGGCCCGAAAGGCGGATTGGTCAGGATCAGATTGGCGCCCTTCAGCGCCGGCTTCTGCCCCGCCGGAGACAGTGTGTCGTTCGGGTCCAGATGATCCGGGTCGATCTGATGCAGATGCAGGTTCATCAGCAGCAGGCGGAAGGTGTCGGGCACATTCTCCACGCCCCGGATGGCGGATTGCAGCTGGAACGCCTGCTGCTTGGGCGACAGTTCGAAATAGCCGTCGGTCTTGTCCCGCATCCAGGCGTCGGCGGCGATCAGGAAGCCGCCGGTGCCCGCTGCAGGGTCCTGAATGATCTCGCCTGGCTGGGGCTTCATCAGCGCCACCATCACGTCGATCAGCACGCGCGGCGTGAAATACTGGCCGGCGCCGCGCTTGGTCTCCTCGGCCATCTTTTGCAGCAGGCCTTCGTAGGCGTCGCCGAAGGCGTCCCGCTCGTCCGAGAACCAGTGCAGGCCGTCGATGGCGTCGATCAGCTTCCGCAGGTTCGCCGGCTCGCGGACGATGGTCGCGGCGTTCTGGAAGATGGCGACGACCGAGCGATCATCGACTTTGGACGGATCGCCCAGGTCGATCAGCCCCTGTTTGTAGCGTTGCAGCACCTCGGTCTCGTTGACGGCCTTCAGCGCCGACCAGCGATAGCGTTCGGGGATGCGGGTCTCGTCCTTCTGCTCGGACGCCATCTTCAGGAACAGGAGATAGGTCAGCTCGGTGACATATTGCTGATAGGTCACCCCGTCCTTTTACTCGATAGCTGAAGTGCAACCTTACCCTGCGCCGCTTCTCAGCGGCTCGCGTCCGGGGGGGGGGGGGGGGGGGAGTAGCAAGCAGCTTTTGACGAAGGTGGACGGGACGCCGGAGAAGCGGCTCTTCCTCTCGATCATCAGCGACTACGATCTCAAGACCGGGCTCTGCGAGCTGGTCGATAACGCGATAGACTTGTGGATGTCGGAGGGGCGCCGATCCGGCTTCGAGGTATCGGTCGAACTGGACGTTGATCGCCAGGTCATTTCCGTGACCGACAACGCCGGGGGCGTCGCGGAGGGCCAGGTGCGGCTGCTAATGGCTCCCGGCGCAAGCCGGAATGACCCTGCGGCTGAAGTAATCGGCATCTTTGGGGTTGGCGGGAAACGCGCGGGCGTTGCACTTGGCGAACACGTCCAGATTCGAACTCGTCATAAGAAGGAGAAGAGCCTTCTCATCGAGATCACAAAAGAATGGATCGGCACGGACGATTGGCATTTCGAGGTTTTCGAGATTCCGAACATCAAGCCTGGCACGACGACAGTGGACATCTCCATGGTTCGCCAAGGGTTCGATAAACAGGACGTTGAATCCATCCGCCAACATCTCGCCGAAACCTACAGCTGGTTTATTGACCAAGGCGTCGCCGTCTCACTGAACGGTGAGGAGCTAGATCCCATCACCTTCGACGTGTGGTCCTATCCGCCCGAATATCCGCCGCGCTGGGCCTCGTTCGACATCAACCCGACGCGCGACGGCGCTCTGGCCGTCCGGATCTCAGCAGGCCTCTTAGGCGACCGGGACATCAAAGGCGAAAACTACGGAGTCTACTTCTACTGCAATCACCGTCTCATCGTGAAAGAGCTGCGGACCCGTGACGTCGGGTACTTCATTAGCAGCGAGGCAGGTGTTCCTCACCCGGACGCCTCTCTGTGTCGCGTCATCGTCGACATCCAGGGGCCGGCCGAGCTAATGCCGTGGAACAGTTCCAAAAGTGGATTGAACTACAGCCATCCCGCCTTCGCGCAGCTGCGCCCGCGGATCATCGACTTCGCCAGCTGGTTCAGTTCGCTTTCGCGTCGCCTCAAGGGTAGATGGGACGACGAGGTCTTCAACTACCCCACCGGTGAGATGGAGGAGGTCGATCCGGCGGCGGCCCGGTCTGACAAGCGGAAGGTCCTACCGAAACTGCCGCGCTCGAGACGTCCCCCGCGGGTCGATGAGCTGAAGGAGAAAAACAAGCGCACTGTCAGCGAGCAGCCCTGGACGCTTGGATTGGTGGAGGCGATGGGCGTGGTCGATCTAATCGTGCGCCAGCCGCGGGTTGAGACACGCAACCGGATCGCTATCATCCTTCTGGACAGCAATCTCGAGATTGCCCTCAAGGAATTCATCGTCAACCGCACTGACCTGTTCAAACCTTACAAATACAACGACGCCTTCATCGGCCAGCTATTCAGCCGGCGGAGCGAAGTTATGAAAGAGGTACAGGCGCACATCTCTCTGTCTGCGACGATTCTCGGCAAGATCAATCACTTCTATATCTTACGGAACAAGCTGATCCACGAGCGGGCTACGATACACATCAGCGACACACAGGTCCGGGACTATCGAGAAACTGTAGAAACGGTCTTGAAGAAGCTGTTTGCCTTGAAGTTCCCGACAGGCTGAGACCTTGACCGCAAAGTGTGCGTGAACGCTTGCCAGGGCAGCGCCGTGGTTTGGCTGGCGCTCTTGATATGCCCTGCTCCAATGTCGGGATGTCGGTAGAGCTCTGATGTCCGCTCATGGCGCATTCCAGCCGAGCGCGTTGCAGTCGCCAAGTTAAGACTGTCGCGTCCCGCAAGCCCGAAGCGCGGGGTCATTCTATTGTTTTTAAAGAAAATTTTCAAAACACTAGGACAGTCTTAGCTGGTCTAGGACAGTCTTAGCTTGGAAACGGGACAGTCTTAAGTTGTCCCGACAGTGTTTTCGACAACGCGATGGCGACCCCGGGAGGACTCCAACCTCCGACCTCGGCTTTAGGAAAGCCTTGCTCTATGCAGCTGAGCTACGGGGCCATGGCGTCACTGCCTAACGGAGGTCGGGGCTTGAGGGAAGCCCTCGGGAGGCGCTCGGCGACGCCCTGAAGACGCGACCCGCTTTCGCCTTGTGGTTAAAGGCCGTTAAGATACAATACCTAGTAGGGAACAAAGCCTGAATCGGTCGACGTCGCCGATTCGGTCATGATTCGTTTCGTCGGCGTTCCAGGCGCCGGTAAGGTTCCGCTTACCTTTAGCCTTCTGCGCCGCTCCAGCCGCCGCGCCGCTTGTGAAAGGCGGCGAGGTTCGCCACCTTGGACCGGTCATGAGCAACCCTCCCGCAGGCATGGCCCCGGTTCCTCTGGGAACGGCGCGCGTCACGGCGATCCTGGGCCCCACCAACACCGGCAAGACCCACCTGGCGGTGGAGCGGATGCTGGGTCACGCCTCGGGCATGATCGGCCTGCCGCTGCGCCTGCTGGCGCGCGAGATCTATGAGCGGATCGTCAAGCGGCGCGGGGCGGCCTGCGTCGCCCTGATCACCGGCGAGGAGAAGATCGTCCCGCCGCGCCCCGCCTATTTCGTCTGCACGGTCGAGGCCATGCCGCTGGAGCGGTCCGTGGACTTCCTGGCGGTGGACGAGATCCAGCTGGTCGCCGACCCCGAGCGCGGCCACGTCTTCACCCAGAGGCTGCTGCACGCGCGCGGCCGGTACGAGACCATGTTCCTGGGCGCCGGGACGATGGCGCCCCTGATGCGGTCGCTGGTCCCCGACGCCGAGATCGTCTCGCGCGAGCGGCTGTCGACGCTGAGCTACGCCGGGTCGAAGAAGCTGACCCGCCTGCCGCGCCGCAGCGCCGTCGTCGCCTTCTCGACCGAGCAGGTCTACGCCATCGCCGAACTGCTGCGCCGTCAGAGAGGCGGAGCGGCCGTGGTCATGGGGTCCTTGAGCCCCCGCACCCGCAACGCCCAGGTCGAGCTGTTCCAGTCGGGGGAGGTGGACTTCCTGGTCGCCACCGACGCCATCGGCATGGGGCTGAACATGGACGTGGACCATGTGGCCTTCGCGGGCCTGCGGAAGTTCGACGGGCGGCGCACGCGCTGGCTGCACGCCGCCGAGATCGGCCAGATCGCCGGGCGCGCCGGGCGGCACCTGCGCGACGGAACCTTCGGCATCACCGGCGAGGCGGAGGAGTTGGACCAGGATCTGGTCGAACAGGTGGTCGAGCATCGCTTCGATCCGGTCGAGGCGGCCGAGTGGCGCAATGGGCGGCTGGACTTCGACACCCTGCGCGACCTGTTGCGCTCGCTGACGGTCACGCCGGAGCGGCGCGGCCTGCGCCTGACCGCCCAGGCGCTGGACGAGACCCTGCTGCGGCGCTTCGCGGCCGACGAGGACGTCAAGAAGATCGCCCGCTCGCGCGGCGCCCTGATGCGCCTGTGGGAGGGGTGCCAGTTGCCGGATTTCCAGAAGACGACGCTGGACGAGCACGCCCGCCTGTCGAAGGAGATCTTCACCGCCCTGACCGGCCGCCGGGGGCGGCTGACCGAGGATTGGGTCGCGCCGCGCTTCAACGACCTGGATCGCGACGACGGGCAGATCGACCAGCTGTCGGCGCGGCTGTCGGGGGTGCGGACCCTCAGCTACATCGCCAACCGGCCCGACTGGCTGGCGGGCGCGCAGGAGTGGCGGGACCGGACCAAGGCGCTGGAGGAGCGGCTCAGCGACGTGCTGCACGAACGGCTGACGGCGCGCTTCGTGGACCGGCGCACGGCGGCCCTGATGCGGGCGCTGAACGTGCGCTCCGACGTGCTGGCGGGCGTGGCCGAGGACGGCGAGGTCACGGTCGAGGGCGAGGTGGTCGGCCATCTGGACGGGGTGCGCTTCACCGTCGACGCGGGCGGATCGGCCCTGGCCGACCGGGCGCTGCGGCAGGCGGCGACGCGGGCCGTGGGGCCGGAAGTGGCGCGGCGGCTGGGGCGGCTGGCGGCCGATGAGGATGCAGCTTTCGCCGTCACGCCCGACGGCGGGGTGCTGTGGAACGGAGCCCTGACGGGCCGCATCGTCAATGAAGATCCCTTCTCGCCGCGCGTGCGGCTGCTCGGCGAACTGGGGCCGGCCCCGGCGCGCGAGCGGGCCGAGCGGCGCATGGAGGCCTGGCTGGCGGGCGAGGCGGGGCGGGCGCTGAAGCCGCTGAAACGGCTGCGCCACGCCATCGAGAGCGGAGCCCTCACCGGCCTGCCGCGCGGTCTGGCCTTCCGCCTGGTCGAGGCGGGCGGGCTGATCCCCCGGCGCGAGGTCGAGCGCGACCTGGCCGCCCTGAGCCAGCATGAGCGGCGCACGCTGAAGACCTTCGCCATCCGCGTCGGCGCCCATTCCGTCTGGCTGCCCGGCGTGATGAAGCCGCGCGGCGTCGCCCTGGCCCAGGCCTTCCTGCCGCGCGAGGCGACGAAGGGGCTGGCGGGCGACGGCCTGTCGCCCCTGCCCGAACCGGCGCCGTCGGCGCGGGCGCTATCGGCCTTCGGGCGGCGCGCGGTCGGGCGCTGGACCGCGCCGGTCGAGGCGCTGGAGACCTTCGCCGAGGCCGCGCGGGCGGCCGCCAAGGCGCCGCTGCCGGATCAGACGCTGAACGATCTCGGCTGGTCGGAGGATCAGGCCAGGGCGATCCAGGCCGCCCTGCGCACGCCGCGCGCCGAGCGGGCGCCGTGCCCCGGCAAGCCGTCGCCCCCGCCCAAGGATTCGCCCTTCGCCGCCCTGGCCCAGCTGACGCAGCCGGCCCGGCCCGCGCCGCCCGCCAAGCCGAAGGCGGCCCGCAAGCCGCGTCGGCGCCCGCGACGTCCGGCCGCTAAAGGCGCGCAATGAGCGTCGAGAGCTGCCGCATCGACGTCTGGCTGTGGCGGGCGCGCTTCGCCAAAACCCGCAGCCTGGCCGCCGCCCTGGTCGAGAAGGGGGCGATCCGCCTGACCCACAACGGCGCCCAGACCCGCCTCGACAAGCCCAGCCGCAGCGTCCATCCCGGCGACGAGGTGGTGTTCGCCCAGGGCGGGCGGCTGATCGCCGTGCGCGTGGTGCAGATGGGCGAAAGACGCGGCTCGGCGGAAGACGCGCGCGCTCTTTACGTGATGCTGCAGTAAAGCCTCTCCTCCCCATAAAATGGGGAGGTGGATCGGGCGCGGTAGCGACCGAGACGGAGGGGCTGCTTGGTTCCGCCGTCGCCAAGCCCCTCCACCGCTTCGCGGTCCCCCTCCCCATGACATGGGGAGGAAAACTCAGCCCTGCGCCTTCACGAACTCGCCTTCGATGTGCAGCTTCACCTCGTCGCCCAGGGCGGGCAGGCCGAAATTGATGCCGAAATCGGACCGCTTGATGGTCGCCTTCCCGTCGAAGCCGGCCTTGTAGCCGCCGCGCGTCGGGCCGGCCTGATTGAACTCGACCTCCATGACCACCGGGCGCGTGACCCCGCGCAGGGTCAGTTCGCCGTGGACCGTCGCCTCGTCGCGGTCATCGGCGTCGATCACGATCCGGGTCGAGCGGAAGGTCGCGACCGGGTGGTTGGCGGTGTCGAAGAAGTCCGCCGTCTGCAGATGGCGGTTCAGCCCGTCCGAGTTGGACGCCACGTCCGTCAGGGGAATGGTCGCGGTCAGGGTGCTGGCGGACGGGTCGGCGGGGTCCAGCTTCAGCTCGGCCTGGACGTTCACGAACTGGCCGACATAGGTGGAAAAGCCCAGGTGATCGACGGACCAGGTGATCTTGCCATGGGCGGAATCCAGCCTGTAGTCGCCGGGCTGGACCTCGGACGGAACCTTGGTCAGGGCGGCCTGGGCGACGACCGCGCCGCCGGTCAGAAGACTGAGCGCCAGGCCGGCGGCGGCGATGCGGCCGAGGGCGGAATGAGCGGCAGGGTGCGAGGCGATGCCCATGGGCGGAACTCCGGCTGGTTTACGACGATCGGACGTCATCAAGGTGAAGCGGGACCCGGGGTCGCCGAGCCTGAACAGCGTTACGACAGCGCCCTCGGTTGACAGTTGGTTCCGCCGGGGCCATGTGCCCGCCCTCGACCTCCTTGCTGCCACAGGCCCGCCAGAACGCCATGACCTACATCGTCACCGACGCCTGCGTGAAGTGTAAGTTCATGGACTGCGTCGAGGTGTGCCCGGTGGACTGCTTCTATGAGGGCGAGAACTTCCTGGTCATCGCGCCCGACGAATGCATCGACTGCGGCGTCTGCGAGCCGGAATGCCCCGTCGACGCCATCGTCCCCGACACCGAGGACGAGCCCGACGGCAAGTGGCTGCAGGTCAACGCCGAGTACGCCAAGGTCTGGCCGAACATCACGGTCAAGGGCGTGCCTCCGGCGGATCGCGAGCAGTATGAGCGCGAAACCGGCAAGTTCGAGAAGTATTTCAGCCCGAAGCCGGGCAAGGGCTCCTAAGAATTCGCCACAATGCAGTCACAATGTGCCGGTCGTCGCCGACCGCCCTGTGGATGTTTTGAGATTTCCTAATTTTATGATAGGTTCCTCCCTATTCGAAACGGGCGGTTCCGCAAATCTGCGCGCCGCCCGCATTTACGACAGCACCTCGCTTCTCAGGACGAGGTCGGCCAGAGGTTCGGTGATCCGTTTTCGCGTCTGACATGCGACCTTCCGCCCAACCGCCCGGCCCCGGCCCGGCGGAAGGGCGGTTTTTGCTTTCAGGGCGCGGCGACGATCTCGTCCCTTCGGTTCGGGAAAGGAATGACATGACGAGCAAGACCGGTCTGGAATTCAAGGTTGGCGATGCGGTGGTCTATCCCGCGCACGGCGTCGGCAAGGTCGCCGCGATCGAGACTCAGGAAGTCGCCGGCATGTCGCTGGAAGTCTATGTCGTGACCTTCGAGCACGAGAAGATGACCCTGCGCGTCCCGACCAAGAAGGCCAAGACCGCCGGCCTGCGCACCCTGGCCGCCGACGACACCGTCTCCAAGGCCCTGACCACGCTCAAGGGCCGCGCCCGCGTCAAGCGCACCATGTGGTCGCGCCGCGCCCAGGAATATGAGGCCAAGATCAACTCGGGCGACCTGATCTCCATCGCCGAGGTCGTCCGCGACCTGCACCGCGCCGAGACCCAGCCGGAACAGTCCTATTCCGAGCGCCAGCTCTATGAATCGGCCCTGGACCGCATGGCCCGCGAAGTGGCCGCGGCCAACAAGATCGACAAGGACGCCGCCATGGCCCTGCTGGGCAAGTCGCTCAGCGCCAAGAAGCCGGTCGCGCCTGCGACGGAAGAGGCCGAAGCCGCCTGATCCCGGACGGCTTGCTGAAACGTCAAAGGCCCGGCGGCGACGCCGGGCCTTTTTCTTTTCCGCCCGCTTCTTTTCCGCCGGCCCCCTGCGGCGCGAAGGCGGGACGAAGACAGGGACGGGCCTCCGCCCTCCAAGCCTGGAGCCGGATCAGAAATACTCCGCCCCGGCCGGGCATTGGGCGGCCAGGCGGCGCGCCGTGATGCTGGCCGGGATGTAGGGCGTGCCGCGCGCCAGCTGGGCCCCGCCGTTGAAGCGGAAGGCCTGCTCCTCATAGGTGCCGTTCAAGCGCACATTGATGCGGCGGCCCTTGCGGTCCTGGCAGCTGCCCTCGAAGCGGGCGCGGCCGTCGCCGACCTGACGGGTCGGATAGGCGCACTGCCATTTGCGCGTCGACAGGCCGCCGAAGAAGCGGTTGATCTCGCTGGGCCGCACGCACTTCTGCTCGGTATCGCGCGCGCCCATGACGCTGGTGGTGTATTCCCAGTATCCGGGCAGGACTTCGGACTGGGCGGCCGACTGGGCCTGGGGCGCCGAGGCGGGCGCGGCCAGCATGACGGCCCCGGCGACCACCGGGGCGGCGACGGCCATCAGCCGGGCGAAGGGGATCAAGGTCTGCATGGATTTGCCGTTCATGGGACTCATCATGGGTCTGCTCTATATAGTCACCGCTTGAACGACTGCTGAACGAAGGCGATCCGTCGCCTTCACAATGACTCTGTCGCGCCGGACGACGACTCCAGCCTTGACGCCCGGCGAGTCCTTCCTCTATACGGCCCCCTCTCGCGCGGGCCCTCGTCGCTCGCCGCGCCCCTGTTTCATGCGTCCGCACCGGTATGGCGGATGTGACCTTGAGGATCTTAAGATGTCGCGTCGCTGCGAACTCACCGGTATCGGCCCCATGGTCGGCCATCACGTGAGCCACTCCAACATCAAGACCAAGCGCCGTTTCCTGCCGTCGTTGAAGACGGTCAAGGTTCAGTCGGACGCCCTGGGCCAGACCTTCTCGCTGCGGATTTCGAACGCCGCCCTGCGCACCCTGGACTTCAAGGGCGGCCTGGACGCCTTCATCGTCAAGGCCCGCGACGAGCAGCTGTCGACCGCCGCCCTGCGCATCAAGCGTCAGGTCCGCGCCAAGCTGGCCGAGCAAGCCGCCGCCTGATCGGCGTCGACTGACGGATTTTGAAGAGGCCGGTGGAAACACCGGCCTTTTTCTTTTGCGCCTCGGCCCGCTACCCTCAGGGCTCATCCAGCCGGAGCCTCGACCTTGCGCCCTCTCGCCGCCCTCTGCCTGACCACGGCCCTGCTGTCGTCGCCCGTTCTGGCGCAGGAAGCAGCGCGCGAAACCACCGCCTTCACCCTGTCCAGCGGCACGCCGCGCACGGCGGAGCAGCTGGCCCTGCGCTTCGACAGGGCCGATCTGTCGTTCAGACTGCTGCCTGACACCCAATCGATCGAGGGCGTCGCCGTCCTTGACTTCACCGCTGCGGCGCCGTCGTCGGCGGTCGTGGTCGAACTGGACACGGTCTTCGCCATCGCCGCCGTCACCGTGGACGATCAGGCGGTCGCGGACTGGTCCAATCCCGAAGGGCGGCTGACCGTCCCCCTGCCCCGTCCCCTGACGGCGGGCGAAAGCGTCTCCGTCCGCATCGCCTATGCGGGTCGCCCGCATCAAGCCAGGCGCGCGCCCTGGGACGGCGGCTTCGTCTGGACCACGACGCCCGACGGCCAGCCGTGGATCGCCAGCGCGGTCCAGGGCGAAGGCTGCGATCTGTTCTGGCCATGCATCGACCATCCGCAGGGCGAGCCGGAGCAGGTCGATCTGCACATCACCGTCCCCTCCAGCCTCAGCGCCCCCGCCAACGGCCGCTTTCTGGGCAAGAGCGACAACGGCGACGGCACCACCACCTGGAACTGGACCGCGCGCCGGCCCGACACCTACGCCGTCAGCCTGAACGTCGGCCCCTATGTGGAGATGGCCGCCGACTATCAGAGCCGGTTCGGAAACGTGATTCCGCTGCGCTTCTGGCGGCTGGCCTCGGCCGATCCGGCGAAGGCGCAGGCGCAGGCGCTGTTCGAGGAGTTCCCGCAGATGCTGGACTTCTTCGAGGCGACCGTCGGCCCCTTCCCCTTCGGCGACGAGAAGATGGGGGTGGTCGAGACCCCGCACCTGGGCATGGAGCACCAGACCATCAACGCCTACGGCAACGGCTACAAGCTGGACGGCAAGGGCTATGACTGGCTGCTGCAGCACGAACTGGCGCACGAGTGGTTCGGCAATCAGCTGACCAACGCCGACTGGGACGACATGTGGCTGCACGAGGGGTTCGGCACCTATATGCAGCCCCTCTACGCCCGCTGGCTGAACGGCGAGCGAGCCATGCAGGCCGAGCTTCAGACCATGCGCCTGACCCTGGCCAACCGCTTCCCCGTCGTCTCGGGCCGGCCGCAGGACGCGGGGGCGGTCTATGACGCCCAGACCGGGCCGGCGCTGGATCTCTATTACAAGGGGGCGCTGATCGCCCACACCCTGCGTCTCCATATCGGCGACGCCGCCTTCTATGAATCCCTGCGTCGGCTGGTCTATGGCCGCCCCGATCCGAAGCCGGGGAATTTCCGCCCGCGCTACGCCACGACGCCCGAGTATGTCGCCATCGTCAACGCGGTGACGGGCCGCGACCTGGGCTGGTTCTTCGACGCCTATCTGTATCAGGCCGCCCTGCCCGATCTGGTCATGACGCGCCAGGGCCGACGGGTGACGCTGGAGTGGAAGACCGGAAACGGCCGCCCCTTCCCCCTGCCGGTCGAGGTCGAGGTGGACGGGGCCTTGCGCACCCTGCCCATGACCGAAGGCCGCGCGACGTTCGACGCGCCGGAAGGCGCCCACATCCTGCTGGACCCCGGCTCCAGGACGCTGCGGCGGCTGGAGCATCTGGAACGCTGGAAGGCCTCGACCGCCGGTTGATCGGGCTCAGGGCTGTTCCAATCGCCGCAGGGTCGAACCAGACCCGTGACCCTGCGGGGATCGCCCATTATGACCGTGTCCAACGTCGCCTGCATGAGGAGTCGCGCCCTGACCCTTTCGCCCGAGAACCTCGAACGCTTCGGCCCTGATCCGCGCGAGCGGTTCGCCGCCAACCTGGCCCTGGTCCATCGCCGCATCGCCGCCGCCTGCGAACAGGCCGCGCGGCCGATCGACAGCGTGCGCCTGCTGCCCATCACCAAGACGGTCCCGGCCGAGATCCTGCGCCTGGCCTGGGCCGCGGGCGTCACCGACTTCGGCGAGAACAAGCTGCAGGAGGCCCGCGACAAGGCCGAGGCCATGGCCGACCTGCCGATGCGCTGGCACGTCGTCGGCCACCTGCAGACGAACAAGGTCAAATACCTGACCCGTCTGGCGGACGAGTTTCATGCGCTGGACAGCCTCAAGCTGGCCGAGGTGCTGGACAAGCGGCTGGAGACCGACGGCCGGGACATGAAGGTCTATGTCCAGGTCAACACCTCGGGCGAGGAAAGCAAGTTCGGCCTGCATCCCGACGAGGCGCTCGACTTCATCGAACGGCTGGAGGCCTTCCCCCGGTTGAAGCCCCAGGGGCTGATGACGCTGGCGGTGTTCAGCGACGATCCCGACAGGGTGCGGCCCTGCTTCACCCTGCTGCGGTCCCTGCGCGACCGGGCCGAGCGCATCGACGCGCGCATCACCGGCCTGTCGATGGGGATGACCGGCGACTATGAGCTGGCGGTGCGTGAAGGCGCGACCGTGGTGCGCGTCGGCCAGGCCATCTTCGGCCCGCGCCCGACGCCCAACGCCCACTACTGGCCCGGCGAGGGCTGAAACGCTCAGCCTTCGCTCAGACGCATCTCGAAGGCGCCCGCCGCCTGGGTCCGCAGCAGGACGGCCTGCACCCCGGCGGTGGCGCGGGCGGCGGCCTCGGCCAGGCCTTCGCCGCGCATCAGCCAGCCGGTCAGATAGGCGGTGAACAGATCGCCCGTGCCGCTGGGCCGGATCGGGATGCGGGGGATGGAGACGCGATGGGCGACGCCGCCCTCGATCGCCGCCGTCTCGACCTCGCCGGGCGGAGTGTCGGTCAGGACGCAGCCCGTGACCACCGTCCGTCCGGTTCCCCGCCCGCCCAGGACGCGCGCCGCCGCGATCACCCCCTCGATCGTGTCCGGCCGTTCGCCGACCAGCCGGCCCAGCTCGAACTGGTTGGGGGTGATGACGTCGGCCATCGGCGTCAGCGCGTCGCGGAACTGTTCGATCAGGCCGTCGGCGACGAAGACGCCCAGATCGTCGTCCCCGATCACCGGGTCACAGATGTGCAGGAGCGCAGGGTTCATCGCCTTCCAGCGGCGCAGGAAACCGGCCGTCGCCGCCGCATTGGCGACCGAGCCCATATAGCCCGTCACCACCGCCCCGGCCGTCATCGGCAGGCCGCGCTCCTCCACCCCCAGCAGCAGGTCGGCGACCAGCTCCGTCTCCAGAATCCGGCCGCGCATGGTGGGATAGTGCGGATGATTGGACAAAAGGGTGGTCGGCACGGCCGCCACCTCCAGCCCCATGGCCTGCATCGGCTGGACGGCCGCGCTGTTGCCGACGTGGCCGTGGACGACCTGGCTCTGAATCGAGATGACCCGCACGCGCGTTCGGAACCTCCTTAAACGGGCGTCAGCGCCGGTCCGGCGATCGGACAGGCCTGCGTCCGCTCCTTAACTGCGCCTTCGCCGCCGCCCTGTCGAGACGGCCGCCGATCGATGGAAAGCGCCCCGACATCCTGGCCGAAGGAGATCGACTTGCGCCCGAGACCCCGCAGGCGCAAGAACCGACCTCGATAACGCCGCCCACGAGGTCATCATGTCCGACGTCGCCCTTCCTTCCGCCCTCCTGCCCGAAGGCCAGCCGGTCGGCCGCGTCATCGCCATGCCCGCCGACACCAACCCCGAGGGCGACATCTTCGGCGGCTGGCTGCTGGCGCAGATGGACCTGGCCGGGGCGACCCCGGCGTTCGAGCGGGCGGGCGGGCGGTGCGCCACCGTGGCCCTGGACGGCATGGTCTTCCACCAGCCGGTGGCGGTCGGCGACGAGGTCTCGATCTACGCCAGGGTCATCCGCGTGGGACGCACCTCGATCCGCGTCCATGTCGAGGCGTGGAAGCGGGCGCGCGGCCAGGCCGAGGCCCAGTCGGTCCGCGTGACCGAAGGCGTCTTCACCTATGTGGCCATCGACCAGGACCGCAAGCCGCGCGAAGTGCCGCCCGCCTGACGGCTCCGGAAGTCCGAGCGCTGCAGTCGGAAATTCTTGACGTTCGGGGGCCGCCGCCCTACCTCCCCCGCATGGCCCTTCGTCGCATCCTGACCATCGATAACGCCGCCGATCTGGCGATCCTGAAGACCGTCGCCGCGCCCGTCGAGGGCGGCGTCTCCGACGCCGTGCGCGCCCTCATGGACGACATGCTGGAGACCATGTACGACGCGCCGGGCATCGGCCTGGCCGCGCCGCAGATCGGCGAACTGACCCGCGTGGTCGTCATGGACCTGGGCGACAGGCCGGTCGAGGGCGCCTCTGACGAGCCGCAGACCGAGGAAGAGGCGCTGGCGCGCCGCAACCCCCGCTACTTCGTCAACCCCGAGATCCTGTGGTCGTCCGAGGAGATGTTCTCCTACGAAGAAGGCTGCCTGTCGGTGCCGACCTATTTCGATGCGGTCGAGCGTCCGGCCCGCGTGCGCGTGCGCTACCTGAACTATCAGGGCGAGACGGTCGAGGAAGAGATCGAGGGCCTCTACGCCGTCTGCTTCCAGCACGAACTGGATCACCTGAACGGCGTCCTGTTCATCGACCACCTGTCGCGCCTGCGCCGCGACCGCGCCGTCGCCAAGGTCAAGAAGCAAGCGAGGATGGCCGCCTGATGTCCCGCAGGACCCGCATCGCCCCCCGGCGCGCTCAGCGCCGCCGCCTGACCCGCCATGAAAAGGTCGGCGTCGCCAGCCTCGCGACCCTGCTGGCCGTCGCCGCTGTCGGCGTGGTGGCGGGCCTGATCGTCGATCGCCTGCTCGATTTCGACGACGCGCTCGACGCGGGCGGCGAGTGGGACGAGGGCGGCGGCGTCCATACCCGCTGGATGTAATCCGTCCCACGGTCTAAAGGCCTGCCCATGCGCCTAGCCTTCATGGGAACCCCCGACTTCGCCGTGCCGTCCCTGGCCGAGCTGATCGCCTCGGGGCACGAGATCGTCGCCGTCTATTCGCAGCCGCCGCGCCCCAAGGGCCGGGGCCAGAAGCTGACGCCCTCGCCGGTTCACGCCTTCGCCGAGACCATGGGCCTGCCGGTCTTCACGCCCGACAGCATGAAGGCGCCCGAGGCGATCGACGTCTTCAGGAGCCTGGACATCGACGCCGCCTGCGTCGTCGCCTACGGCCAGATCCTGAAGCCCGAGGTGCTCGAGGCGCCGCGCCTGGGCTGCTTCAACCTGCACGGCTCGCTGCTGCCGCGCTGGCGCGGGGCCGCCCCGATCCAGCGCGCCATCATGGCCGGGGACCGCCAGACCGGCGTCCAGATCATGCGGATGAGCGAGGGGCTGGACGAAGGCGCCGTCATCCTGTCGGAACTGATGGACATCCACGCCGATGACACGGCCGCCAGCCTCGGCGACCGCATGGCCCATGTCGGCGCCGCCCTGTGGCCCCGCGCCCTGGCCGCCATCGAGCGCGGCGGCTTCACCGAGACGGAGCAGGTCGGCGAGCCGACCTACGCCCGGAAGATCACCCCGGCCGAGGCGCGCATCGACTGGACCCGCCCCGCGGCCGAGGTGGACGCCCATATCCGCGGCCTGTCCCCCTTCCCCGGCGCCTGGTTCGAGGTCGAGGCCGACGGCGAGCCGGTGCGCGTCAAGGCCCTGATGTCGGGTCTGGCTGAAGGACAGGGGGCGCCCGGCCAGGTTCTGGACGACGCCCTGACGGTCGCCTGCGGAACCGGCGCCGTGCGCCTGACCCGCGTGCAGCGCCCCGGCAAGGCCGCGCAGGCCGCCGAAGAAATGCTGCGCGGCTACCCCATCCCCGCCGGAACCGTTCTGGACGGGCTGCGTCGGGCCGAGAAGGCGAAGCCTTCTGATCGCGGCCCCCAAGGATAATGCCCCGGTATCGCTTCACGGTCGAATACGACGGCTCGGCCTATAACGGCTTTCAGGCCCAGGTCGGACAGCCGACCGTGCAGGGCGCGATCGAGACGGCGATCACCGCCTTCTGCGGCCAGAAGGTGCGCATCGCCGCCGCCGGGCGCACCGACACCGGCGTTCACGCCACCGGCCAGACCTGCCACGTCGATCTGGAGCGCGACTGGCCCGCGCGCACGGTGATGAACGCCCTGAACGCCCACCTGACGCACGAGGCGGTGGCGGTGCTGGACTGCGCCCCGGTCAGCGACGACTGGCACGCCCGCTTCACCGCCAACGGGCGCAAATACCTGTATCGCATCCTGAACCGGCCCGGCCGCCCGGCGCTGGACCGGGGCCGGGTGTGGCACGTCAAGAAGCCGCTGGACGCCGAGGCGATGCAGGCCGCGGCGCAGAACCTGATCGGCCTGCACGACTTCACCACCTTCCGCGACGCCGCCTGCCAGTCGGCCAGCCCGCTCAAGACGCTGGACGTCGCCCGCGTCGCCCGTGTCGGCGAAGAGGTGCATCTGACGTTCGAGGCGCGCAGCTTCCTGCACCGCCAGGTGCGCTCCATGACCGGCAGCCTGGTCGAGGTCGGCCTGGGCCGCCGGAGCCCCGCCGATCTGGCCGACGCCCTGGCCGCCCGGGATCGCGCGCGGTGCGGCCCGGTGGCGCCGTCGGACGGGCTCTATCTGACGGGCGTCACCTATGAGGCGGAGGCCTGAAGAGCCCCCGCCGTTCGGGTTCGCCTACCGCTTGAACAGGCCGCCCAGGGCGCCGCCGAGGCCGCCCGGCAGATTATTCAGAAGTCCGCCGACCAGATCGTCCGCGCCCTCGGCCGAGCCGTCCGGCGTCAGGCGGTCGATGACCTGCGGCAGGACGGCCGCCAGGGTGGCGCCGGCCTGTTCCGGCGAAACGCCCAGCTTCTTGGCGAAGTCGGCGATGGGGCCGGAGCCGATAACGGCGGCGATCTGCTCGGCGCTGATCGCGGCGTTGCCGCCCTTGCCGACCCACGAGGCCGCCACGTCGCCCAGACCCTTCTGGCCGAACTTTTCGGTCAGGCCCGCCACGCCGCCCTGGCTTTTCAGCAGGTCCGCCACGCCGCCGGCGGCGCCGTCGCCCAAACCGCCCAGAATAGTGTCCAGAAGTCCCATGCTCATTCCTCCGATTTCAGCGTCAGCATAACCGGCTTCGCTGACGGATCCGCCGCCGAAAGGTAAAACAAGGCGCCCGAGGCGGGCTTCAGCCTCAGTTCTTGGCGCGTTCCGAGGTCGAGGCCACCGCCTGGCCCACGGCCGAGACGTCGCGCCCCAGCCCCGCGACCGTGTTGCAGGCGGAGGTGGTCAAGGCGGCGGCGATGACGCCGAGAACGATGAGCTTGCGCATGATGGTTTCCCCGTGAATCAAGTGAGCGCTTCAACATGAAGCTCGACCATAAGCTTGCATGGCCAATTCATCCTCCAATCTGCTAACGGCGAAACCATGACGCAAGCTTCTGGAACCGCCGCCCGCCGTCTGGTCGAAACCCTGGTGATCAACGGGGTCGACAAGGTCTTCTGCGTGCCGGGCGAGAGCTATCTCGCCGTGCTCGACGCCCTGGCCGACGTGCGCGACCGGATCGAGGTCATCGTCTGCCGCCACGAGGCCGGCGCCGCCAACATGGCCGAGGCCTACGGCAAGCTGACCGGGCGTCCCGGCATCTGCATGGTCACGCGCGGACCGGGCGCGACCCACGCCTCGATCGGCGTGCACACGGCGCATCAGGATTCGACGCCGATGATCCTGTTCGTCGGCCAGATCGCCCTGACCGACCGGGGCCGCGGCGCCTTCCAGGAGGTCGACTATCGCGAGGTCTTCGGCGGACTGGCCAAATGGGCGACCGAGATCGAAAGCCCGCAGCGCACCGTCGAAGTGGTCGAGCGCGCCTTCGCCACGGCCCAGCAGGGCCGCATGGGTCCGGTCGTCGTCGCCCTGCCCGAGGACATCCTGCACGAGGACGGCGGTCCCGCCCCGATCCGCCCGGTCGTCCCGGCCAGGGCCGCGCTGGACCCGGCCTTCGTCGAACAGGTGAAACAGCGCCTGAGCCAAGCCGAACGCCCCATGCTGATCCTCGGCGGCTCGGGCTGGAGCGATGAGGCGACCGACGCGATGTCCGCCTGGGCCGAACGGCTGGGCCTGCCCGTCGCCCTGTCCTTCCGCCGCAAGGATCTGATCCGCAACGACCACCCCGCCTATGCAGGCGACCTCGGCCTGGGGCCCAACCCGACGCTGGTGGCGCGGGTCAAGGACGCCGACCTGCTGCTGGTGATCGGCGCGCGCATGGGCGAAAATCCGACGCAAGGCTACACCCTGCTGGACCGGACGAAGACGGCGCAGACCCTGATCCACATTCATCCGGGGCCGGAAGAGCTGGGCCGCGTCTGGGCCCCCGCCTTGGCGGCGGCGGCGGACAATTCTCTGGCGGCCCTGGCGCTGGCGGCGATCGAGCCGGGCCGGACATGGAGCGATCAGGGCGCGGCGGCCCATGCCGACTTCCTCGCCTTCTCCTCGCCCATCGAGGTGAACAGCGCAGTCAATATGAGCGAGGTCATCGCCCATCTGGCGCAGGCCCTGCCTGAGGACGCCATCCTGACCAACGGCGCGGGCAATTTCGCCGCCTGGCTGCACCGCTTCCACCGCCATCAGGCCAGGCGCACCCAGTTGGCCCCGACCTCAGGCGCCATGGGCTACGGCTATCCGGCGGCGCTGGGGGCCAAGGCGACCCAGCCCGCGCGCGAGGTCGTCTGCATCGCCGGAGACGGCGACTTCATGATGAGCGCCAATGAGATGGCCACCGCCGCCCAATACGGCCTCGGCGTCATCGTCGTGGTCGTGGACAACGGCACCTTCGGCACCATCCGCATGCACCAGGAGCGGGAGTATCCCACCCGCGTCATCGCCACCGACCTGAAGAACCCGGACTTCGTGAAATACGCCGAGGCCTTCGGCGCCTTCGCCGTGCGCTGCGAGACCACGGCGGACTTCCCGGCGGCGCTGACGGCGGCGCGCGAGGCGGCGGCGGGCGGGCGCCCGGCCCTGATCCACCTGATCACCGACGCCGAACAGATCGCGCCGGGGCGGACGATCTCGCAGTTGCGGGGCGGCTGACCCCTCTCCCGGCGGGAGAGGGTCGCCTCCCGGCTTGCGTCCCGCTGCGCTTCGCGAAAGAGTGCGCCCGCAATGTACCGAGGGGGGTTCTCATGCGTCGTCTTCTGATTTCATCCGCCGCCGTCCTGGCGCTCTGCGCCGCCGCGCCCGCCGCCATGGCTCAAACGGCGCCCGCCGCCGCGACCGCCCAGGCCCAGGGCGAGGACGCCCGGCTCAACGCCTTCTTCGAGCAGGCCTTCGAGGCGCGCGTCGCCCTCAGCCCCCAGCGCATGACGTCCCTGGGCCGCAAGACCGACCAGGACAAGCTGGACGACGTCTCCGACGCCGCCGCCGAGCGTTCGCTGGCCCTGCAGGAAGCCCAGCTGGCGCAGATGAAAACGCAGTTCGACCCGGCCAAGCTGAGCGCCCAGAGCCGCATGTCCTGGCGTCTGTTCGAGCACGGGGTCGAGCAGGCCCGCCTGTCGAACCAGTGGCGCGACTGGGGCTTCCAGTTCGCCGCCAACGGCAATCCGACAACCAGCCTGCCGGTCTTCATGATCAACAACCACCGCATCGGCAGCGTCGCCGACGCCGAGGCCTACGTCGCGCGCCTGAACGCGGCCGAGCGCTACATGGGCCAGGTGGCGGACACCCTGAAGGCGCGCGCCGACAAGGGCGTCGTCTCGCCGCGCTTCGTCTTCGAGCCCTCGATCGAAAACACCCGGGCGGTGATCGCCGGCGCCCCCTTCGACGGCGGCGCGGACAACCCGGTCTGGGCCGACTTCCAGATCAAGGTGGGCGCCCTGAACGCCGATCAGGCGACGAAGGACCGCCTGCTGGCCTCGGCCCGCACGGCCCTGACCGGCCCCTACAAGCGCGGCTTCGACACCGTTCTGACCGCCCTGGAGCAGGTGCAGACCAAGGCCGACAGCGACGGCGGCGTCTGGCGCCTGCCCGACGGCGAAGCCTATTACAACGCCAGGCTGCAGCTCTCGACCACCACCGACCTGACCGCCGACCAGATCCACCAGATCGGCCTGGACGAGGTCGCCCGCATCCAGCGCGAGATGGAAGTGGTCAAGGCGCGTATCGGCTTCACCGGCACGCTGCAGGAATTCTTCCACGTCCTGAAGACGGACCCGCAGTTCCAGTATCCGAACACGCCCGAGGGCAAGGAAGCCTATCTGACCGACGCCCGCGCCTTCGTCGCCCAGGTCATGGCGATCGCTCCGCAGTGGTTCTCGGACCTGCCGAAGGCGGCGCTGGAAGTGCGCGCGGTCGAGCCGTTCCGTGAGGCGACCGCCTCCATCGCCTTCTACAACTCGCCGTCGGCCGACGGGACGCGTCCGGGCATCTACTACGTCAACCTGTCCGACATGACCCAGGTGCTGAAGCCACAGATCGAGGGCATCAGCTATCACGAAGGCGCGCCGGGCCACCACTTCCAGATCGCCTATGCGCAGGAGATCGACGGCCTGCCCAGCTTCCGCCGGTTCGGCGGCTACGGCGCCTATGCCGAGGGCTGGGGCCTGTACGCCGAGCGTCTGGGCAAGGAGATGGGCTTCTATCAGGACCCCTACTCCGACTTCGGCCGCCTCTCGACCGAGCTGTGGCGCGCGGTGCGTCTGGTGACCGACACCGGCCTGCACGCCAAGCGCTGGAGCCGCGAGCAGGCGATGGACTACTTCCGCAACAACTCCCTGCTGTCGGAGCGCGACATCCAGAAGGAGGTCGAGCGCTACATCACCAACCCCGGCCAGGCGACCAGCTACAAGATCGGCGAGCTGAAGATCGAGGAGCTGCGCGACAAGGCCCGCCGGACCCTGGGCGACCGCTTCGACATCAAGGACTTCCACGCCGTCGTCCTGGGCAACGGCTCGGTGCCGCTGGACGTGCTGGAAGATCAGGTGAACGCCTGGATCGCCAAGGGCGGCGGGGCGCCGAACTAACATCAAACGCGTGTCCCTCTCCCGGTGGGAGAGGGATTGAGCCTCGGAGAGCCGAAGGCGATCCGCTAAGGCGAAAGGGTGAGGGTTCCGCAGGGAAAGTCGGCCGAAGGCCGTCGCGCGGCGGCGTACGCCGACGGACAGGACAAACCCCTCACCCTTTGGCTGCTGCGCGCCGTCCTTCGGGTCGCGCCAGAACGATCGCTGGCGCTCTCGTGCGCTCAAACCCTCTCCCGCCGGGAGAGGGTCGGCAGTGCGAATTCCGCCGTTCTGGTGTATGAGCCGCCGCCATGCCCTTCACCGCCACCGTCCTGACCATGTTCCCCGAGGCCTTTCCCGGACCGCTGGGGGTGTCGCTCATCGGCACGGCCTGGCGCGAGAAGGGGCTGTGGGAGCTGCAGACGCTGGACATTCGCGCGTTTTCCGAAGATAAGCGCGGCTTCCTGGACGACACCCCTGCGGGCGGCGGTCCGGGTCAGGTGCTGAAAGCGGACGTGGTGGCCAGGGCTCTCGACAGCCTGGAAGGCCCATCCCGGCCGCTTTTGTACATGAGCGCACGCGGCAGGCCCCTGACGCAGACGCGGGTTACGGAATGGGCCAAGGCCGACGGCGTCGTCGTCCTGTGCGGCCGTTTCGAGGGGGTGGACCAGCGGGTGCTCGACGCCCGGGGGTTCGAGGAGGTCTCCGTCGGGGACGCGGTGCTCGCCGGCGGCGAGGCGGCGGCCATGGTGGCGATCGAGGCGTGCGTCCGGTTGGTTCCGGGGGTTCTGGGTGCGGCCGAAAGCCTGTCCACCGAGAGCTTCGAGGACGACCTGCTTGAGCATCCGCAGTACACGCGACCGCGGACGTTCGAGGGCCACGACATCCCGGAGATCCTGTTGTCAGGCGATCACAAGAAGATCGCCAAATGGCGTCAGGAGCAAAGGGAAAAGACGACGCGGGAGCGGCGCCCGGATCTCTGGGAGCGGCATCTCGCCAACTTACAGGTAAAGAGCAAACAAGCTCCGGAGACATAAAATGAACATCGTCCAGCAACTCGCTGCCGAAGAAAAAGCCCGCCTGCTCGAAGGCAAGACCATCCCCGAATTCCAGCCGGGCGACACCCTGCGCGTCAACGTACGCATCAAGGAAGGCGAGCGCGAACGCATCCAGGCGTTCGAAGGCGTCTGCATCGCCCGTGACGGCGGCGGCGTGAACGAGACCTTCACGGTCCGCAAGATTTCCTTCGGTGAAGGCGTGGAGCGTCGCTTCCCGATCCTGTCGCCGAACGTCGAGTCCATCGAGGTGAAGCGTCGCGGCGTCGTCCGTCGCGCCAAGCTCTATTACCTGCGCGACCGTCGCGGCAAGTCGGCCCGTATCGCCGAGCGCCAGACGGCCCGCAAGGTCGCCGTCCCGGCCACCGGCACGACCGAAAAGGCCGGCGACGAGGCCTGATTTCAGGCTTCGGCTTCGCGCTGAAGATCAAAAGCCCCGGCGGAAACGCCGGGGCTTTTTTAGTGTGCTGACGCTCGCCGCGCGGCGGCTCGCGGCTTCAGCATGGTGCAGGGCGCCACGCCTCTCCCTCCCCAGGCCGGGTGGGGGCGGCAAGGCTATTCAAGCGCCGAGGTCAAAATCACGTCGAGGCAAGGATCACCAAGCCCTCCCCACCCGGTCGCTGCGCGACCACCCTCCCCGGGACGGGGAGGGAGAAAGAGCGGTTCAGGTCTGTTTCAGCGCGCTCATCTGATCATAGCCTTGCCGCACCTCCCCATAGGCCCGCCGAATGGTCTCCTTGGTCGTCGCCGACAGGGCGTCGTCCGCCATCGCCCGCTCGAAGCGGGCCTTCAACTGATCCTCGCCGTTTTCCACCGTGTCGATCATGGAGACCTCGCTTCGCAGCAGGGCTTGGCTCACATCCCTGAAGGCGCGCTGCGCCTTGGCCAGGATGGAGCGGTCTTCCTCGGGCGCGCCGCCGCGTTCGCGCACGGCCGCCTTGAGCTCCTCGGCCAGGCGGCGGCGTTCAGACGCCCTCGCCTCGAACCAGTCGCGATAGGCGCCGCCAGCCGTTTCGGCTGCCGCTTCATGATAGCCGTCGGCGCTGTCGATCAGCCCCTCGACCAGACCGTTGAGGACCTTGATGTCGTGACTGTTGCCGCTCATCGGAAACCTCCGTTGCCGTCGAGGGAGAAACCCCTGCCAGCGGCGAAGGTTGCCCCGCGTCACAGCCTGGTGCGCAGGGACCACAGCTCGGGGAAGCAGCGCCGTTTCAGCGTCTCGACCAGATAGCCGACGCCGTCGGTGCCGCCCGTGCCCTGACGACGGCCGATGATGCGCTCGACCGTGACGACATGCTTGTGCCGCCAGGTCAGCAGGGCGTCGTCCAGATCGACCAGTTTCTCGGCCAGCTGATACAGGGGCCACCAGCGCTCGGTGTCGCGATAGACCTCCAGCCAGGCGGCCTCGACGCCTTCATTCGCCTCATAGGACTGGCTGACGTCGCGGTTCAGCACGGCGTCCGGCACCGGCAGGCCCGCGCGGGCCAGCTGACGCAGGGCGTCGTCATAGAGGCTGGGCGATTCCAGCGCCGCCTGCAGCGCTGCATGGGCCTCGGGCCGCTCGGCATGGAACCGCAGGAAACGCGGATCCTTCAGGCCCAGCATGGTCTCCAGGCGGCGGAACTGGTCGCTCTGGAAGCCTGAACTGGCGCCCAGGTCGCCGCGGAACTTCAGGTAGTCGGCGGGCGTCATGGTGGCCAGGATGTCCCAGCTCTGGGTCATCACCGACTGGATGCGGCTGACCCGCGCCAGGCTCTTGTAGGCGGGCACCAGATCGCCCGCGCGCACCAGCGTCTGGGCCAGGGCCACCTCATGCAGGATCTGCTTGAGCCACAGTTCCTTGGTCTGGTGGATGATGACGAACAGCATTTCATCATGCTGGTCGGAGCGCGGCTTCTGGGCGGACAGGATCTCGTCGAGGGCCAGATAGCCGGCGTAGGTCACGCCCTGCGGCTCGTGCTTGGCGGTTTCGATCGCGTGTCCGCGAATGTCGGTTGCGTCGGTCATGCGCCAGCTATCGCCCGATCAGCCCGACGGGGCCAGACCCTTTTTCGACGCGGCCGCGACCTGGGCTTAGTTGGCCGCGCGGTCGTCGGCGATAGCGTTAGCAGCCATCTGGCGGCCGCTGGCGAAGGCGTCGCGGGCGCTGTTGTAGATGAAGCCGTAGGTCGGATAGACCGTCGTGCCCAGGTCGTTGATCGGGTTGTACCAGACCTTCACCCGGCTCCAGTCGCCCGAGGGGGAGACGTCGACGACGGTGACGTTCTCCTCGACCTTGCCGCGGCTGCCGCCCCAGTTGGCGTGGGTGACGCGGATCACGCGATCGGTCAGGACGTCGGAAACGACGGCGACGTGGCCCGCGCTCATCCGGCCGTGGGGTTGGAACACCAGGACCGAGCCGGTCTCAGGCGCATTGCCGGTGCGGAACTTGCTGACGGCCTGACGCCACCAGGTCCAGGCGTCGCCGAAGATCTGAATCCCCGAGAACATGCGCGCGAAGGTCACGCACTGCCAATAGGGGTCGCCGGCCTGGGCCGGGGTCGTGCTGAAGGCGAAGAAGCCTAAGGTCGCCGCAAGGGCGGCGGCAGTGAGCCGTTTCATCATCTGGCGTGCTCCCGACTGAACGCGGACAAGCCTTAGACGATAGAATCAGAATGTTGAAGAACCGTTTCGGAATGTTTCCCTTGCTGATCCACAGATGATCGCCCCTTCGCCCCCCGTCTGCGCAGGAAGACGCGGGCCGGGCGCTCGATCAGCTGATGAACAATCGCGGCGGCGACAATCAAGCCCGCGATGATCCCCAGCCACAGCATGAGGGGAAGCTGCTTGTCTTCAGCGCCGATCAGGCGCGCCGCGACATTGACCGCCAGCAGTTGCCAGGGCGCGCACAACATATAGACCGCATAGCTGATCTCGCCGAGATAAACCGCCGGGGGAGACCCCAGGACGCCCGCCCGGTCCGCCGGAATACCGGCCAGGGCGAGGATCAGCAGGCCGCCGGCCAGGACGGTGATCCCGTCCCAGCTCATCAACGCCGCGCTGAACGTCATCACCGCAGCGGCGGCCAGGGCCAGCAGGCCCGCGCGCGGCAGGGGCGCCCGGCGATAGACGAGATAGAGGGCGCAGCCGTAGGCGAAGCAGGGCACAATCCGCAACGCTCCCCACTTGAACGTCGCCTCGGTCAGGCGATAGCCGGCGACGCGCTCGAAACCGACATAGAGGGCGGCCAGCAGCAGGGCCGCCGCCGCCGTGGCCAGCCACGGCCGATTCCGCAGCCTCCACGCCGCGGCGGCGAAGAGCGGGAAGGTCAGATAGGCGAACCACTCGGCCGAGATCGACCAGGACGGATGGTTCCAGCCCGCCTCGCCGGCGAAGCCCCAGGCGTGGACCATCAGCAGGTTCGGCAGCAGGGTCTTCCAACTGAGGATGCCTGCGTCGATGGCCATCCCCGCCGCCGTCGCCGCCAGCCCCAGGGCCATGACGCCGAACAGGGTGAACAGGTGCAGCGGATAGATCCGCGCGATGCGCGCCCACAGGAAGCCCCTGTAGCCGAAGCGCTTTTCGCCGAACGCCTGCAGATAGACGTGGCTGAGGATGAAGCCCGACAGGACGAAGAAGAGTTCGACGCCCAGATAGCCCTTGGCGGCCAGCGCGGGCATCCCGCCGACCGCCAGATTGGGCCACATCAGATAGACCACGACCCACAGGGCCGCGATGAACCTGAGCGAGGTCAGGGGACGGATGTCGATCGGCGTCGCTACGGGCGTCATGGGATCATCCTGGCCGGTGAACCGGCCGGGGACAATCCGGCCGCGTAACAGCGCTCAGTGCAAGCCGGGCGCCAGCCTCGCCCTATTCGACGCGGCCGCTCTCTCCGGCCCGCTCGACGGCTGTCGAGGCGGCGGCGCAGCCGGTCAGGGTCTCTCCCGCGATCTCGACCTTGGCGGTCAGGGGATAGGTGCGGTCGCTCATGCCGTCCGAGCAGTCCGTCGCCGTCAGGGTGACGGCCAGATCGGCGCCCGCCTCGGTCCTGGCCTTCCAGGTCGCGACCGTGCCCTGCAGGGTCGGGCCGGGATTGGCGGCCTTCTGCTCCGGCCGATCGACGCCGGAATAGATCAGGGTCTGCGGGGTGATCTCGACGGCCCAGAAAGGCTCGGTCCCCAGCACCCGCACCGGTTGGTCAAGGTCGACCCCGGCCAGGGCGCGCGGCTCGGCCTTGGCGGGCGGCGGCGCCTCGGCCGGCTGCGAACAGGCGGCCAGGCCAAGCGAGAGGGCGGCGGACAGGAGGGCGACGCGCATGGATGATCCTTTCGTCGTTTCCCGGCAGAGTCCCGTTTCAGCGGCCCGCGTCAAGACAGGCGCCAAAGCCGCGCGCCTGGGTTAATGTGGCGCCATGCCGATTCGTCCCGCCCCCGACGCCGACCTTACGGCCTGCGAATTCTTCGCGGGCGGCGGCCTGGCGGGCCTGGGGCTGAGCCTTGACGGGACGGGCCTGCGCACCGTCCTGGCCAATGACATCGACGCGGCCAAGGCGCGCGCCTTTCGCGCCAATCACCCGCACACGCCGCTGATCCACGACGACATATGGAACCTCGTCCCGGCGCAGATTCCGGGCGCGCCGGACCTGTGCTGGGCCTCATCCCCGTGCCAGGACGTCAGCCTGGCGGGCGCGCGGGGGGGACTGAAGGCCCGGCGGTCGGGCGCCTTCTGGGGCTTCTGGAAGCTGATGCAGGGGCTGGACGCCGAGGGCCGCGCCCCGCGCATCCTCGTGCTGGAGAACGTCGTCGGCCTGCTGACCTCGGGCGAGGGCCGGGACTTCGCCGCCGTCTGCGCCGCCATGGCCGAGGCGGGCTATACGGTCGGCGCCCTGGAGATCGACGCCGGGCTGTGGCTTCCGCAATCGCGTCCGCGCCTGTTCATCGTCGCCATGCGCGGCGCCGAGGGGCCGCGCCTAGCCGCCCCCGTCCAGCCTTTTCATTCCTCACGCCTGATCGCCGCCTGGGCGCGCCTGCCGGAGGCGGTGAAGACGCACTGGGCCTGGTGGCGGCTGGCCGCGCCGCCGCGCCGCAACCTCGACCTGGCGACGGTGCTGGAGCCTGAGGCGCCCTGCTTCGGCGAGGCGGAAACCGAGGCCCTGCTGGCCCTGCTGTCGCCGCTTCACCGCGCCCGGCTGGACGCGATCATCGCATCGGGCGAGCGGCGCGTCGGCGCCGCCTTCCGCCGGGTGCGGGTCAAGGACGGACAGAAGCTGCAACGGCTGGAGATGCGATTCGACGGCCTGGCCGGGTGCCTGCGCACCCCTTCGGGAGGCTCGTCGCGTCAGTATGTGGCGATCGTCGAGGACGGCCGCGTCGCCCTGCGCCGCCTGACGGGACGCGAGGCCGCGCGGCTGATGGGGGCGGACGACGCCTATCGCCTGCCCGCCAGCGAAAGCGCGGCGCTGAAGCTGATGGGCGACGCCGTGGCCGTGCCCGTGGTCGCCGCCCTGACGCGCGGCCTTTTCCTGCCCGCCCTGACCGGACAGGTCTCCGGCCCGGCCGACGCCGCGGCCTGAACCGGCCTCAATAGTAGAGGTCGTCGTCCTTGCGGTCCTCGGCGCCTTTGATGCCGGGATCGAAGCTGTTGTCGACCTGATCGTCCCAGCCGTCGCGGTCGGACCGGAAGGCGAGCGCCATCAGCCCCCAGGCCAGGCCGACCGTCCCCAGCACGCCCAGCCCCATGGCGATCCAGCCGTGCAGGCTCATCTGGCCGCCGCCGATCAGACGCCAATAGGCCGCCAGCCCCAAGGTGCCGGCGGCCGAGATGGAGACAGCCAGGACCAGCGACCGCAGAAACCGGGCCAGCCGCCCGCCTCCAGGCGTCGAGGTCACGGCTCAGCTCAGCGCTGGACCCACTGGCCCTGGGCGTTCTTGTACCACTGGCCCGAGCTGATGCGCGGCAGCAGCTGGGTCTCGAACATCCGGGCCCCGGCCACTTCGGCGGTGGTGCCGGCGTCGGCGGCGCTGCGGGCGTAGGCCTGGCGACGACCGGCGTTGGTCGCGCTGATGGCGGCCTGTGTGTCGCCGTCGACCGAGGTGCGCACGCCGACATAGCCGTCGGCCTGTTCACCGGCCGCGCCGGCGGCCTTGGCCTGATCGACCAGAGCCTTTTGCGAGGCGGTCTGGGCCACGGCGGCGCCGGCGGCGACGCCCAGGGCGGCCACAGCGGCCACGGCGACGAAGAGTTTGCGGTAAGTCATGTCAAAGCCCCCTTTCGTATCAGAACAGGTTGGGGTTTTCGCGGAGCAGGTTCTGCAGTTCCTGGTCCAGCTTGATGCGGATGTCGGCGTCCAGCTTGGCGTAGATCTGCAGCGGCTCGGTGAAGGCGATCTTCACCGTGGGCGCGCAGGCGGCCAGGCTGGCGGCGCCGAGGCCGAGCATGGCGACGATCTGACGCTTGCTGATCATGGGCCGGTCTCCGATTGCGGCGTTGAACTCGCGGCGATCTAACGCCGTAGCGGGTGAACGGGTTCTGAACAAAGCGTGGCCGCTCTTCAAGGCGTTTCGTCCGTCGTCAGCACCGGCGTTTCGCCGCGCCGCGCATATTCCAGAAGATCGGCGATGATCTGGTTGGCGTTCCAGGTGGTGTCGAGCGTCAGGTCGATCGGCGTGTCGGACGGCAGATTCAGCTTCTTGCTCAGGAAGTCGCGGCGGATCAGATCCATGATCGTCATCCGCATTTCCTCACGCTCAGGCGGATCATGGCGGCCGTTGATGCGGAAGCGAACGCCCAGTCGGCCGCCGTCCAGGCTGTTGACCTCGGCGGTCAGGTCGCTGATCGCCAGGTCCTGCATGGCCTGATAAGCCAGATCCTGCATGGTGTTGGGCGGCAGGCCGGCCGAGTTTGCGCCGCCGCCCGCTCCCAGGTCGTCGAACACCTCGGGCTGGATCGACAGGCGGCCGGGACGCACCCCGTTCAGCACCCCGCCGACGATGCGCCAGCCGTCCTGCGGATCGTAGGTGAAGGGCAGTCGCCCGGACACCACCGCGTCCAGTTCGGCCTTGTCCTGCAGATTGGCGCTCCTGAGCAGTTCGTTCAACTGCACGCCCTCGACCAGGATCACCCCGCCCCAGCCTTCGCCGGGCGTCAGCGGCAACGACAGGGGTTCGACGCTGATGCGCCCGCCCGCCGCCTGTATCCGGCCGCCGCCGATGGTCAGGGCCTTTTCGTCCAGACCGAAGGACAGCCGCAGATCGGTCAGCGGCGTCACCGTCTGCACCCGGTCAGCCGTCAGCGTCTGGTCCGGCGCGGTGATCAGCGGCGCCAGGCTGGTGAACTCCACCCGCCCCTTCAGTCCCTGGACCTTGCCCGCCGGGCTGGTGAAATCCAGCTCCGGCACGGTCAGGACGCCCGAACTGGCCGCGCCCCCGGCCGTCCAGCCGAAACGCCCCTCGAACCCGGCCGAGCCCTCGACCGGGGACTTCACATAGTCGGCCGCGAGCGGGCTGAGATCCGACGGCTGCAGCCCGTACGCGGTGAAGGCCAGGCTGGGCGCCGAGATGACCGCCTCGCCCGCCTCGGCCCGCACGTCGTGGCGCACCTCGACCCGTCCGACGGCGTGCTCAAGGCGACTGAGATCGAACCCGGCGGTCCACGTCTCGTCCGCCAGCCGCGCTTCGCCCCGGGCCTGAAGCGGCAGGAAGCGGACCGGATCGGCCGTGTCCGCGACCTGGGCCCCGGCGACGGCGACGCGCATCGAGACGCCGCCCGGCGCGCCGTCGACCGTCAGCTCGCCCTCGGCGTCGGAGAGGCCGACCTCGAAGACGGGCATGGCGCCCGCCACCGCCGCGAGCCGCGCCCGGGCGCGCCAGACGCCGTCCTGGACGACGAACAGCGGGGCCGAGGTCGGGCAGGCGCGGCCGGACAGCGCCTCGACCGAGTTCTCGCCCAGGTCGAGCCTGCGCATCGACAGGGGGATGCAGTCGCGCGCCGTATAGGTCAGCCGTCCGTTCGCAGAGGCCAGTTCGCCCTGGGTGCTGAAGGCGACCTCGCGCGCCGGGCCGAAGTCCAGGACCGCCCGCCCCTTCAGCGTCGCCGCGAAGCCGCCCGGCGTCAGCCGCCACTGCACGCCGTCGAAGCGCGCCTCGGGCAGGCCGCCGCCGCGGGCCGACGCCACGCTGAAGGCGCCCCGCGCCGGGTCGGCCGCCGCCAGGGAAAGAACCGGCGTCGCTCCCGCCGCCGACAGCGTCAACTCGCCGCCGTTGGCAGGGCGGACGCTGATCGGCCTCGCCAGCGTCAGTTCGAGCCCCGCATTGTCGCTGACCAGACGCACCTGGGGCGCGTCCAGGGCGAAGGCGGCCAGGGCCCGCTTCAACTCAGCCAGTTCGGGAAGGTCGTCAGCCTGGGGCGCCCCGAGCACGGGCGCCGCGACGCGATCCGCCGCCAGGGCTCCGGCGGCGCTGATCCGCGTGATGGAATCGCGCACCAGGTCGACGTCCAGACGCCCGCGCGCGCCGTCCAGCGTCACATCGCCCGTCGCCAGGCGCCGAACGGTCAGGGTGGCCGGGCCCTGGACCTCGAAGGCCCCTCCCTGGCCGCCCGCCTCCAGGGCGTTCGAGACGATGACCGCCTGGGTCAAACGGGTCTGACCGAACCGGCCCGACGCCGCCGTCAGCCGCAGAGGCGAAGCGGCGCGCCACTTCATCGCCTCGGCCTGCGTCCCGCCTGAGGTCGACAGGACGAGGCGGCCGAGATCCAGCGCCGCCTGACGCACCTCCATGTCCTCGCCCTGGAGCCGGTCCGCCGTCGCCGTCCCCTTGGCCTCGCCCTTGAGGCTGTAGGCGTTGAGCCAGCCCTCGACCGCTCCGGCGAGTTCCATCGTCGCGACCGCCTGACGCGCCGTGGTCCCGGCGCCGGCCAGTTCATCCGCCGTCAGCCGCGCGGTCAGGTCGACCCGCCCGTCGCCGCGTCGGGTCTTCATGTCCGGATAGGGCAGGTCGCCGCTGAGGCTGAACGCCGCCCCCTGGCCGCCGACGCCGGCCACGGCGAAACGCTCGGCCCGGGCGTCCAGCTTCACCGCCGTGCGGTCGCCCACGGTCGTCACCTCCATGACGCCGGCCAGACCCCGCGCCTCGATCCCGCCGCTCTTCAGCGAGGCGGCGGGCATCCGCCCCGACAGCCGCATCAGCTTGCCGTCGTCGATGCGGGCGTCCGCCAGCACGCGCACCGGGCCGTATTCGGTGTCGAGCCGCGCCTGGCCGCCCTCGACGATGATCAGGGGCGCGCGGGACTCCGGCTGGGGCGGCTTGCCGGTGAACTCCTCCACCAGCGGGTCCAGGCTGCCCAGCGACAGCTTCCCGTCCTTCCAGGCCGCGCGCACGATCGGACGGACCAGGCGGATGCGGCTGGGCGTCACCCCCAGACCGGCCTTCGACCACGGCAGGCCCAGCGCGTAGTCGACCTCGACCCGTTCGACCCTGAAGTCGGGGTTCACGGGATCGCCGATGGAGATCTTGCCAACGAAGCCGTTGACCTCCAGCCGCTCGACCTCGACGTCGGCGTCGACGCCCCTGCGGTCCAGCCAGCCGACCAGCAGTTCGCGCGCCGCCGCGCGCCGGTTCAGATAGAGGGCCGCCGCCAGCGCAACCAGCACCGCCGCCGCGATCAGCAAGGTCCGGACGGCCGTGCGGGCGCGCGACGTCTTCCTTCCCGACGACCCGCCGGTGGAATGAGCGGGTCCGGTGCCGGACCCGGTGGTGGCTCTGTCGTCGGTCAAGGCAGGACGGCGTTCAACTTAACGGAAAGGGAAGAACGCCACAGAATGCCCGACAACAACAGTCGTTGCATAATGAGCACTGCGACGTGACGTCAGCGCCACTACCAGGCGACATCGACTAGAAGAAGGCGACGTTTGGCGCATGACTCGCGCCGAACGCCAAATTTACTGCGCCTCATCGCCGTCACGTTAACCAATCGTAACGTCCCGTCTTCCCAAGATGCGCCATGCGGGCTATACGGCTCGCTTCGCGTTGGCCGGGTGATCGGCGAACGCCTCGAGATTCGACTGTTTTGGCGCGGAACGCGTCGCCGATCTGCCGGGGACCCATGGCTCAGTTCGATCCTCGCCGCCAGCCTGTCCGGCTTGCGCCGCATCTGTTGACGACGTGCGCCGCAGTCGGCATCGCCCTGTTCGCCGGTCGTGGCTATGAACAGGTGAAGGCCGAGGAAGTTCCGCCCCTCACGGCGGAGCAGATCGAATTCCTGGAAGCCCAGGCCTACGCCGCCGCCGCCGCTCCGGCCGGCATGACCGCCCCGGAAGCCATCCCCGTCCAGATTCGTCGCGGCGAGACCTTTGAGCAGGCCGTGCGCCGCACCGGGGTCGGCGCCGACGAGGCCAAGGCCGTGGCCGCCACCATCGCCAGCGCCTTCGACCTCAAAGACATGCGCGCGGGCCTGCGCTTCGAGACCGCCGTGTCCAAGCCCCGCGGCGGCCTGGGCGACGCCCGCCTGATCGGCCTGACCATGCGCACCGGCCCGGCCAGCCAGCTGACCGTGTCGCGCAGCTTCGACGGCGCGCTTCGCCTGCGCGCGCTGGACGAGAAGGTCGCCGAGGAAACCGTGGTCGCCAACGACAAGGTGCAGCGCTCCCTGTCGGCCAGCGCGCGCGAGCTGGGGGCCACCTCGGCCGTGGTGCGGCGCGCCAGCCAGCTGTTCGCCCACAAGTTCGACATGCAGCGCGACGTGCGCGCCTCGGACGAGTTCACCCTGGTCTTCGACCGCAAGGTCACGGAATCGGGCCGCACGGTGGAGACCGGCGAGCTTCTCTACGCCGAGCTGAAGGGCCACGCCTTCTACCGCTTCCAGCCCGCCGGCTCGAATACGGCCCAGTATTTCGACGCCACCGGCAAGAACACCCGCACCGCCATGATGCGCACGCCGCTGCAGAATTTCCGCCGCGTCAGCTCCAACTTCGGCGTCCGCACCCATCCCATCTCGGGCTATCGCAAGATGCACCAGGGCATGGACTTCGCCGCCACGACCGGCACGCCCGTCGTGGCGCCCGCCGACGGCGTTGTGGTCGAGGCGCGTCGCTGGGGCGGCTACGGCAACTGGCTGCGCATCCGTCACGCCAACGGCCTGGAAAGCGGCTACGGCCACCTGTCCCGCTTCGCCTCGGGGATGCGCGCAGGTCAGCGCGTGACTCAGGGTCAGGTGGTGGCCTATGTGGGTTCGACCGGCGCTTCGACCGGTCCGCACCTGCACTATGAAATCTGGCGCAACGGCCAGCGGATCAATCCGGCGGGCATCAAGACCCAGGAAGGCACCGTCCTGGCGGGGGCCGATCTGGCCGCCTTCCGCGCCGAGAAGGCCCGCATCGACCGCATCATCGCCGCCGGCGGCCAAAGTCGCCCGGTGATGCAGCAGGCCTCGACCGGCCTGCGTCCCGCCGAGAGCTGATTTCCCCTTCGGGACGCCGCCTTCAACCGACCAGTTGCGGAACGCCGCCCTGGTTCGGACAGCGTACGCCGTGCACCCAGACGTCCGCCTCGCCCAACCGGACGCCGAGCAACTCCAGCAGGGGCTGAATCAGGCCGTCCAGCACCGGCCCCAGCGGCGTCAGAATCCCCGCCAGAAGCTGGGTGACGAGGTGCAGCGGTATGCCCAGGGCCGTCAGCTGGGTGTCCCGCAGCAGGGTCGTCAGCAGGCCGTTGACGAACCCCTTCGCCTTGACGCTCTTGGGGGTCGCCGCTCCGATCTCCGCCCCGGTGAAGCGGAGTTCGGACCAATCCATATCCGCGACCTGAATATCCGCCCGGCCCTCGACGGTGATGAGCAGGACGGACGCCAGCTTGGCCGGACTGACCTGAAGCTCGGACTTGAAGTCGCGCAGGCGCTTCTCGTCGATCTCGCCCAGACGCACCCGCGCCACGCCCGGCCGCGCCTCGATCAGCACGCGCGGCGTTCCCCGACACTCGACCGCCTTCAGCCGGGCCTCGGCGCTTGCGGCTTCGATCAGGATGGGGATTTTCACCTGGGCCAGCAGACCCAGGAGCGGCAGCTTGTCCAGCGCCGTCGCCTTCAGATAGAGGCGCGTCTGCACCGTGCGGATGATCGGCTCGCCCGTGCTCGTCACCGTCAGCCAGGGTGCGCGGTTGGGCCGCTCGCCTATGGCCAGCATCACGTCGAGGTCCGCCAAACCGGCCCGCGCGCCCACGTCCAGGGCCAGTTGACGGTCCTGATTGGCGGTCTGAAGCGTGGCCATCAACAGGTCCATGGCCGAGACCTCGGCGTTCAGTCCGCGCCGCAGGCCGTCGCGGGCGTCCGCCTCGACCCCGATCAATTCGTCCAGCCTCACCACGGCGCTGGCAGGTAGACGGGTCAGCTTGCTCAGGGCGCTCTCGGCGCCCGCCCCGGCGACGGCCTCCAGGGCCTTCAGCACCTGCCCGGTCCGGGCTTCGTGCGCCAGCAGGGCGTCATAGTCGCCCGCCGTGACGCCCAACTCCGCAGCGAGCGCATCCGAGAACTGCAGCAGATCGACCCGCGCGTCCGCCAGGGCCCGGTAATCCATGAACGTCAGGGACGCCTTGCTCCCCAGCAGGGCCGACAGCAGGGCGTTGGCCAGACCCCCGTCCAGCCCCGCCAGACGCGAGCCGATGGAGAAGACGGCGCTGGGCGGGCCGCCCGGCAGGGCCGCCGTCGCCGACTTGGAAACCGTCACCGCGTCGCGCCCGAGAATCCAGCGGCCGAAATAGAGCGGCGCCGGAGCGCTCAGGACCACCCGCGCGGCGTTGGGCCGGCCCTCGCCAGGAACGAAACGCGCCGTCGGCTTCAGGCGCGGATCGGGCGTGTAGACGCCCCTCTGGACCTGCGCGCTCGCCAGGTCGCGCAGATTGTCCCCGGCCGTGGCGCGGGCGGCGGCCTCGGTCAGGTCGACGGAGCCGGACAGGGTTTGAGCCGCGGCCAGGGCGGACAGGTCCGCCGCGCCCTGGACCTCGCGTCCCTTCAGGACCATGGAGCCCACGTCCACCGCCAGGGCCGCCACGACGCAGATCAAGGCGCCGAAGACGGCGGCCATGACCGCGACTCCGCCTCGGTCGTCGTCCCAGCCGAGGCTCGCGGCCCCACTTAAGGCGCGGCTTGAAAGGCGGCTTGGGGGGCGGCGTCGGCGCATCTCAGCCCTCCTCGACACGGATGACGGCGGCGCGGCGGATGGTGCGGGGCGGCGGCACGGTCAGCGGCGACAGGGCCATCAGCGGATGGCCGCCCGCGTCATAGGCGACCTCCAGCCGGAAGCGCCCCGGCTCGGCCCGCACCTCCACCACGGCGTCGTCGGCCTTGAGGCCGAGCGCCCTCAGCTGCGTCTCGACCACCTCCCGCGCCAGTTGATCGCGTTCCGCCGCGTCCAGTCCGGCGATCGCCGCCCGCGCGCCCTCGGATACGGCGGCCTGGATCGAATGGGCCATCCAGAACCAGGAGCCGTAAACGATGATCCCCACCAGCAGCAGGAAAAGCACGGGCGCCACGAAGGCGAACTCGACCGCCGCAGCCCCTGTCCGGTCCCTCAGCCTGATACGCATGTCGTGCCGCATCATCCCACCTCCTGACGGGAGAAGCGTCAGTTGAACAACTTAAAAGAGAATGTAGGCGATCGATGAAACCTGGAGGCGCACCGACGGCCAGATGGGAGCGCCAAGGGCAGAGCGCCCGCGCCCCGAGGGTGGGAACGCCGTCCGACCGCTGCCGCACCGGTCGCTCATCATTTCTAACCGCAACGACAGAATTTCTAAGTTATCCGCGCCGGCCTCACGTGCCTTATTGCGCGCCCAATCTCGACACTATTGCGGTGCAGCATCTCCATGATCAGGCCTTCCCTGACCGTTCTCGCCTTTGTTTCCGCCGCAGGCGCGTGCGGCGCCGCACGCGCCCAGAGCGCCGAAAATCTAACAAGCCAGAGAGAGGGCGCCGCCGCTCATTCCGTGGCCGACGTCGTGGTGACCGGGTCCAACATCCGCCGGGCCAACACCGAGGGCTTCAACCCGGTCCAGGTGATCGGGCGCGAGGAGATCGAAAGCTCGGGCAAGTCGACGACGGCGGACCTGCTGCGCTCGATCTCGGCCAACACCGGCAACGGCTCGAACGAAACGCAGAACAGCGGCTGGTCGTCCGGCGCGGCGGGCATCGGCCTGCGCGGCCTGTCGCAGAAGAACACCCTGGTGCTGCTGAACGGGCGGCGCGTGGCCAACTACGGCTTCCCCGGCGGCGGCCTGTCGGACACCTTCGTCAACCTGAACGCCCTGCCGATGGTGGCGACCCAGCGGCTGGAGGTGCTGAAGGACGGCGCCTCGGCCGTCTATGGCTCGGACGCGGTGGCGGGCGTGACCAACATCATCACCCGCCAGAATTTCCGAGGCCTGGAGTTCGGCGCCAGCTACGGCCTCGCCGATCAGGGCGGACTGGAGACCTCGACCGCCAAACTGGTCGCGGGCCACGGCGACCTGGAGACGGACGGCTACAACATCCTGCTGTCGCTGGAGGCCTATACCCGCGACCGGCTGGATCAGGACCAGCGCGATCTGACCAAGTCGGGCATCTATACCGACCTGCCCGGCGGGCGCTGGAACGGCTGGTCGGCCAAGGGCGCGCGCTTCCTGGTCAACGGCCGCTCCGTGCCCTTCCTCGACGCCCAGGGCCAGTGCCCCGAGGGCATGGTGCTGACCGCCAGCGCCCCGATCGACGGCCTGGCGGGCGACACCTGCGCCATCAACCTGGCGCCGCACACGACGCTGATCCCCTCGACCGACCGCTATCAGGCCTATCTGTTCGGGACCAAGCGCCTGACGTCGCAGATCGAGGCCTTCGGCGAGGTGCTCTATTCCTATGTCGAGGGGGCGTCCCTGTTCGGCTCCAGCCCCTTCTTCACCCTGGAAGGCGGGCGCTTCGCGCTCAACGCCCAGACCGGGCTGGCCGAGCCGGTGTCCAACCTGCTGCCCGCCAACAATCCCTACAACCCCTACGGCGTCGCCACCCCGATCGAATACACCTTCTTCGACCTGGGCCGGACGCTGAAGACCAATGAGTCGAAGTCCTATCGCGCGCTGGGCGGCGTGCGCGGCCGCCATGACCGTTTCGACTGGGAGGCCGCCGTCTTCGCCTCGGGCAGCGACGAGCGCGAGACGGTGTCGGGCGGCTTCGCCCATCGCTGGAACCTGGCCGACGCCTTGGCCAACGGCACGCTGAACCTGCATGAGCCCGGCGCCACGCCCCAGGCCGTGCTGGACGGCATCCGCCTGTCGACCCTGCGTCCGGCGGAGTCGCGTCTTTACGGAGCCGACTTCAAGATCTCGGGCGAACTGTTCAACCTGCCCGCCGGTCAGATCGGCTACGCCGCCGGGGTCGAGTTCCGCCATGAGAGCCTGGTGTCGCGCAATCCGTGGCAGATCGACGCCGGGCTGCAGATCCGCCCCGCCATCGCCGCCGTGGACGGCGAGCGCGACGTCTGGGCCGCCTACGCCGAGTTCAACATTCCGGTCCTGAGCAATCTGGATATCCAGGTCGCCGCGCGGGCCGACGAGTACAGCGACTTCGGCAGCGCCTTCTCTCCCAAGGCGGGCGTGCGGTGGAAGCCGCTGGACTGGCTGGCGCTGCGGGCCTCGGCCTCACGCGGGTTCCGGGCGCCGTCGCTGTCGGAGAACTCGGCCTCGACCATGATCTCCTACGGCTCGGTCATCGACCCCTATGATCCCGATCTGCCCAATTCGCGCCAGAGCCCGACCTTCTTCACCGTCGGCAACACCGATCTGGAGCCGGAAAAGACCCGTTCCTACAATCTGGGCGTCGTCTTCACCCCGACGCGCGACACGGCGCTGAGCATCGACTGGTATCAGATCAAGCTCGACAATCTGATCGGCACGGGAAACACCACCGCCATCGTCCAGACGAACGTCCCCGCCGACGTCATCCGCGACGCGCGCGGCAAGCTGCAAGCCGTCTACAACCGCTACCGCAACCTGACGGCGCTGGAGACCTCCGGGATCGACATCGACTTCAGCCAGCGCTGGCGCACCGAGGGATGGGGGACGTTCACCGCCTCCAGCGCCTATACTCACCTGCTGGAATACAAGCGGCCGAACGCGGCGGGCGGGCCGCTGCTGGACTACGCCGGGTCGAACCGGGGCGCGGCCCTGCCGGCGCACAAGGCGACGACGCGTCTGGCCTGGAACCGCGACGTCTTCGACGCCAACCTGACCTGGTACTACACCTCGGGTTATGATCAGGTGCCGGAAGTCGGGGGACAATCGCGCGTGGACGCCTATCACCAGTTCGATCTGTATGCGGCGTGGTCCGGGCTGGAGCGCGTGACGCTCTACGCCAAGGTCGAGAACCTGCTGGACGAAGCGCCGCCCCACGACGCCTCCTTCCCCGGCGTCCGCGCCCCCTATGACTTCGGCCAGTACGATCTGCGCGGGCGCTATTTCCGCGTCGGCTTCGACGTCCGCTTCTGATCCCCTCTTCGCATCGAGACAATGACATCATGAGCGTTCAACACGCCCGTTCATCCCTCCGTCGCATCCTGACCGGCGGCGCGGCGGCGGCGATCCTGCTGGGCGGCGTCGCCCTGACGGCGCCCGCTCCGGCCCTGGCCCAGAGCGCCTATTTCTTCCCACAGGCGGCGGCGGGGGATTTCGACCCCGCCATTCCGACGCCGGAAGCCTTCCTCGGCTATCCGATCGGATCGCACTACACCCGTCACGACCGCATCGTGGATTATCTGCGCGAACTGGCCCGCCTGTCGGACCGGGTGACGGTCGAGGAGATCGGCCGCAGCTATGAACAGCGGCCCCTGCTGTCCGTGGTCATCACCTCGGGCGCCAATCAGGGCCGGATCGACCAGATCCAGCGCGCCCATATTGCGTCGGGCGATCCCGGCGGCCCGGCGGCGGGGGCCGACGCCCCGGTCGTCGTCGGCCTGTTCTACAGCGTCCACGGCAATGAAACGTCCAGCGGCGAGGCGGCCCTGCTGACCGCCTACTACCTGGCCGCCGGGCGCTCGCCCGAGGTGCTGGACTGGCTGGACAAGGCCGTGGTCGTCATCGACCCGTCCCAGAACCCCGACGGCCGCGACCGCGCCGCCAACTGGCACAACGCCTGGAAGAACCAGCCCGCCGTCGCCGACCCGCTGGACAAGGAGCACGTCGAGGCCTGGCCAGCGGGCCGCGTGAACCACTATTTCACCGACCTGAACCGCGACTGGCTGGCGGTGACGCAGGCCGAGACGCGCGCCAAGCTGGAGGCTTTCCACCGCTGGCGGCCCAACATCCAGATCGACTTCCACGAGATGGGCGCGGGCAGCACCTATTATTTCGAGCCTTCGCCCGCCAGCATGGAGAGCCCGCTGCTGCCGCGCGCCAGCTATGAGTGGAACGTGACGCTGGCCCGGTATCACGCCCAGGCGCTGGATAGCCTCGGCTCGCTCTATTACACGCGCGAGGTCTTCGATAACTTCTCGCCGGTCTACGGCTCGACCTATCCCGACTTCCACGGCGGGGTCGGGGTGACGGTCGAACAGGCCGGATCGCGCGGCCTGGTGCAGGACACGGCCAACGGCCCGCTGACCTTCCCCTTCACCATCCGCAACCAGACCAATGTCGGCCTGGCCACCATCCGCGGTGCCGTGGCCGAGCGCGCCGCGCTGCAGGCCTTCCAGCGCGACTTCTTCCGTTCGGCCGTCGAACAGGGGCGTCGCCATTCCAGCCAGGCCTTCGTCTTCGGCGATGCGGCCGATCCGGGCCTGACGCGCCAGACGCTGGACCTGCTGCTGGCCCACCGCATTCAGGTCCATCCGCTGACCGAGCGGGTGACGCAGAACGGCCGCGTGTATGAGCCGGGCAGCGCCTATGTCGTGCCCTCGGCCCAGCCGCAGTTCCGACTGGTGCATTCCATCTTCGACCGGACGCCGGCGACCAAGGGCAGCGTCTACGGCAGCACCTCCTATTCGGTCGCCCTGGCCTATGGGCTGAAGAGCGACGGCCTGCGCCGTATCCCCGCCCACGGGTCCGCCGTGACCGAAGCGCCCGTCGCAACCGGCGGCGTCAGCGGGCCGCAGGACGCCTACGCCTATGTCGTCGACTGGCGCGACCTGAACGCCCCGCGCGTTCTGGCGGCCCTGCTGCGTCAGGACGTGCGCGTCCGCGCGGCGTTCGAGCCGCTGACCGCGCGGACGGCGGCGGGCGACAGCGCCTTCGGGCGCGGCTCCCTCGTCATCACCACGGCAGGCCAAACGCTGGACGCCGCCACACTGCGCGCCGCCGTCGACACGGCCGCACGCGAGGCGGGCGTGGTCGCCCACGCCGTCTCGACCGGCCAGAGCGTCGCGGGCGTCGATCTGGGCAGCGACAATGTGAAAGTCGTGCGCGCGCCGCGCATCGCCCTGGTCATGGGCGAGGGCGTCAACGCCACGGAGATCGGCTCGACCTGGTTCGCCCTCAGCGAGCGACTGAACTATCCGGCGACGCGGCTGGACCCGTCGCAACTGAGCCGCGTGCCATTGGGAAGCTATGACAGCATCGTCCTGTCCGGCGGGCGCTACGACAACCTGGGCCAGCCGACAGTCGACGCCCTGAAGGCCTGGGTGCGCGCGGGCGGGTCCCTGGTGGCGTTCGGCAGCGCCGCGCGCTGGGCCGCCGACAACGGCCTGGCCCCCAAGGGGTCGTCGGATCGCAAGGAAGAGACGGAGGTCGAGCGCCGCGACTACGCCGATCGCGGCGCCATACAGGGCGAACAACGGACGGCGGGCAACGCCCTGTCGGCCGACGCCGACATCAGCCACCCGCTGGCTTTCGGCCTGTCGCGCCGCGACCTGTTCGTAAACAAGGAGACGGACGTCGTCCTGGCCCCCGTGGCCGATCCCTTCGCCAATGTGGTGCGGATCGAGACCGACCCGCAGGTCAACGGCTACCTGCCCGAAGCCCTGCGCGCCCGCTCGGCCGGTTCGGTCTGGGCCCAGGTCAACCCGGTCGGCGCAGGCAATGTCGTCCTGTTCGCCGACGACCCGGCCCACCGCAAATACTGGCTGGGCACGGAACGCCTGCTGATCAACGCCCTGTTCCTGTCGAACCACCTCTCCTCGCCTTCGCGGCGTTAGAGGGAGTCGACAGGAGGCTGTCCGCCTTCAGGTTCTGATCCCGCTCAGAACCTGAAGGTCAGGAAGGTCCCCAGATAGGACTGGTTCTCGGCCGTGCCGGTCTCCTTCAGGAAGTCGCCAGCCTTGGTGTAGTTGGCCACGCCCATCAGGGAGACATAGGGGCTCAGGGCGTAACGGGCGAAGACGCCCGTGCGCCAGCCGATGTAGGACGACTGCCCCTCGTTCGCGCCGCGCAGCACCAGGCCGGACAGGGCGTAGAGGCCGTCGTCCTTGCTCTGGCGCCACAGGCCCGCGGTGTTGGCGCCGAGCGTCAGCCTGGGCGACGGGCGCACCGTCACCTCGGGCTGCAGCAGGATCAGGTTGGCGAAGCCCAGGTCGGTGCGCAGGGCCGCCGGTTGCGGGAACAGGGGGTTGAAGCTGTTCAGCTTGCCGTCGTTCGGATTCTTGTCGCCCGAGCCGACGTCCAGACGCACGGCCACGCGCGGCGACCACTTCACATCGGCGAAGGTGCGCCCGCCGACCGCCGAGATGAACCAGGCGTCGATGTCCAGGTCGCGGAACGAGCCCCACTGCTTGACCGCCTCGACCTCATAGTCCCAGGGCGCGACCTTGCCGGACAGGCGCACCGACAGGGTGTCGCGGTCGTCGCGGCCCGCCGCCTGCCCATAGAACGGCGTCGTCAGGCGGTCGGTGTTGGCGTAGAGCAGCTCCAGTTTGGGCGCCGTCGCCCCCTGCCCCAGCGTCTTCGCGGCCGTCGCGCCATACAGGCGATAGTCGAAGTTGGTGGCGTCGTCCCATGAAGCCTTGCCTTCACGCAGGGCGTAGCCCGCGAAGGCGCCGCCGCTCCAGCCGGACGGGCTGTCGTACAGGACCCGGACCAGGTCCAGCGCCACGCGGGCGTTCGCCCCCTCGCGCATGTCGAACAGGCGGAAACCGCCTTGGCCGAACTCCTGACGGCCGGCGCGGACGCGCAAGCTGCCCTCGCCCAGGCCCGTCTTCGCCTCGATGAAGGCCTGATGCAGGTCCGTGCGGTTCTCCTCGATCACCGGCTCGCCGCTGGCCAGGCCCGAGGTGCGGGCGTCCTGCACGTCGATGAAGGCGCGCAGCGACGAGCCCAGGTTCAGCTCGCCCCACAGGCGGGCGCGGGTCTGGAAGTCCCCGCCCTTGTCCTGAAGCCCCCGGCCGAAGCGCTCATTGTCGCGATGCTCGGCGCGGAAACGCAGTTCGCCGCCGAAGCTGGCCCAGACGGAGCCGCCCTCGCCGCCGAGCGGGACATATTTGAACTTCGACCAGGTCGAGGTCCGCCTGGCCGGGTCGGCCAGATAGGCGTAGCTCTCGTCGTGGTTGATCAGCTTGAACGGCGGCGCCACCGGGGCGGCCGGCGCGACGGCCGGAGCCGCCGCGGGCGCGGTCCGGATCGGCGCCTCGGCGTCGGCGGGTACGGGGGCGTGCGAAAGCAGGGCGGCGGCGGCCGCGGCGGCGATGGTCATGGATGTCCTCCGGGAAAGGGCGCGGTTGGCTCCGCGCTCTTCGATTGGGATGTTTACTCGGCGTCGGGCTGCTGGCCCGGGACGGCGTTCTGGAAGGCGGGCAGTTCGAGGCAGGCGGCCTCCAGCGCCAGCAGGCGCGGCCAGCGCACCTCGACGCCGAAGCGGCGGGCGTTGCCCAGTTGCGGCACGATGCAGAGGTCGGCCAGGCTTGGGGCGTCGCCGAAGGCGAAGGGACCCGGCTGATCGGCCAGCAGCTTGTCGATCGCGTCGAGCCCTTCCTCGATGACGGTCGCGGCCCAGGCCTGAACCGCGTCTTCGTCCAGACCGAGGTCGCGCAGGCGTTGCAGCACCTTGAGGTTCTGCACCGGGTGGATGTCGCAGGCCACGGCCTGGGCCACGGCGCGAACCCTGGCCCGCAGAACCGGATCGGCGGGCAGCAGCGACGGCTCGGGCGAGGTCTCGTCGAGGTATTCGATGATGGCCAGCGACTGGGTCAGGACCGCGCCGTCGTCGGTGACCAGCGACGGCAGAAGGCCTTGCGGATTGAGCGCCAGATAGTCCGGCGCCCGCTGTTCACCCTTGCGCAGGTGATGGATGACCTGCACGGCCTCCAGTCCCTTGAGGCCCAGGGCGATGCGCACCCGCCAGGAGGCCGTGGAGCGGAAATAGCCGTGCAGGATCATGGGCTCAGACTCCGGCGCGACGGCGCACGCCGCCGAGGGTGAAGACCGCGATCGAGGCGATCACGGCGGGGATGACTGCCAGCAGGATCAGCGACTGCGGCGTCCAGCCTGCGGCCAGCAGCACGCCGCCGACCAGGGGGCCGACGATGGCGCCGATGCGGCCCACGCCCAGGGCCCAGCCCACGCCCGTCGCGCGGATGGCGGTCGGATAGACCGCCGCCGTCAGGGCGTTGCAGCCGATCTGGGCGCCGACGACGCCGAAGCCGGACAGGGCGGCGCCCGCCAGCAGGACCGCCAGATTGGTCCCGCCGAAAGCCAGCAGGGCGATGAAGGCGGCCGAGGCGGCGTAGGCCGAACCCAGGACGACATAGGGGCTGATCCTGTCGATCATCCGGCCCAGGACGATGGCGCCGACGACGCCGCCCAGGTTCAGGGTGGCGGTGGACAGGATGGCCATGCTGAGCGGCAGACCGGCGCCCTTCAGCAGGGTCGGCAGCCAGTTCACCAGGAAGTACATGACCAGCAGGTTCATGAAGAAGGCGACCCACAGAAGCAGGGTCACCGGGGTGCGGCCTTCGCGGAACAGCTGGAAGACCGAGAAGCCCTTGGCCGCCGACGACTGCTCGTGCTTCAGGCCGGCGATGAACTCGCTGACCGAGGCCTCGGCGTCGATCTTCTGGACGATGGGGGCGATCCTGTGCTCCGGCGCGCCCTTGGCGACGAGGAAGCGCACCGATTCCGGCAGCATGAACCAGAGCACCGGCAGCAGCAGCAGCGGCAGGACGCCGCCGACGACGAAGACCGAATGCCAGTCCCAGGTGGAGATCAGCCAGGTCGAGATCAGGCCGCCGACCGTCGAGCCCAGCGGGAAGCCGCAGAACATGACCGTCACCAGGGTCGCGCGCAGGCGGGCCGGGCCGTATTCGCTGGTCAGGGCGATGATGTTGGGCATGGCCGCGCCCAGGCCGACGCCGGTGATGAAGCGGTAGATCAGCAGCTCGTTCATCGAGGTCGAGAAGGCCGTCAGCAGGGCGAACAGGCCGAAGATGAAGGTCGAGATCAGGATGACCGTCTTGCGGCCGAACCTGTCCGCCGCCGGGCTCAGGGTGAAGGCCCCGACCGTCAGGCCCAGAAGGCCGATGGCGAAGATCGGGCCGAACGCCGACGGGGCCAGGCCCCAGTCCTCGGCGATCTTGGGCGCGACGAAGGCGATCGACTGGGTGTCGAAGCCGTCGAGCATGGCGATGATGAAGCACAGCGCCGTGACGCCGAACTGCAGCGGGCCGAATTTGGCCCGGTCGATGACGGCGTTGCCGCCTCCTTCGCCCATGGCTGCCATATGTATAGTCCTCCGGCGGAGGGCGCGTCTGTCGCGCGCCTCTCCGTGTGTTGATGATGCGGTTGGGTCGTCAGCCGGCCTTGGGTCCGACGTTGATGTTGAGGGGGGTCAGGCCGTCGATGGTCACGGTCATGGCGTCGCCGGGGACGACGGGCCCGACGCCGGCGGGGGTGCCGGTGTAGATCAGGTCGCCGGGCTGGATCTCCCACAGGCCCGACAGATAGGCGACGATGTCGGCCACCGGCCAGATCAGGTCGGC
>JAFKFS010000046.1 GCA_017308115.1 Bordetella sp.
GCGATCGAGGTGCCCAGCAGATACTGGCCCTCATAGACGGTGTTGGCGCGGAACATCGGGAAGACGAAGTCGCGCACGAACTCTTCGCGCAGGTCGTCGATGAAGATGTTCTCGGGCTTGATGCCCAGCTTCAGCGCCTTCTCCTTGGCCGGCGCCAGCTCCTCGCCCTGGCCCAGGTCGGCGGTGAAGGTCACCACCTCGGCGTTATATTCCGTCTGCAGCCACTTCAGGATGATCGAGGTGTCCAGCCCGCCCGAATAGGCGAGGACGACTTTCCTGATCGGCCGTTCTTGGGGGGCGGGCTTGCTCATCGGTCGGGGAGTCCTTTCAGGGGCCATGTCAGAAGGCGGGGAGGCGTTCGGCGCGCTTAAAGGACCAGACGCGCCGCGATGCAAGCGTGCGATTGAGGGCGGGATCGCGGCGGGCTCCCCCGGATGCGTCGAGGGCGCCGCGAACGGAGTCGCGACGCCCTCGTTTCAGGCTGTATTTTCAGTCGCTTAAGAGCGTCAGGCGGTCAGGGCCTTGAGCCGGTCGACCAGGTCGGTCTTCTCCCAGGAGAAGCCGCCGTCGGCGTCGGGCGTGCGGCCGAAATGGCCATAGGCGGCGCTGCGGCGATAGATGGGCTTGTTCAGGCCCAGGTGCTCGCGGATGGCGCGCGGAGAGGCGCCGCCGATCAGCCTGGGCAGTTCGCGCTCCAGCACCGCCTCGTCGATCTTGCCCGTGCCGTGCAGGTCGACGTGGACCGAGAGAGGCCTGGACACGCCGATGGCGTAGCTGATCTGGATGGTGCAGCGGTCGGCCAGACCGGCCGCGACGACGTTCTTGGCCAGGTAGCGGCAGGCGTAGGCGGCCGAGCGGTCCACCTTGGTCGGGTCCTTGCCCGAGAAGGCGCCGCCGCCGTGCGGGGCCGCGCCGCCGTAGGTGTCGACGATGATCTTGCGTCCGGTCAGGCCGGCGTCGCCGTCCGGCCCGCCGATGACGAAGGTGCCGGTCGGGTTGATGTGCCACTCGGTCTCGGCGGTGATGAAGCCCTCGGGCAGCACCCGTTCGACATAGGGCTTCACGACGGCCGCGACCTGGTCCTGGCTCAGGTTGGCCTTGTGCTGGGTCGAGACGACGATGGAGGTCGCGCGCACCGGGCGGCCGTCTTCGTAGTGCAGGGTCACCTGGCTCTTGGCGTCGGGCTCCAGTCCCGGCTCCTGGCCCGAATGGCGGGCCTCGGCCAGGGCCTTCAGGATGTTGTGGCTGTACTGCAGGGTGGCCGGCATCAGCTCGGGCGTCTCGTTCGAGGCGTAGCCGAACATGATGCCCTGATCGCCCGCGCCCTCGTCCTTGTCCTCGCCGGCGTCGACGCCCTGGGCGATGTGGGCGGACTGCGGATGCAGGTTGTTCTCGAAACGGAAGGTCTTCCAGTGGAAGCCGTCCTGCTCATAGCCGATGTCGCGCACCACGCCGCGCACCGCATCCTCGATCTCCTGCTCGACGCCGGGCGCCCAATTGCCCTGGGTGTCCATGATGCCCTTGCCGCGGATCTCCCCGGCCAGAACCACCAGGTTCGTGGTGGTCAGAGTCTCGCACGCCACGCGCGCCTCGGGGTCCTTGGACAGGAACAGGTCGACGATGGCGTCGGAAATCTGATCGGCGACCTTGTCGGGGTGGCCTTCCGAGACGCTCTCGGACGTGAAGAGGAAGGACGAACGGGCCAAGGCAGGCTCCTGCATGACGACAACCGCGGCAGACATATAAAGATATGCTTATACGTGCAAGGCGGCTTGTGCCGCAGCGGCGGCGCAGGGCCCCCGGCGCCCGGCGTCTTCTCGGCCTTTGAGGTCGGCCCCGACTCTTGCGCTGCGATAGTCAATGTGGCAGCAAAATCCCCCTCTCCCCGAAAACTGATCGGTTTCCACCTCGGAGGCCGTGATATCGCCTGAAATTTTGGAATAATATGCCCAACCCGAACATCCTCGATGCGGCCCTGACCCGCCTCGACGAAGCCGCCCGCCATGTCCAGATCGACAGCGACGTGCTGGAGAAGCTGAAATACCCGCGCGAGACGATGAAGGTTCGGCTGCTGATCCGTATGGACGACGGCTCGCGCAAATCCTTCCTCGCCTGGCGCTGCCGCTATGACGACACGCGCGGCCCGACCAAGGGCGGCATCCGCTTCCATCCCGATTCCACCGCCGAGGAGGTGGAGACCCTGGCCTTCTGGATGACGGTGAAGTGCGCCGTGACCAACCTGCCCTACGGCGGCGGCAAGGGGGCGGTGCAGGTCGATCCCAAGACCCTGTCCAAGGCCGAGCTGGAACGGCTGTCGCGCGCCTATGTCCAGGCCTTCGCCGGCATCATCGGCCCCGACCGCGACATCCCGGCGCCCGATGTCTACACCAACGCCATGATCATGGGCTGGATGGCCGATGAATACGCCTCCATCCAGGGCCAGGCGGCGCCCGCCGTCATCACCGGCAAGCCCATCGCCCTGGGGGGCTCGGTCGGGCGCGAGGACGCCACGGCGCGCGGCGGCTTCTACCTGACCCGCCACCTGACCGCGCGGCTGGGCCTGCCGGCCGAGGGCCTGCCGGCCGAGGGCCTGCGCGTGGCGGTCCAGGGCTTCGGCAATGCGGGCCAGCACGCGGCGCGCCTGTTCCATGGCGTGGGCGCCCGAATCGTCGCGGTGTCGGACTCGGGCGGCGCCGTCCATAGCGCCTCAGGCCTGGACCTCGACGCCCTGCTGGCGGCCAAGGCGGCCGGCCGTTCGGTGGTTCAGGCCGAACACGGCGGCGAGGCGATCTCCCCCGAAGACCTGATCGGCGTCGACTGCGACGTCCTGGCTCCCTCGGCCATGGAGGACATGATCCACGACGGCAACGCCGCCTCCGTGCGCGCCAGGGTGGTGCTGGAGCTGGCCAACGGCCCGATCACGCCCGAGGGCGACCGCATCCTGGCCGAAAAGGGCGTGATCGTCCTGCCGGACATCCTCGCCAACGCCGGCGGCGTGACGGTGTCCTATTTCGAATGGGTCCAGAACCGCCAAGGCTATTACTGGACGCTGGACGAGGTGCAGTCGCGCCTCAAGACCGTCATCGAGACCGAGGGCGACGCGGTCTGGGCCATCGCCGAGGACAAAGGAGTGACCCTGCGCACCGCCGCCTACATCCACGCGCTCGGCCGCCTGGCCGCCGCCATCGAGGCCCACGGCACCCAGCAGTTCTTCGCCAGCTAGGCCGTTTTCGCGTCCTTCGCCAAGGCGCGGCGCTTCCAACCCCCTGCCCGTCGTCCTTCTCAGGCAGGGGGCGGCGGCGGACCCTGGGTGGAAGCGCCTCGACCTCGATCGCGGCGCCCCCAAGTCAGCAACTCGCTCATCCGGACCTGACGAAGGTTCGGTTATGCCCGGGCGCGCGCGGTTTGAACCTAGGGGAGAATGCGCCGTCAGAGACGCGGGCGTGATTTCGACAGGCGAAAAGAACGGTGGTGCCGCTTAGGTGACTCGAACACCTGACCCCCTCATTACGAATGAGGTGCTCTACCAGCTGAGCTAAAGCGGCTCCGGCGTCGTTCAGGCGCGGGGCCGTGAACGAGCGAGGAGGGCTCTTTATACGGGAGCGGGAGGCTTGCCAAGAGCCGATAGCATCCCCGGTTCGTCGGGGGCGGCGGCGATGCGGATTTCCGCGAATCCGAGGGGGCGCAAGGGCGCCGCCGCGGCTTCGGAGATGCAGATGGCGATGCGGCCGGAGGCCGCGCCGGGCGGGGGGGTCTCCGTCAGGGCGCGGGCGGCGCGGGGTGAGTGGAGCATGACCGCGTCGAAGGCGTCGGGCGCGGGGACGCGGGTCTCGACGGCGGCGTAGACC
>JAFKFS010000047.1 GCA_017308115.1 Bordetella sp.
TCGCGCGCCTTGTCATAGGACCACTTGTGCACCCGGGCCGGCGAGTCCGGCTGGGGCAGCACCAGCGCGGCCAGCTTCTCCCACAGCGGATACAGACCCTCAGGCTCCATCTGCTCGTAAAGAGCCTCCAACTGCGCGCGGTTGTCGTTGGTCAGTTGCGTCATGGGATCAACCCTCCATGCCGACGTGCAGGACGCCGTCTTCGAGCTTCACCGGAAAGGTGCGCACGGCGACCGAGCAGGGGGCGTCCACGGCCGCGCCGGTCTTCACGTTGAAGGTGCCCTGGTGCAGCGGGCACTCGATCAGTTCGCCGTCCAGATAGCCGTCGGACAGGCTGGCCTGACCGTGAGTGCACAGATCGGCCGTCGCGAAATACTCGCCCTCCACAGCATAGAGGGCGACGGTCAGGCCATTGACGACGGCCTTGGCCACGCCGTGTTCATCCAGGGCCGAGGGCGGCAGGGCGGCCGCCCACGACAGGGTCGCGGCTTCGGTCATGCGGGATACACCAGGCTGTTGGGGATCATTTCGGAATCGAAGACGACGATGCGCTCGACGAAGCGCAGCCGGTCGCCGTCGCGGACGATGCGGTCGTGGCAGACGGCCGACAGCACGATGTCCGAATGCCTGTCGATCAGCGTCTGGACCACCAGCAGATTGTGGCGCACGCGCACGCCCCGCTCGTCCTGGCCGACGAGGCGCGGCGCGGTGGGGAAGCGACGATAGTAGCGCGGGGCGTACATCTGGGTCCGCGTCAGGCCGGTCACCCGGTCCTTCAGCATTCCCCGGCTCTCGGCCTGCATGGTGCACAGGGTATAGCCCGCCTCATAGTTCTCACGCGGGATCACGCGATACAGGCAGTCCTCGGTGAAGAAGTCGGGCCAGGCGTGCAGGTCCACGTCGTCCAGCACGCCGTAATAGGCGTCATAGAGGTCGCGGATCTCGTCGCGGGCGATGATCTCGCTCATGCTCACAGCCCCATCACCTTGCGCCAGTAGCGCCACATGCCGCGCACGGCCGTCTCCGTGACCTGGTGATCGGTCGGGGCGATCTCGCGGCCGCCCATCTGCAGGATCATGTTGGCGTCGGGCGAGCCCGCGGCCCCCTGCTGGGTCATCTCCAGCACCTCGCCGTCGTCGGCCGAGACGAAGCCCGCCGGTCCGAACAGATTGGCCTGGCGCGTGCGCCGCAGCTTCATCTCGGCGGTGTCGTCGGCGTAGCACCAGTGGGTCCAGTGGAAATCGAACCCGCCCGGCCCCTTGGGCACGATCTGGCGCGTGGTCAGGCTGTTGACCTGCTGCTGCAGGATGATGCTGGGGAAGACGGTGATCATGCCCACCGTCTCCTCGCCGGGGAACTCCTGCACCACGTCCATGACGCGCGGGTCCTCCAGCACTAGGTCGCCCTGGAAGTTGCGGATGTCGGCCATGGCCTCGGTCTTCTCCTGCTCGCCCTTGCGCGAGATCAGGATGCCGTGGCGACCCTCGTCGTCGATATCGACGGCCGACTTCTGATCGGCGCGGAACAGGCCGAAGGTGGCGAAGAAGACGTGCAGGAGCCCGGCGTGATACGGGTCCTTGATGTTCTCCTGCATCTGCTTCCAGTTGGCCGGGATGTGCTGGCGGTTATAGCCCAGCACCTGCAGCTTCCGGCCGTCATAGACGCGGGTGTAGTGCTTCCAGAACTTCTCGCCGAGATACTCGCGGAACGGCGGCGTCTCGTCCGAGAAGGTGGCCCAGACCACGCCGTTGACCACCTCGACCCGCAGCCTGTTCAGGCCGTTCTGCTTCAGATCGAAGTCGGCGGGCATGCCCCCCTGGCGCTTCACACCTCGGCGGAAGGGCACGCCCTGCAGGTCGCCGTTCAGGGCGTAGGACCATTGGTGATAGGGGCAGATCAGCTCCTTGGAGTGGCCGAAGCGCGACTGGCAGAACTTGACGCCCTTGTGGGCGCAGCGGTTCTCGACGACCGAAATCTCGTCCTCGCTGGAGCGCACCACGACGCAGGGCTTCTCGCCCAGGGTCGTGGTCTTCCAGTCCCCGACCTCGGGAATCTCGCATTCCAGACCGGCGTACAGCCAGTGCGGGCCGTACCAGATCTTCTGCAGTTCCTCGGTGTAGATCTCCGGGTCCGTATAGACCCAGTAGGGCACGGCGGCGTCGACATCGGCCGGCCAGGCGCGAGCCTGGCGGCCCTCGGGCGGACGCAGGGCGATGGTCACTGGAAAAGCTCCCGAACTGAAAATTCGAAGCGGCGATCTCATGTCGCCGTTGACCGCATTGGTGTCGTGGTTTTTGATCTATGTCAAATGCATTGCATCTAGTGCAACGACATAGGGAGATCACAAATGGCGGATCGCATCGTCGTCATCGGGGCGGGCCATGCTGGCGGGGCGGCCGCCATCGCCTTGAGAGAACTGGGCTTTTCGGGAACTCTGACCCTCGTCGGAGACGAACCGCACCCCCCCTACGAACGTCCAAGCCTGTCGAAGGGATTCCTCAGCGGCGCCGAGCCGGAGCCCGTCTGGCTGGCGCCGCCGGCGCGCTGGAGCGAACTCAACGCCGGGCTGAGGACCGCCAGTCCCGCCGTCGCGATCGACCGCGAAAAAGGCGAAGTCCGCCTGGCCGACGGCTCGGTCGAACCGTTCGACGCCCTGATCCTGGCGACCGGCGGGCGGGCGCGACGGCTGCCCCTGCCCCACCATCCGGCCGTCCATTATCTGCGCACCACGGACGATGCGCGCGCCCTGGCCGCCCGCGCCCGGCCCGGCGCCCGCGCCCTGATCGTGGGCGGGGGCGTCATCGGCCTGGAAGCGGCCTCGACCCTGAAGGACATGGGTCTTTCCGCGGTGGTGATCGAGGCGGGGCAACGGCTGCTGGGGCGCAACATTCCCGCAGAGGCGGCCCAATGGCTGGCCCAGGCCCACGCGCGGATCGGCGTCGATGTCCGCCTGGGCCGCGCGTTGACCCGCCTGGACGATGCGCCGGGCGGCCACGTCACGGCGACGCTGGACGACGGCGCGACGCTGGAGGTCGACCTGATCGTCGTCGGCATCGGCATCGTCCCCTGCACCGACCTGGCGGAAGCGGCCGGCCTGCCGATCGACGACGGCGTGCTGACGGACGACGACTATCGCTCGCCGGGCGATCCGCGCGTCTTCGCCATCGGCGACGTGGCCGCGCGCCGGACGGACGGTGCGGCGCAGCGCATGGAGACATGGGCTCACGCCCAGAGCTCCGCCCGAAGGGCGGCGCTGGCGATCCTCGGCCTGCCGTCCGAGCCCGAACCGACGCCCTGGTTCTGGACCGACCAGTGCGGCCACAGCCTGCAGATTCTCGGCGACCCAGCGGCCGGGGACGCCGTGCTGACGCGCGGCGACGGCGTGCGGCTCTATCTGCGCCAGGGCGTTCTGGTCGGGGCCGTCTGCCTGGACCGGCCGCGCGATTTCGCCGCCGCCCGCCGCCTGATCGGCAAGACCCTCGACCCCGAGATCGCATCGGACCCGTCCGCCGACCTGCGCAAGGCCGCCTGAAAGCGCGCCCGCCTCAGACCTGCGGGCGGATGCCGCCCGTGGCGGCCGTGATCTGATCGCAGACCTCGATCAGACGGTCCCGCGCCTGATCGTCCTGCTCCGGCCGGAACACCTCGGTGGCCAGCACGGTGGCGGTGAAGACCGCCTCGCCCTGCAGATCGAAGATCGGCGCGGCGGTGGCGCGCAGGCCGGGGATCAGGTCCCCGCGGACGGCGGAATAGCCGTCGCGGCGCACGCGCG
>JAFKFS010000048.1 GCA_017308115.1 Bordetella sp.
GCCTTTCTTCGTTTCGGGGGCGACACGGTGGAGGGGCCGCCACCCAAGGGCGGGCTGTCCGTTGAAGCGCCGCAAGGACGGCGGAACCAAGAGGCCCCTCCGTCGTCGGCTGCGCCGCCGATCCGCCTCCCCACAAAGTGGGGAGGAGAAAATCAGACCCGGCGGAAGATCGCGGAGGCGAAACCGTCGGCGGTCAGGCGAGCCTCGACCTCGATCAGGGTCTCGACCACGACGCCGCCGCGCGCGCCGGTCGCATGAATGACCCGCTCGGCGTCGATCATCAGGGCCGAATGGCCGGTCCAGTCGCCCTCGGCCGACGACAGCCAGATCGCCAGGTCGCCGCGCCGGGCGTCTTCCCGCGTCACGGCGCGGCCCAGCCGGGCCTGCTCGGCCGAACGGCGCGGACCGGGCAGGCCGCAGGCCAGCAGGGCCTGCTGCACCAGACCCGAGCAATCGGTCTCCAGCGAGGAACGGGCGCCCAGGGCGTGCGGACGGCCCAGCAGGCGCTCGGCGACCTCGACCGGATCGCGCTCGAACGCGCCGACGGGTTGAAGGTCGGCCTCGGCCAGACCGCGTGCGTCCTCGCCCACAAGAGCGTTCAGCGGCAGGGCGGCCGAGACGGAGGCCACGCGGCGCGTCGCCAGGGGCGCGCCGGGCGCCAGGGTGTCCAGCGAGACCCAGCCGACCACGCCGTCGCGCCGGGCGCGGCCCCAGGCCCTCATCTCGCCCTTCTCGGCTTGCCGACGCTCCAGCACGTCGAAGGCCTCGCCGAACAGCAGCTGGTCGATGCGCCGGCCGTCGTCCGCGACGATGTCGGCGACCGGGAGGCGGCAATGGGCGGGATCGGGCCGACGATAGGCCTCGGCCCGCATCAGGCCTTCCAGCGCCTGTTCAGCCAGCACCACGCGGTCCCCGTCCCGTAGGATCAGGGGCGCGCCAGGCGGCAGCAGGGCCAGGACATCGGTCAAGCGGCGGTCTCTAGACGGCTCAAACTCATCGAGCCGCCCACCCTAGGCGCCGATCCCCAAGGGGGCGTTAACAGCCCTGGCTATTTGGGAAATTTCTCGCTGAGATAGCGGAAGCAGGCGCGGATGGCCTGGGCTTCGCCGCCTTCGGGCCAGCCCGGCCGGGCGCGGGGATTCCAGGCGAAGACGTCCATGTGCGCCCAGCTTCCGGTCGTCGGGGCGAACCTCTGCAGGAACAGCGCCGCCGTCACCGACCCGGCCTGGGCCCAGGCGGCGGAATCGTTGCGGACGTCGGCGATCTCGCTGTCCAGAGAGGCGCGATAGCCCGCCCACAGGGGCATCCGCCACAGGGGGTCGCCCACGGCGCGACCGGCGCTCAGCACGCCCTCGGCCAGGGCGTCGTCGTCGGTGTAGAGCGGCGGCACCTCGGGCCCGAGCGCGATGCGGGCGGCCCCGGTCAGGGTGGCGAAATCCAGCGTCAGGTCCGGCTGGTGCTCGCCCGCCCGCGTCAGGACGTCGGCCAGGATCAGCCGCCCCTCGGCGTCCGTGTTGCCGATCTCGATGGTCAGGCCCTTGCGGCTGTTCAGGATGTCGCCCGGCCGGAAGGCGTCGGCCGACACGGCGTTCTCAACTGCCGCGACCAGCACCACCAGCCGCACCGGCAGCCCGGCCTGCATGATCAGCCGGCCCAGCGACAGGGCGTGGGCGGCGCCGCCCATGTCCTTCTTCATGTTGCGCATCCCGGCGGCGGGCTTCAGGTCCAGGCCGCCGGTGTCGAACACCACCCCCTTGCCGACCAGGGCCACCAGCGGCAGGTCCGCCTTGTCCAGGTTCCAGCCGATCTCCAGCACGCGCGGCGCGCGATGCGGGGCGGCGGCGCGGCCGACGGCGTGGACCGCCGGATAGTTCTCCTCCAGCAGGGCGTCGCCGGTCGTGACGGTCAGGCTCGCGCCCGCGCCCTCGGCGATCTCGCGCGCGATGGTCTCGATCTGCAGCGGCCCCATGTCGGCGGCGGGCGTGTCGACCATCTCGCGGGTCAGGGCGCAGGCGGCGGCGATGTTCAGCGTCGCCGTCAGGTCGAGGCCGTCCGGCGCGACCAGACGGGCGCGGCCGCGCTCGGGGCCTCCCCTGATCTTGGCCTTGTAGCGGTCGAACAGATAGCCGCCCAGCGCGAAGGCCAGCGCCGCCGAATGCGCCGCCTCGCCCTCGACGCCCTCCAGCCGCCAGTCGCCGGCAGGCAGCCGCGTCGGCAGCCCCCGCGCGCTCATGGGGTCGAAGGCCTCGCCCGCGCCGAACAGGGCCTGCTCCGGCGCGCCGTCGGCGTCGGGGACCACCAGCAGCTGGCCCGCCTTGCCCGTGAAGCCGCTGGCCTCGGCCCAGGCGGCGATCCGGCCCTCCAGCGCCGCGCCCGCCTCAACGATGCGGACCGGGCGCGCGGCCCCGGCGGCGGCGACCAGCAGTTCGGACTGAGGGGACATGGACAGCGACCTTTCCGACGCTTAACGCCGATTAACCAAACCTTGACGCGTCGGCGCGACCATACAGGCTGAACCGCCACGGACCCCTTCCATGTCGCGCAACGCCGCCCTCGCCGCAACCGTCAGCCTGACGCTTCTGGCCCTCGCCGCCCCGGCCCTCGGCCAGAGCGTCCAGCCCGCGCCGCGCGCGCCCGCCGACGCCGCGACCCGCGCAAGCTATGACCGGGCCGACGCCCTCAGCCGCTCGGTCTTCTGGACCAATGAGCAGCAGATCAATCCGATGGACCCGGTCGCCGGGGTCAAGCTGGCCCAGGCCCTGCGCGAACTGGGGCAGTTCGATCAGGCCGCCGAGACGGCGCAGGGCGTGCTGGTCGTCCAGCCCGCCAACGTCGAGGCCATGCTGGAGGTCGGCCGCGCCCACATCGCGCGCGGTCAGGCCTTCTACGGCATCGCCGCGCTGGAACAGGCGAAGGCGGCGGCGCCGCGCGACTGGCGCCCGCTGTCGCTGCTGGGCGTGGCCTATCAGCAGGTGCGCCGACCGGACGACGCCAAGGCCGCCTGGAACGAAGCCCTGCGCCTGTCGCCCGACAACGCCGACGTCCTGACCAACGCCGCCATCGCCCGCATCGGCGAGGGCGACGCGCCCTCGGCCGAGATCCTGCTGCGCCGGGCGGCGGCCCAGCCGGGCGCGAGCCTGCAGGTGCGCCAGAATCTGGCCCTGGCCCTGGGCCTGCAGGGCAAGACCGCCGAGGCTGAGGCCATCCTTCGCCGCGACCTGCCGCCCGAGGCGGCGGACCAGAACCTGCGCTGGCTGGCCGCGCGGATGCAGCCGGGGCAGAGCGCGGCGGCAGTCGCCGAGGCGTCGCCGACGGCGCGGACGTGGTCATCGTTGCAGGGCGGATAGGTTCACCCCGCTCAAACACTGCCGTCATCCTCGGGCTTGACCCGAGGATCGGACCATCCGCCTACGCCTCCTTGGACAGGTCACGCGCCCCGCCACGCTCGATCCTCGGGTCAAGCCCGAGGATGACGGCGGGGTGGAGCAAGGCCCACGCGACCGAGGGAGACGCGTCGCCTCTCTTCACCTTCCGCCCGTGAACGCCTATCTTCATCCCGTGATCGACGACCTCTACAGCGCGCGCATCCTGTCGCTGGCGGCCAATCTGCCGCACAGCGGGCGCCTGCCTGCGCCCGAAGGCTCGGCCGAGCGAGTGGCCAAGCTGTGCGGGTCGAAGGCGATCGTCGACGTGATGCTGGACGCCGACGGCCGCGTCAGCGACTTCGCCCAGACGGTCAAGGCCTGCGCCCTGGGCCAGGCGGCG
>JAFKFS010000049.1 GCA_017308115.1 Bordetella sp.
CCCAGTCAAAGTCGCCTCCTGAGCAGAGCGACGCTCTGCTCGATGTCGGCCTTCATGGCCTCGACATCCGGTCTCATCGCAATCTCCGCGACATAGGGTGAAACGGCGCGCCTGGTGACAGGCGCGCCGGGTGGTGGGCTTACCTAGAGGCTCAGTAGAGGTCGCTCAAGTCCTCAGCCGGCTGCTTCTTGGGGGGCGGCGGCGCGACGGGCGCCGGGGCGACCGGCGCCGGAGCCTGAGACTTGGTTTCCTGCTCGCGGCGAATGACTTCGTAGTAGTTCTGCGGTCCTTCCGGCGCAGTCGGGCGCGGCGCCTCTTCACGCAGTTGGCGCTCGGTGCCCGGACGGAAGGCTTCCTCGATGCCGTTCACGGTGCGGAAGATGGCGTTCTTGGGTTTCACGAACGGGCGCGCCGGGCGTTGCTTCAGGGCGTCTTCCATGAAGTCGATGAAGATCGGCACGGCGGTCGAGGCCCCCGCCTCGCCCCCGCCCAGCGAGCGGTTGTCGTCGAAGCCGACGAAGACGCCGACCACGATATCGGCCGAGAATCCGACGAACCAGGCCGAGCGATATTCATTGGTCGTGCCCGTCTTGCCCCCGACCCAGCGCCCCAGGCTTCGCGCCCGCGCGCCCGTGCCGCGCTGGATCACGCCTTCCAGCATGGAGCTGATCTGATAGGCGGTGATCGGGTCGATGACCTGAGTTCCGCGATCCTGAAGACGCGGCGATTCCTGGCCGCTGAAGCCGCGGCCGCAATCCCGGCACTGGCGACGGTCTGCGCGGTGAATGGTCTGGCCGTTCCGGTCCTGAACCAGTTCGATCAGATAGGGATCGATCCGGCGCCCGCCGTTGACGAAGGCGGCGTAGGCGGCCGTGATGCGATACGGCGTCGTTGCCCCCGCGCCCAGCGACATGGCCAGGTTCGGGGACATGTCGTCCACGACGCCCATCTTCTTGGACAGGTCGACGACGTTGCTCATGCCCACCGCCTGGGCCAGGCGCACCGTCATGACGTTGCGCGACAGCTCCAGGCCCCGACGCAGGGTCTGCGGACCGTAGAACTGGCGGCTGTAGTTCTGCGGCGTCCAGGGCCGGCCGCCGGGTCCGCCCGGGAAGCTGATCGGGGCGTCGAGAACGATGGAGGCCGGGGTGAAGTCGCCCTCCAGGGCCGCCGCATAGACGAAGGGCTTATAGGCCGAGCCCGGCTGGCGACGCGCCTGGGTCGCGCGGTTGAAGCTGGACAGGGCGTAGGAATAGCCGCCGACCATCGCCAGGACGCGGCCCGACTGCGGCTCGATGGCGACCAGGGCGCCGTTGACGGCGGGAACCTGTTTCAGGGCGAACTGTCCGCCCTGGCGCTCGACGAAGATCAGGTCGCCGCGCTGCAACGGACGGCGGCCCGCATTGGCCCAGCTCACATCGGCGGCGCGAAGGGCGCCGGTCTCGTCGTCCCTGGCCGTGCGGATGCGGACCGCGCCTCCGCTGACGCTCTCGACGGCGGCGGCCTGCCACGAGCGGCGCTCGGGCGGGGCGGTGCGCTTCTGAGCCTCGGCCTGCCAGCCCTGGGCGAAATCGGTCGTGCCCCAGGCGCCGCGCCAGCCATGGCGACGGTCATAGTCCTCAAGCCCGCGCATCAGGGCGTCGCGCGCCGCCGACTGCAGTTCGGGGTCCAGGGTGGTGCGCAGATAATAGCCGCCGCGATTGACCTCCTCCTGACCGAACAGGGCGATGGCGCGGCGACGCGCCTCCTCCACGAAGAAGTCGGCGTCGGCGTATTCGGCGCGGCGCGGCGCGGAACGGGTGTTCAGCGGGCGGGCCAGGGCCGCCTTCAACTGCGCGTCCGACAGCCATTTGTTGTCGGCCATCTCGCCCAGGACCCAGTTCCGACGCCCCAGGGCCGCCTCGGGATAGCGTTTGGGGTGGTAGTTGGTCGGCCCCTTCGGCAGGGCCGCCAGGAAGGCCGCCTCGTCGGGGGTCAGCTGATCCAGCGACTTGCCGAAGTAGTTGTAGGCCGCCGAGGCCACGCCGTAGGAGCGATAGCCCAGGTAGATCTCGTTCAGATACAGCTCGAGAATCTGCTCCTTGCTCAGGGTCGCCTCCAGGCGGCTGGACAGGACTGCTTCCTTGAGCTTGCGGTTCAGGCTGGTCTCGCTGGTCAGCAGGACGTTCTTGGCCACCTGCTGGGTGATGGTCGAGCCGCCTTCCAGCCGACGGCCGGACAGGACGTTGAAGACGTTCTTGAACATGGCCCGGCCGATGCCGGACACGTCGATGCCGCCGTGGCTGAAGAAGTTCTGGTCCTCCGCCGCCAGGAAGGCGTGGACGACCGTCTGCGGCACCTGGTCATAGGTGACGTAAATCCGCCGCTCGTCCGAGAATTCGCCGATCAGGGTGCCGTCCTCGGCATAGACCCGGGTCGCCGTCGCCGGGCGATAGTCCGCCAGCTCGGAGGCGTCCGGCATGTCGTGCAGGACCCAGGCGGCGTAGATCGCCACCACCACGCCGGCCACGGCGATGGCGCCCAGCAGGGCCACGCCCGCCATGACGAACCAGCGTTCGGCTATCTTCACCGTGAACTCCGCAAGACGCACCCCATCCCCGCTCGTTTATCGCGCGTCGCGCGGCGCGCAAAGCGGAACCGCACTCAACCCTTGTCGCGCAGCAGGCGCGCCTTGTCGCGCTGCCAGTCGCGCTCGGCCGAGGCCTCGCGCTTGTCGTGCAGTTTCTTGCCCTTGGCCAGGGCGATCTCCAGCTTCGCCTTGCCCGCCTCGTTCAGATAGAGGCGCAACGGGACGATGGTGCGGCCGTCGCGCTGGACAGCGCCGATCAGCTTGTCGATCTGCTTGCGGTGCAGCAGCAGCTTGCGATGACGGCGCGGCTCATGGTTGAAGCGGTTCGCCATCTTGTAGGGCGGAATGTCGGCGTTGATCAGCACCATCTCCCGCCCCTCGGGCGAGACGTAGCTCTCGGCGATATTGGCCCGCCCGTCGCGCAAGGCCTTGATCTCGGTGCCCAGCAGCTGGATTCCGGCCTCGAGGTGGTCCTCCAGGAAGTAGTCGAAGCGCGCGCGCCGGTTCTCGGCGATCGTCTTCTGCTTGGGCGCGTCGGCGGCCATCAGACGATCCCGGCTTCGGCCAGCGCCTTGTCGATGGCGGGCTTGACGGCGTCGGCCGTCAGCGACAGCGGCAGGCGGACGTCCTCGGCGCACAGGCCCAGCTTGGCCAGGGCGTATTTGGCCGGCGCCGGGGAGTTGTCGAGGAACAGCGCCTTGTGCAGGCCGATCAGCCGTTCCTGCCACGAGCGGGCCGCCGCGAAATCGCCCGCCTGGATCGCGTCATAAAGGGCGACCATGGCCTCGGGCGCGACGTTCGAGGTCACGGAGATGACGCCCACGCCGCCGTGGGCGGCATAGCCCAGGTAACTGGAATCGTCGCCCGAGATCAGGTCGAAGGCGCCGTCGATGTTGGCGCGCATCCAGCTGGCCCGCGCCACGTCGCCCGTGGCGTCCTTGACGCCGACGATGTTCGGATGCCCCGCCAGCGCCGCCACGGTCTCGTTCGACAGATCCACGCCGGTCCGGCCCGGCACGTTGTAGAGCAGGATCGGCAGTTGCACGGCGTCAGCCACCGCCTCGAAATGCGCCTGCATGCCCGCCTGCGACGGACGGTTGTAATAGGGGGTGACGACCAGGGCGCCGTCGGCGCCGACCGTCTTGGCGAACCGGGTCAGTTCGATCGCCTTATCCGTCGCAGAGGCGCCCGC
>JAFKFS010000026.1 GCA_017308115.1 Bordetella sp.
CAGGGCCAGCAGCAGGTGTTCGAGCGTGGCGTATTCATGCCGGCGCTCGTTGGCGTAGTGGACCGCGCGGTGCAGGGTCTCTTCGAGAGGACGGGAAAACGAAGGCATGGCAGGTTCCTCTCAGTCCTTTTCCATCGTGCATTGCAGGGGGTGCTGGTGGCGCCGCGCCGTCTCCACCACCTGGGCGACCTTGGTTTCGGCCACTTCGTAGGTGAAGACGCCGCAGACCCCGACGCCATGCTGGTGCACGTGCAGCATGATGCGGGTCGCGTCCTCGCGGCTCTTCTGGAAGAACCGCTCCAGCACATAGATGACGAACTCCATGGGGGTGTAGTCGTCATTCAGAATCAGCACCCGATACAGGGAGGGCCGCTGAATTTTCGGCTTTGTCTCGGTGACGACGGCGGCGCCTGCGCCACCGCCACCGCCCTGTTCACCTGGCCGTCTGTTAGGCATTCGTGGTCCGTAATCGGGGAGCGTCAAAAGATCAGATAGGGAATGATGGCCTGATTTGTAGGGGCGTCCAGTCACGGGTAGCGTGAACAGCGCTTGAGGCGATACGTCATTTTGCGTACCCACGATCTATGAACTGGAAAACGCGACGATCCGTGATGGCGCTGGCAGCCAGCGGCTTGATGCAAGCTAGTTGCCTGTCCGGGCCCAAGCGAGACAATCTCGCCATTTTTGACGCCATGTGGCGAACAATGGATGAATGGTACTTCGATCCAACCATGAACGATTTGGACTGGCCGGCCGTTTGGCGTGAATGGCGGCCGCACGCAGCGAAGGCGGAAACTCAGGCGGCGCTCTATTTGGACGTGCTAGTCCCGGTCCTCGACCAGTTCGCCTCCTCCCATGTCGATATCCGCCCGCCAAGCATTATCACGTTATCGAAAGGACGCAGCTTCAGAATGCCGCGCCAGAAGCCCGGCTCGCCCAACCTTTTATCCAGTACAGATGAAGCTGGCCTGGGAGCAAAACTAACCTGGGTCTCATCAATCTTCGTCGTCGAAGATGTCGAGCTCTCCAGCCCCGCGTATGAAGCCGGACTCCGCCCCGGCCAGAAGGTAGGACTATTCAGTTTCCGGCATCTCAACACCGACCACAAGGAACTCCAACTGATCGAGACGCCGTCCAATCGCATCATAACAGCACGATGGACCCCCAAGCCATTGCCACCGAAGACCGAACGACGAACTCTGGATGATGGAACGGGCTATCTCCGTTTCAATGTCTTCGATCAGGGATCAATTGATTGGGTGTCGACAAACATCCAGCAGGCGCCGCCGTCTCGACTCATCCTAGACCTTCGTGAGAATGTGGGCGGCGTCATCGCCGAGGTTGCGCGGCTCTTGTCCGTACTCTTGCCTGTGGGCAGCAATATCGGCACCTTCAAGACACGGCAGGGTATCAGCCGAGGCAAGACCCTGCCCTCGCCCGTGACGTTTTCAAGACCACTGGCCGTTCTGATGGGCCCACGCACAGCCAGTGGCGGGGAAATAACCGCCGCAGCGCTTCAACACGACCGCCGTGCTCGGCTGTTCGGCGCCAAGACCGCCGGCGCTGTTCTCGGGTCACGGACCTTCTCATTGCCTGACAATGGCAAGCTGACCGTGCCGTTTTCCGACTACTTCAGTCCGGCGGGCTTTCGCATCGAGGGGATGGGCTTGTCACCCGATGTCGCGATCGCGCGGACGCCGCAAAGCGCCAGAAAGAATATCGACCCTGCGCTGCTGGCAGCGTCTCAGTGGCTAAGCCAGCAAAAAGGCCCCGGCGTTTCCGCCGAGGCCTGATTGTATACCCGTTTGAACTAGCGTCGCTTAGCGGGCGGCCTGGAACTGCTCGACGGCGGCCGAAACGCGCTCGTTGATCGGCTTGAAGCTGTCCTTGACAGAGGCGGTCAGGGTCTCGGTCGCCTTGCCGAACTCGGCCAGATAGGCCTCGGCGGCCGACTTGGCCCAGTTGGTCTGCAGTTCGAACAGTTCCTGCACCGAACGGGCCTGAGAGAAGGACTGGGCGGCGGCGACGCCGTCTTCCCAGGACTTCTTGCCATAGGCCACGGCCTGTTGCGACAGGGCCTCGGCGCCCTTCTGGGCGGCGGCGGCGGATTCGACCACGGCTTCCAGGTTCTTCTTGCCGTGCGTGTTCAGCTCGCTCAGCGAGGCGACGGACTTGTCCACGCCCTCGCGGAAGGCCTTGGCGCCGGCGGCCTGGATGGATTCAGCCTGGGCCTTGGCCTTGGCGGTGGTCTGTTCGACGGTCTTCTTCACGGTCTCGGCGGCGTCAGCCATGGGGAGTCTCCTGAAGCGAAAGGGTTCCTGCGACGGGCGAACCCATCGCGATAGGGGCGATATGGTGCACTTGCGAAATGACTTCAAGTGAAATTTGTGCAACGCACAATATGAACGCCGATAACCCTTGCCCACAGGCGCGATCACAACTCCGTTGACGCCCTCTTAACCCTCTCGAAACCGCAGGAGCCGATGCTAGCTTTCATAACGTGCGTGATCGCAGCCGTCTTCGCGCCACAGTGACGAGGCTAGTAGCTTGCCCATGAAGGTCCTTCTCCGCCGTCGTTTCCTGGCCGCCGCGGTTCTGGGCGGCGTCGTCCTGACGCCGACGATCGGCGTCGCGCCGCCTGAAGCCCAGTCGTCTGACAGCCGATACGCGGCCATAGTCGTGGACGCGGCCTCGGGCGAAGTCCTGTTCTCGCGCTTCGCCGACGCCCGGCGCTATCCCGCCTCCATCACCAAGGTCATGACCCTGTACCTGACGTTCGAGGCGCTGGAGTCCGGCAAGATCAAGCTGAACGACGTCCTGACCGTTTCGCCCCGCGCGGCCTCTCAGCCGCCGTCCAAGCTCGGGCTGGCGGCCGGTCAGACCATCAGCCTGGACGACGCCATGCGCGCCACGGCCGTCCGCAGCGCCAACGACATGGCCGTGGTCCTCGCCGAGCACATCGGCGGCTCCGAAGGCCGCTTCACCCAGATGATGACCGAGAAGGCGCGCGAGCTGGGCATGGAGCACACCCGCTTCACAACCGCCAACGGCCTGCCCGACACGCGTCAGGCGACCACGGCGCGCGACCTGTCGGTCCTCAGCCGCGCGGTCATGCGGGACTATCCGCAATATTACCGCTACCTCGGCCTGCACGACTGGTATTTCAACGGCCGCGATTACCGCAACACCAACGGCCTGCTGGCCACGGGCCGCGGCTATGACGGCATCAAGACGGGCTTCACCAACGCCTCGGGCTACAACCTGGCGGCCTCCTCAGTGCGCGACGGCAAGCGGCTGATCACCATCGTCATGGGCGGCCGCTCGACCAAGAGCCGCAACGACCACGTGGCCGAGCTGACGGACACCGGCTTCGAACTGCAGCGCCGTCGCGGCCAGGGCGAGCGCATCCAGGTGGCACAGGCCTTCTTCGAACAGCGCGGCTACGGCGTCAGCATCGATCCCTCGCCGCCGGTCGCCTACGCCTCCCTGTCCGACGAAGACGGCGAGGGCTTCGGCTCCTCGACCGAGGTGGCCTATGTCGCGGGTCCCCCGCCGCGCAGCCTGCCGACCGAGGTGACGCCGCCCCCGTCCGCGCGCCGCGCCGAGACCCGCCCGCCGGAAAACCTGACCGCCGCCCTCAACGGCGGTTCTTCGGCGGCGCCCGCACGCGCCACGCCCGCGCGCGCCGCCGCTCCCGCCCCGGCTCCCGCCGGCCGCTGGACCGTTCAGGTCGGCGCCTTCCGCGAGGAAGCCGTGGCCCGCGACTGGCTGAACGACGTCAGCCGCCGCTTCCGCACCCAGTTCTCCGCCGCCCAGCGCGACGTGCAGGCGGCGAACGGATGGTATCGCTCGCGCTTCACCGGCATGACCCAGCAATCGGCGGAAGCGGCGTGCGAAGCCCTGTCCGAGCGCCGCGTCACCTGCATGGTGATCCGGCCGGGCTGATTAGCTGACGGCTCAGCGCCCCTGGCCGTTGCGCCAGCCCGGTTCGGCCAGCCGCCGGGCGTAGTCGCGCACGTCGGCGGGCCAGGCGTCCGTCCGGGCGTCGAACGCCGTCCAGTCGCCCGCGAACAGCATCCGCACGGCCTCCTCATAACCCGGCAGGTCGCCGGCCGCGGCGGTCATGAAGCGATAGGCCGCCTCACGACTGCGGCGCATCCGGTCCGGCCCTTCCGCCTCGCGCAGGGCGGCTTCGACCAGCTTGCGCAAGGCCACGGACGCCCCGCCCGGCTGTGACGTCAGCCACTCCCAATGGCGCGGCAACAGGGTGACTTCGCGCGCCGTCACGCCCAGCCTCGGCCGACCGGGGCCGCGCTTGTCCGGCTCAGGCGCGGCCTGTTCCGGCGGCAGGCGCGCCAGCACGGCCTGAAGGTCTCCGCGCAGATCCAGATCCACCGGCCGCGCGTCCTCGTCCCGAAAGACCAGAATCGTCTGGCCGGCGTCATGCGCCGCTTTCGCCGCCGCGACGACGTGGGCCAGCGGCCCTGTCGCGATCATCGTGTGGCCGTCGAAGGCCGTGCATGGGGTCATCATTCGTCCTCGCTTGTCGAGGATGAATTACCCGGGTGATATTATCACGTCAATATTACCCGGGTAATTTACTGACGCCGCGCCTCCATGTCGCCGAACAGGGCGCCGGCGATCCAGCTGACCACCCCGGTGACGATGGCCGCCCCGATCCCGGCCCACAGGCCGTCGACGACGAATCCGCCGAGGAACATGGCCGTCAGCCCGATCATGGCGGCGTTCACCACCAGCAGGAACAGACCGAGCGTGACGATGGTCAGCGGCAGGGTCAGCACCACCATCACCGGCCGCACGAAGGCGTTGACCACCCCCAGGATGACCGCCGCCGCGATCAGAGAGCCGGTCGAGGTGAATTCCACCCCCGGCACCAGCTTGGCCGAGGCCCAAAGACCGATCGCCGTGACCACGGCCTGAACGATGAAACCCAGCATGACGCCTCCGACTGAAGAACCTTGACCATATAAGCGCGCGGGACGGCGTTCCGCTCCGTGCGTCGCGCGGATTCGCCTGCTAGGCTGCCCCTCCCACCCCGAAGGAGACCCCCATGAGCCTTCACGGCGATTATGATCCGGACAACATCTTCGCCAAGATCCTGCGCGGAGACATGCCCAGCGTGAAGGTGTGGGAGGACGACGACGTCCTGGCCTTCATGGACGTGTTTCCCCAGTCGGAGGGCCACGTCCTGATCGTGTCCAAGACCTCGACCGCCCGCAACATCCTGGAGATCGAGCCCGAGGTTCTCGCCAAGCTGGCCGTCGCCGTCCAGCGCACCGCGCGCGCGGTCGAGAAGGCCTTGAAGCCCGAAGGCCTCAGCCTGATGCAGTTCAACGGCGATGCGGGAGGCCAGACGGTCTTCCACCTGCATTTCCATATCGTGCCGCGCTGGGCCGACCGCCCGATGAAGGGACACGGCCACGCCCCGATGGCCGACGCGGAACAGCTGAAAGCCCTGGCTCAGCGGATCGCCGCCGAGTTGGACTGACGCCCTACAGCGGGCCCTTGAAGATGAAGAAGGCGCCGCCGGCGATCAGGGCGAAGCCGATCAGGTGGTTGACGGTCAGCTTCTCGCCCAGCCAGACGACCGAGAACACGGCGAAGACCAGCAGGGTGATCACCTCCTGCATGGTCTTCAGCTCGGCCGCCGAATAGACCTGATGGCCGATGCGGTTGGCGGGCACGGCCAGCCAGTATTCGAAGAAGGCGATGCCCCAGCTGATCAGGACCACGATCCACAGCGGCTTGGTGCCGAATTTGAGGTGGCCGTACCAGGCGAAGGTCATGAAGACGTTCGACAGGGCCAGCATGACGATGGGGGCGAGATAGGGCAGCGAGGGCATTCGCTCAGTGTGCTTGCGTCAAACAGATTCCGCCAGCATAAGGCGGGCCACGCCGGTTTAGCTCAGCTGGTAGAGCAGCGGTTTTGTAAACCGAAGGTCGCGGGTTCGATCCCTGCAACCGGCACCACCTATCGCATCAGAAGGCCGCCGCCAGGCTGGCCACGACACGGCGATCATAGATGTCGCCGAGGCGGTGAGCGTCCGTGTCGTAATAGCGCACGTCGAGCGCCAATTTCGGCGTCATCGCCCAGGTCGTTCCCAGGTTCCAAGTGTTGTAGTCCGCGTCGGACGAGACCTCTTGCCGGGCGATCGCCGTTGAAACCGTCCATCGTTCGGCCGGCTGGATCGCGCCGCTGAGCTCCATATAGGTCGCCTCCTTGTCCTCGGCCCCGAAGAAGTCCGCAGACCAGTAGATGAGGGCGCCCATCGTCACCGCCCCCCACTGGCGCGTCGCCCGCGCCCGCACCTCCGAGAAGTCGTAGTCCGCTCCCGAGGGCTGTCCCGGAAAGGCATAGTGCGCCAGGCTGAAATCCCAGTCGAACCCGCCGAAAGAGGGCCTGACGCCGAGATAGAGGTCGACCTCGGCCTTGGTGTCGGGATCTCCGGCAAACGAGGCGTTGCCCGCCCAGGCGCCGACATAGAACACGCCCTGAGAGACATCCGCGCCGATCGAGACGGCCGGATCGCCTTCGCTCATGCTGATGCCGCGGGAGACGAAATCACTGCTGACGGCGGCGGTGACCGCGATGTCCGGCCCGGTCGCCTGCCGCGCCTGCGCCGGGGCCCAGGCCGCCAGAAGAGCCAGTCCCGCCAGAACGGGCAGCCGCCCGCCCCTTCGCCCACTAATATCCACGCCGAACCCCTCCGTGCGAACAATGCCGAAGCTAAAATGCAAAGCTTGACGGCCCTTTAAACGGCGCCCGGATCGCCATTGGCGAGATTTGACTCTTGTACACAACTTTTGCGTGTTTTCCGATGGCTTTCTCATAAGGAGACAATCATCATGCAGGGCTATTGCCAGGACCGCGCGATCATGTGGCTGAGCCGTTCCTTCTCGACCCCGCCGGGCGAGGCGCGCGAAGCCTATCTGGAACTGGCCTTCCTCTATGAACAGATGGGCTTGCTGGCCGACCTCTCGGACCGTCTGGCCGGACAGCTGGGCCGAGGCCGCATCGGCGGGCAGGACGAGCCAGTCCCGCTTGTGGCCGAGAACGGAAGCCGCTAGGCCTTGACGACCTTTCAAGGAGCGCGGTTCGCCTGCCGCTCACGCATGGTCCAGCCGCCTCCCCGATGTCCGACGCCGCCACCAACAAACTGGGCCACAAGATCCGCACGCGGGGCGCGCGCACCCGCCGCGCCTTGCTGGACGCCCTGCGCACGCTGCTGAACAGCCGTCATCTGGGCGAAATCCGCCCTGCGGACGTGGCGGCGGCGGCCGGGGTGTCGGCGCCGACCTTCTACACCTATTTCGCCTCGGTCGAGGAAGGGCTGCTGCGGCTGTGCGACGAGGCGGGCGAGGACTTCCAGCGGCTGGCCGCCCACATCCACGCCGACTGGTCCGGCGAGCGCGCCTTCGAAGCCGCCCGCGCCTATGTTCTGGAGGTGCTGGCCCTCTGGAGCGAGCACGGGCCTGTGCTGCGGGTCGAACACATGCTGGCCGACATGGGCCAGCCTCCCTTCGCGGAGAGCCGCATCCGACGCCTGCGCCGACTGCACCTGGCGCTGGAGCGCCGCATCGCCCAGGCCCACGCCGGCGGCCTGCACCCCCAGGGGCTCAATCCCCGCCTGACCTCCTATGAGACGGCGAACCTGGTCGAATCCGTAGCCGCGGGATTTGAGCTGATGCGTCGCGCCGACACGCCCGAGGCCATCATCGACACCACCGCCCACATCGTGGTGAAGCTGACGACGGGGCGCTGAAGCCGCCCCGCTTGGACATGCTGTCCATTGCGACGCCGCCGCCATGGGCTAAAGCATGGCCGTCGTTCAAGGGAGCGCGTCATGTCTCGCCATTCCTCCTTATTCCCGTTCCGTCGCGCATCGCGCCATGCGGTCGCGCTGACGGCCGCCCTGGGCCTCGTCGCCTGCGGCCAGGCTGGAGAAGGCTCAGGTTCAGGCTCAGGCGCGGCCCAGCCCCCCAGGCCGCCGGCGCCGACCGAAGCCGAGAAGGCCGCCATGCTGGCCGCCCTGCCCGCTCCCTACGATCAGGCGGATCTGGACAGCGGCCGCCGCGCCTTCGCCCGCTGCCGCTCGTGCCACACCCTCACGCCGGGCGGGCCGAACATGACCGGTCCGAACCTCTACGGCGTCTTCGGCAGCAAGGCGGGCGCGCGCGACAAGTACAGCTATTCCCACGCCCTGCGGACGGCGGACTTCACCTGGGACGCAGAGACGCTGGACCACTGGCTGCAGAACCCGCGCACCTTCCTGCCCGGCAACAAGATGAGCTTCGCTGGCCTGCCCGACGCCACGGACCGCCGCGACGTCATCGCCTTCCTGAAGGTCGAGACGGGGTTCAAGCCAACCAGCGAGTGACATCCTCCTTCTCCCCTTGTGGGAGAAGGTGGCCGAGCGGAGCGAGGTCGGATGAGGGGGTTGCTGGACGCAAACCTCTTCCGCCTTCTTGGCGCCGCGCCGACACCCCTCATCCGCCTGCCTTCGGCAGCCACCTTCTCCCACAAGGGGAGAAGGACGCTTTCCGCTACTCCGCCGGACTCATGTCCGGCTCGAGGCCGTCGCGCTTCTCCTGCGCCTCCCACTCCTCGATCTTGCGGGCGGTGTATTCGGGCGACTTGGTGAAGCGGGCCAGGACGCCGTAGATAACCGGCACCACGAACAGGGTCAGCACCGTCGCGAACATGGCGCCGGTGAAGATCACCACGCCGATGGTCTGGCGGCTGCCCGCCCCCGCCCCTTGCCACAGCACCAGCGGCAGGGCGCCGAAGGCGGTGGCGATCGAGGTCATGATGATCGGGCGCAGGCGAAGGCTCGAGGATTCGATGATGGCCTCGCGGATAGTCCGGCCCTGGTCGCGCAGCTGGTTGGCGAACTCGACGATCAGGATGCCGTTCTTGGCCGCGACGCCGATCAGGATGATCAGGCCGATCTGGCTGTAGATGTTCAGGCTCGAGCCCGCCATCAACAGGCCGAACAGCCCGCCCGCCGCCGCCAGCGGCACCGTCAGCATGATGACCGCCGGGGTGATCCAGCTCTCGAACTGGGCCGCCAGCACCAGGAAGACCAGCAGCAGGGCCAGGCCGAAGGCCCAGCCCACGGCGCTGCCCGCCTCCTGCTGGTCGCGGGCCGCGCCGCCCCAGCGGATGTTGGCCACGCCCTGCGGCTGCTTGGCCGCCTCGGCCATCAGGAACTGCACGGCGTCGTCGATGGTGGTGCCGGGGTTGAGGTCGGCCGCCAGGGTGATCGACCGCTGGCGGTCCAGGCGGCGACGATCCGGCGTGTCGCCCGAGGTCTTGGTCGTGACCACCGCCGACAGCGGCACCAGTTGGGCCGTGCCGGTCGAGACATAGAGCGACTCCAGGTCCGTCACCTCGCGGCGGCTGTCGCGCTCGGTCTGCAGGATGACGTCGTACTCCTGGCCGCCCTTGATGTAGGTCGTGGCCCGGCGAGAGCCGAACATAGTCTCCAGCGTGCGGCCGATCTGCTGCGAGGACACCCCCAGGGCGGCCGCCTTCTGCGGATCGACGTCGACCAGCAGGCGCGGCGCGTTCGGCTCATAGTTCAGGCGCGGCCGCGAGAAGCCGGGATATTCCTGCGCCGCCGTCAGGATGGGCTGCAGCCAGTTGTAGATGGCGCTGTATTCCGAGCCCGTGACGATCATCTCGACCGAGTTGGAGTTGCCGCCGCCGCGCTGGAAGGCGCCGGGCGTGGAGGCGTTGACCTGCGCGCCGGTCTGGTTGCGCAGCTTGCCGTTCAGCTCCTGGGCGATCTGATCGGCCGAGCGATCGCGCTCCGACCAGTCGGACAGGTTCAGCACGGCGCTGCCGGAACTGAAGCCCGAGCCGCCGAAACCCGGCGACGAGATCATGTAGTTGGCGGCCTCCCCGTTCTCCCGATACTCCGCCAGCAGGGGCTCCAGCCCCAGCATGATCTGGCGCGTATAGTCGAATCCGGTGCCTTCCGGCCCGGCGATACGCAGAGTCACCCGGCCGCGATCCTCGTTCGGCACCAGTTCATTGGGCAGATGCAGGAAGATTCCCGCCGCGCCCGCCGCGACCAGGACGATCAGGGCGGCCACGCCCCCGACGGCGATGCGACGTCCCAGCAGGGCGTCCAGGGACGCGGCATAGGAGCGCCTCAAGGCATTCATGCCCGCATCCACGCGTCGCGCCACCCACCCGCCGGTATGGGCGGGCTTCAGGATCTTGGACGCCAGCATCGGCGACAGGCTGAGCGCCAGGAAGGCCGAAAAGGCCACGGCCGCCGCAATGGCCGCCGCCAGCTCCACGAACAGGCGGCCGACGTAGCCGGGCAGGAACAGCAGGGGCGCGAACACCGACAGCAGGACGATGGTGGTGGCCACGACGGCGAAGAAGACCTGACGCGCGCCCCGCTCGGCGGCGACCAGCGGCGGCTCGCCGTGATCGAGACGGCGCTGGATGTTCTCGACCACGACGATGGCGTCGTCGACCACCAGGCCGATGGCCAGGACCAGGGCCAGCAGCGTCAGCAGGTTCAGCGAGAACCCCAGCGGCGCCAGGACGATGAAGGTCGCCAGCAGACAGATGGGCGCCACCACCGACGGGATGACCGCCGCCCTGAGACTGCCCAGGAAGATGAAGTTGACCAGGGCCACCAGGGCCATGGAGATGCCGATGGTGATCCAGACCTCGTCGATCGCATGCGAGGTGAAGACGGAGTTGTCCGAGCCGACTTCCAACGTCGTCCCCGGCGGCAGGCTGTGGCGCACATCCTCCATCAGCGCGCGCGCGCCCTTGGAAATCTGGAGATCGTTCGACTGGGCCTGGCGGGTGATGGCCAGGCCGATCTGGTCGATGCCGTTGCCGCGGAACAGGCGACGCGCCTCGGCGGGCGCCTCCTCGATGCGGGCGATGTCGCCCAGACGGGTGACATAGGCGGCGTTGCCGATCAGGGCGCCGGTGACGCCGTTGGTCATGGCCGCCGAGGCCGCGCCCAGGGTGCCGGACGCCTGGGCGCCGGTGGCGGTCGAGGCCGAGCCGCGCGTGCCGATGGGCAGTTGGGCGAAGTCGGCCGGATCGGCGTAGTTGCGCGCCACGCGGACGGTATAGTCCTTCTGCGCCGACTCCAGGGCGCCGGCGGGCAGTTCGACGTTCTGGCTGTTGAGGGCGTTCTCGACGTCGGTGACGGTCAGGCCCCGCGCCGCCATGGCCCCGGCGTCCAGCCAGATGCGCATGGCGTAGCGCTGCTCGCCGAAGATGTTGACCTGGGCCACGCCCGGCACGGTGGCGAAGCGGTCGACCAGGTAGCGCCGCGCGTAGTCCGTCAGCTCCAGCCGGTCCATGGTGGTGGAGCGCAGGAACATGATCATGATCGGCTGGCTGTCGGAATCGGCCTTGGCCACCTCCGGCGGATCAGCCTGGTCCGGCAGGCGGCCCAGCACGCGCGAGATGCGGTCGCGCACGTCATTGGCCGCGTCGTCGATGTTGCGATCCAGCGAGAACTCGATGTTCACGTTCGACCGCCCGTCGCGGCTGGTCGAGTTGATGCGCTGGACGCCCTGGATGCCGGCGATCTGCTGCTCGATCGGTTCGGTGATCCGACTCTCGATCACCTCGGCCGAGGCGCCGGCGTAGCTGGTGCTGACCGAGACGACCGGCGGGTCCACGTCCGGCAGTTCGCGCACCGGCAGGAAGAAGAAGGCGGCCAGGCCGATGACGCACAGGACGATGGCCGCCACCGCCGCGAAGACGGGGCGCCGGACCGAAACATCGGACAGCATCATGGGCGGGCCGCCTGCGGCGCGCGGGCGCCGCCCTTGGTCCGGGCGCCCCCTTGCGGGGCTTCGCCTTCCACGCGGACCGGCGCGCCGGGCTGGATGCGGTTCAGGCCCGAGGCGACGATGCGGTCGTTGGCCGCCAGGCCCGAGACGATCTCGACATAGCCGTTCTCGACGGCGCCGGTCTGAACCTCGACCCGCTGGGCGGTCGCGCCCGCCTCGCCGCGCGCGATGCGATAGACGAAGGCGCCCTGGCCTTCATACTGAACGGCGGCTTCCGGCACGGCCAGGCTCTGACGACGGCCCTGATGCACGGCGACGCGCATCATCATGCCGGGACGGATGCGATTGCCGGGATTCGGGAATTCCGCCCGGGCGATGACCGCGCGGGTCTGTTCGTTGACGCGCGTGTCCAGCAGGGCGATGCGGCCGTTGAACGCTTCGCCGGGGAAGGCGTCCGTGGTCGCCGTGATCGGCGCGCCGACCGGCAGGACGCCGAGATAACGCTCCGGCAGGGGGAAGTCGACGCGAACGCCGCCGGTGTCGTCCAGGGTGGTGATGACCGAGCCGGGCGAGATCAGCGTCCCCGGCGTGACGGACGTCAGGCCCAGCACCCCGGCGAAGGGCGCGCGCAAGATGCGGTCGCCGCGCCGGGCCTCCGAGGCCGCCACCGCCGCCTGTGCCGTCTTCAGCGCCGTCTCGGCCGTTTCGGCCATGACGCGCGGGGCCACGCCGCGCTCGGCCAGGATGCGATAGCGGTCGTATTCGCGCTGGGCGTTCTCCAGCTGGGCGCGGGCGCGGATCAGATCGGCGTCTTCCTCGCGCGCCTGCAATTCGACCAGAGGCGCGCCCGCCGCCACGGCCTGACCGTCGGCGAACATGACCCTGGTCACCAATTCCGTCGTGTTCGAGGTGATGTTGACCGAGCGGCGGCCCCGCGCCACGCCAAGCACCCGAATCTGATCAGCGAATTCGCGCCGCTGCGCCACAACCTCGGCGACCACCTGGCCGCGCCCTCCGCCCGGCCCCCCCGGGCCGTGCGGGGCGGACGCATCGCCGCCGCCGAAGGCGATCTTGACGACCGCCGCCACGACCATCAGCCCCAACAGGCAGGCCGCGCCGATAATGAAAAAATGGCGTTTGAACACGCGACGCAGTCTCCCCGCAAACAAGCGTCCCCGCTTAACGGCTCACCGCCATTACGCAAATAACGTATCTGTAACGTGAGAAACCTCGGATTCCGTCGCGGAAATCGCCACTAAAATCGACGCCAGATTCCGATGACAGGCCCTCTGCCCGCAGGAGTTTCACGCCCGGCCACGGCGTGGCGCCATCCGGCCTGCAGCCGCCAGTCCCCGAACCGGCGCACCACCGCCCCTTCCAGCGACAGCCAGCGCGCGGCGCCGTCGCCGTCCGCCGCCCCGCCGAAGGCCTGGGCCATGACCATCCAGTCGCGATTCAGGTGCAGCCCGGCCGTCGCGTCCGCGCGGATTTCGTCCGGCAGGCCGTCGCGCCAGCGCCGCGCCGCCTGGAGGTCGACGAACCCTCGCTCGAAGGACCGGCCCCCCAGAAGCCGCACCTCCCAATCGCTGTCCCCGGCGCCAGGCGGCGCATAGCCCGCGTTGCGCCCCTCGCCGCCCTCGGCGTAGCCGACATAGACGGCGGCGACGTTCCGCTCGTCGCGGTAGGCCTGCCAGCGGACGCCCAGTTCAATCGGGCCCAGGCCCTGATAGTCGAGGTAGTCGTCGCGGCCGTCCTGCCATTCGCCCTTGGCCTGCAGGGTGAGGCGGTCGCTCAACCCGTATTCGGCGAACACGCCGACCGCCACGTCGCGTCGTCCGCCGGGCAGGTCGCGCCTGCTCCCATCGGCGGCGAAATACGATTCGGCGCGGATGGCCTCGTACTTGACGATGACCTCGCCCTGACCTTTCGGCAGGTTCCAGGCGCCGGCCTGAGCCGCCTCGCTCGATACCAAAGCTGCCAACCCCGTCAGAAGGCCTATTCCTCCCCTCCCCCGCATGGCCGTCCTTCCTACACGTCGTAGCCCGGCGATTTTCGCTGCAGCTGGCGAAGGGCGCCCGGCCACGCCAGGGACGAGATGAAGCCTATGCCCCGGCCCTGCTCCTTGGTTTCGGCCTGGGCGGCGTCGGGCGCGATCAGCACATTGTCCCGCCCCGCCGACAGGGCCGCCACCTGCTGGGCGCAGGCGCGTTCCAGGAAGAAGACGCCGACCCACGCCTCGGCCGCCGTGCTCCCGACCGCCAGGGTGCCGTGATTGCGCAGCAGCATCAGCGGCTTGTCGCCCAGATCGGCCACCAACCGCTCGCGCTCGTCATGGTTCAGCGCCAGCCCCTCATAGCCGTGATAGGCCACCTGATGCTGCAACAGGCAGGCGTTCTGGCTGATCGGCAGCAGGCCGTCCTTCTGCGCCGCCACGCCGACGCCGTTCACCGTGTGCAGATGGATGACGAAATGCGCCTCTTCGCGCGCGGCGTGGATCGCCGAGTGGATGGTGAATCCGGCGGGATTGATGAAGCTGGTCGTATCCTGGACGACGTTCCCCTCCAGATCGACCTTCACCAGGGAGGAGGCTGTGATCTCGTCGAAATACCAGCCGTAGGGGTTGATCAGGAAGTGATGCTCCGGTCCCGGCGCCCGGGCCGAGATATGGGTGAAGATCATGTCGTCCCACCCGTGCAGCGCCACCAGGCGATAGAGGGCGGCCAGCTCGACGCGCGCCTTCCATTCCGCCTCGGACACCTGGGACTTCAGCGACGTTGCAGCCTCCGTCATCGGCCTTCTCCCTTATCAGCGTTAAGGCGAGCCTCTCTCCGCCCCCGCCCGGCGTCAAGTCGCCGCCTCGCGTCCGAAAGACGTGCGCGGAAGACTTTGTTAACCCTGTTTTCACCCGCGCGCGCGAACAGTGTCGACGCGCGGCGCGGCCGCATCAGCAAGGGGATGTCCCGTGGACTCAATCGAGGCCGCCTTCGCGTCGTCCCGACCCGGCGAACCCCTGCCGCTGGGCAGCCTTCACCAGTTGATCGACCTGGCCGCCGGACGGCCGCCTGAGGAGCGTCGGCGCCTGCTGCTGGGCGTGGCGGATCTCTATCATTCCGTCGGCGGCCAAACCGACGCGCCTCCGGCCCTGACCGAGGTCTTCGTCGCCATGGTCCGCGCCGCCGAGCAGGACATCCGGCGCGTCCTGGCCGAACGATTGGCCGACGCCGCCTGGGCGCCGGCGGATCTGATGCGCCTGCTCGCCGCCGACGCCATCGAGATCGCGCGTCCTGTGATCGCCGCCAGCCCCCTGCTTCTGGATGAAGACCTCCTGACCCTGCTGGAAGAGGCCTCGCTGGAGCATCAGGTTCAGGTCGCGCTGCGCCCCAACCTGGGGCCGGGACCCGCGCGCGCCATCCTGGATCGCGGCGAGCCGGCCGTCATGACCGCCCTGGCCGCCAACCGCACGGCCCGGGTGGGGGCCGAGGACATGGCTCGGCTGGTGGAGAAGGCGCGCTTCATCGCCGCCCTGCGCGCTCCGCTGACGCGCCACCCCCGGCTGGGCGAGGCGCTGGCCCTGCGCCTCTATCAATGGGTGGGAGACGCTCTGAAGCAGGCCATCGCCCAACGGTTCAGCCTGGACGCCGCGGCCCTGACGGCGGCCGTGTCTCAAGCCGCCCGCGACGCGGTCGAGGCTGCGGACGGCCAGGCCGCCCAGTTGGCCGCCAAGCTGCAGGCCGGAGGACAGTTGCGGCCCGCCACCCTGATGCGGGCGTTGCGGGAAAAGAACCTGGACCTGTTCATCCACGCCCTGGCCCTGCTGAGCCGCCTGGAGACCGAGGCCCTGCGGCGCGCCCTGCGCGGCGACAGCGCCCGCCCCCTGTTCCTGGCCTGCGCTGCGGCGGGCCTGGACCGCGCCGCCTTCCCGGCCCTGTTGCGCGAGGTGCGCCAGCTGAATCTCGGCCTGCCGCACGATCCCGACGGCGAGGCCTGGCGCCCTCCCGAGCGTTCGCCGACCCAGGCCGCCTATGAATTCCGCCTGTTGACCGCGCCCGATGGACGACCGTCGGTTTGACAGGGGGACCCCGCTCCCCTCACCTAGGCCCGTGACTCGATCCTTCCAGCCGACAGCCATCACCTTCGTCGCCAGCGACCGGCCCGAGGCCGAGGCCGCCCGCAAGCGGTTGAGCGCACGCTATGGCTCGGTTCCGGCCGCCGAGGCCGAGGTGATCGTCGCCCTGGGCGGCGACGGCTTCATGCTGGAGACGCTGCACAACAACCTGCAGCTGCAGACGCCGGTCTATGGGATGAACCGCGGCTCCGTCGGCTTCCTGATGAACGATTACGAAGAAGACGACCTGCTGGACCGGCTGGCCCAGGCCGACCGCACCGTCCTGCACCCCCTGCAGATGGACGCCTGGGTCGAAAGCGGGCAGGTGCACAGCGGCCTGGCCATCAATGAGGTCTCCCTGCTGCGTCAGACGCGGCAGAGCGCCAAGCTGCGCATCAGCATCAACGACAAGGTGCGGCTGGAGGAGTTGACCTGCGACGGCTGCCTGGTGGCGACGCCGGCGGGTTCGACGGCCTACAATCTGTCGGCGCACGGGCCGATCATTCCCCTGGATGCGCCCAGCCTGGCGCTGACGCCGATCAGCGCCTTCCGGCCGCGACGCTGGCGCGGCGCCCTGCTGTCCCACACGGCGCGGGTGCGCTTCGACGTGCTGGAGCCCGACAAGCGGCCGGTCAGCGCCACCGCCGACAATTTCGAGGTGCGCCGCGTCTCGCGCGTCGAGGTGCGCGAACGGCGCGACATCGCCCTGACCATGCTGTTCGACGCGGGCCGCTCCTATGAGGAACGCGTCATGGCCGAACAGTTCTCAGCCTGAACCCCGCCGATCCGCCGTCACAGGATTTTAAGCCTCTGTGCGGCAGACTGGGTCTGTTGTTGAGGAGTCGTTGCGTGACCAACCCCGTCATTCGCCCGCCCAATCCCCTGCGCGCCAAGATCGGCGGCGCTTTCGGCGGCATCGGCGCCGACGCCGTGGCCAAGGCCGAGGAAGCGCTGAAAGCCATGTCGGCCCAGTTCGGCCAGTGGCTGGAGGATGAGGTGGCCAAGCTGGACAAGGCCCAGGACGACATCCGCGTCCACGGCTACACCCCCCAAACGGCCGAAGCCCTCTATTTCCGCGCCCATGACCTGAAAGGGCTGGGCGCCACCTATGAATATCCGCTGGTCACGCGGATCGCCGCCTCCCTGTGCGGGATGCTGGATGACGCCGACAGGCGGATGCAGGCGCCCCTGGCCGTGGTCGAGGCCCACATCGACGCCATCCGCACGGTGGTTCGCGACAAGATCCAGACCGACGATCACCCGATCGGCCGCAGCCTGGCCGAAACCCTCGAAGCGCGCGCGACGGAACATCTCGGCTAGGGTCTCGCCCTGACGCCTCACGACCCGGCGCGCGTGATGGACGGCCGACTTCCGCCCGGCGCGCCGCCCGCCTGGAAGCGGCGGCCAAGGCGGCCGCCGACATGAATCCCTATGCCGCGCTCTTGGCTCTGCGAGCGCTATCCTCGAGCGGACGGTCGAGGCGCTCCAGCAGATAGGCCATGTCCTCGCGGGGCGCGTCGGGGCGCTGGCTCAGGAACCGCTCCAGCATCCGCTGACGGAAGACGGCGCTGCCAGTGTCCCCGCCTTCGATCTGCAGCGTCCGCCAGGTGTCGACTCCGGCGCGGAACGCCTGGAACAGGCGGGGCGGCAGACCCGCCCGATCATAGATGGCCTTCAGCCCCAGCGGCCCCGCGTCATGCACCATCAGCCAGGCGCGATGATGCGGCGTGCCGGCCAACTCGGCCAGGGCGTGCTCGAACAGGGCGATCTGCCCCCGCGCCAGCGCCCGGAGCAACAGCGAGGGCGTCAGCACCCGGCGGCTGTTCAGGCCCGCGACGAAGGCCGGCAGGTCGTCCGTGACCCGTGCCTGGTCCACCAGGTCGATGGTCGCCCGCTCCCGCGCGAAATCGGCGAACTGGATCGCCGTCTCAGGCGCCAGGGCGTGGCGGCTGATCAAGTGCTCGCGCACGGCCTCGCTGGCCAGGGCCACCAGCCGCTCCGTCAGGGACAACGGCAGGACCTGACGATAGGCCAGGGCCGAGATGACGTCCGGCGAGTCGCTGAACCGGTCCAGGGCGACGCCCAGGGAGGCCTCGGAAATGTCGGCGTTGTCGTTGGCGGCCAGGGCGGCCACGGCCTCCTGCTTGCCTTCCGCCGCCAGGACCGTCGCCACGTCCCGCGGCACGCGCGGGCGGGAGGCGACCGCCACCTGGCGCAGGGCCGCGCCGGCGCGCACGATCTCGATCAGGTCGTCGTCGGTGAAGGCCGGGCAACTGCTGATGATGGGCAGAGCCACGCTGTCCACGTCCCCGGCCAGCCGGCGGGCGGCTTCACGCGGCATGATGTCGGAGGCCTTCAGCGTGACGGCCACGGCGCGGCGCACCAGTTCCGCCGCATCGGCGGCCAGCACCATCAGAATCTTCTGCGCCGCCGCGCGCCCAGCCTCATCCAGGGCCATGCGGTCGATGCTGCGGCACAACTTATGGGCGGCGGCCGCGCGCTCGTCCTCATGGTCGGACTTGATCAGGCGCCGGATGTCGCTTTCCGTCAGTCTGGCGCGGTAGGCGGTCATGCTCGAGAGGCTCGGGGCTGGCGAAGAATCAATCGTCACCCTTAGCGTTACATAGTTAACAGCCTCTTAGGAATGAGGCCGAAGCATGGTCACGCAAGCTTGTCCGCAGGGGGCGCGAAGGCGCCGCCGAATCCGCCGCCCGATCCCTGGCCGTCCTGACCCAGCAGCAGGGCCAGAAGGCTCTGATCCTGCTTCAGACGGTCCAGGCGCGCAGCCAGCATCCGGTCCTTGTCGCTCAGATCGGGCGCCGCCTTGGCCGCGCCGCCGACGCCGACTGCCGGGAAGGCCTCGCCCGCCGTGCGTTGCAGATTGGCGTGGACCTCCGCCGCCGTCGCCGCGCGGCCGTTGCGGTAGAAGATGGACCGGTTGGCCGCCGCCGCTTCGGGAAACAGCGCCGCCGCGCTCGTCTGCGGTCGCGATTCCACCGCCTCGATCAGCTTGGCCGCCCCCGCCGGTCCGAGGAAATGGGCGGCGTAGAGGTCGCCCGCCCCCGGCTCGCGCCCCGTCCGGCCGCGCAGATAGGCCGCGTTGGACGCCGTCAGCTCCGCCGCCATGGTGGAGGCGGCCTGGGCGTCGAAGCGCAGGTCCAGAACCACGTTGCGGGCCGATCCGCGCACCTGCCAGCGCCCGTCCCCGCCCTGATAGATCAGGTCGGCGTACTGGCCGTAGCCGTGCTTGGCGCCGTGCCGCTTCACCGTGCCCAGCCAGGTCTGCTCGATGAACTGGAACAGGCCCGAGGCCGAAGAGGTGGGCGCGCGCGCATTGGGGTTCATCGCGCTTTCGCGGCGCGCGGTCTTCATCAGGAAGTCGAAGTCCACGCCGGTCGAGGTCGAGGCACGCCGGATGGCCGCCTCCACGCCGCCGGATGATGGAATCGCTTTCACGGTCATGTGTGAACGGTCGCTAACCTTGGTAAACGAAAGCTTAACCTCAGACCGTCGCCGTTAACAATTCCAACCGCCACAATAAGGCCTCAGCCGGGGCGCGAACTCTGTTCCGTGGGTGCTGGGGAGGGCCTGCGACAGGAGGCGCGTAAATCATGATGATGCGTATCGCCGGCGGCCACGGCGTGGTCAGCCCCCTCGACTTCCAACAACGCCGCAAGCCCCTGCCCGGCTGGGTGTGGGCCATGATCGGCGCCTCGGCCCTGGTGCATGTCGGGGCGGGCGTGTGGCTCTATCACCAACGGTTCGAGCTGGCGGAGGCCCCGCCCGCGCCGACGCCGCCGATCCATCGGCCGACGCAGGTCGTGCCCAGCAACGTCGCTCCGCTGGAGGTCCCGATCGCCCCGGTCGTCAGCCCCGACGCCGGGCCGGTCGTCAACCTGACGGAACCTGCGGCCGAACCCTCGACCGGAACGGCCGTGACGACCCAGCCGCCCCGCCCCGTCCCGGTCATCACCCATCCCGACTGGGTCCGCAGGCCGACCGCCGATCAGTTGATGCGCGCCTATCCTTCCGCCGCCGAGGCGCGCGGGGTCAGCGGCATGGCCGAACTGTCCTGCCTGGTGCGGGTGGACGGCGGGCTGACCGGCTGCGCCGTCACCTCGGAAACGCCGGGCGGCCAGGGCTTCGGCCGGGCGGCGATGAGCCTGAGCCGCTACTTCCGCCTCAGCCCGCGCACCGTGGACGGCCAGGCGGTCGACGGTGCGCGCGTCACCATGGCGATCCGCTTCGACATGCCCCGGGACTAGAGAAACCGCGAAGGATGGAGGGTCGGCTCGGCGACGGGCCGGCCCTCTGCCGCATCGGCGACGACGGCCCCGACCAGAGGCCCCAGCAGCCAGCCGTTGCGCCGCGGCCCAAGCGCGACGTGCAGGCCCGGCGCGACCCGCCCCGCCATCGGCAGGCCGTCGGGCGTGGCGCCTCGCACCCCCGCCCGCCAGTCGATGGTCAACGGACGCGGCGCTTCATCCAGCACGGCCCAGGCGGCCGCCAGCATGGCCGCGCAACGCGCCGCCTCCGGAGCCAACGAACGCTCGCCCGGCTCCATCGTCGCCCCGATCACGGCGCCCTCGCCCATCGGCGCGACATAGGCGCCCGGCCCGCGCACGACGTGATCGACCAGCTTCTCCTTCACCAGGCCGATCTGGCCGCGAATGGGCGTGATCTGATCCACGACCGCCCGAGCCTCGGGCGGCAAGCCCTCAAGCGCCGGAGCTGCGCCGGTGGCGAGAACCAGATGAGCGGCGCGGACGGCGCCCGCCGTCGTGTCGATCCGCCACCCCCGGCCGTCGGGGGACACGCGCCGCGCCCGCGCCTCGATCCCGCTCAGCCCCCGCGCCAGGGCGGCCAGCGCCTGCGGCGGATCGACCTTGGCGTCCTCGTGCGTCGTCAGCCGGTTCGAGGCGGCGTCATACTCATGCTCGAAGCCCAGCGCCTGCATCCGCGCCGCCAGTTCGGCGGCGTTCCCGCCGCGCCATTCGGCCAGATCGCCATACAGCCGCACGCCGGTAGCCTCGGCGAAGCCGGGCCACAGGTCGCGTGCGCGGCGCAGCGCCCGCGCCGCCGCCGGCGGCAGGTCGTCGACGGCGCTTTCCATGGCGGGCGCGATCATGCCCGCCGCCACGGCCGAGGCGTTGACGCCGCCCGGATCGACCACCGCCACACGCCGTCCGCGACGCCTCAGCTCCGCCGCCGTGCACAGGCCCAGGGCGCCGGCGCCGATGACGACGACGTCGAAGGACGGTTCGGGAGAATTAAAAAGGGGCACGGGATGTCTCTCGACCTCCCGTGCCCCGATTTCAACCGTTGAAAACGGCCTTTTATTCAGCCGCCAGCTTGGCTGCGCGCGCCTCTTCCAGGCGCTTGGTCAGGGCCGCGTGCTGACCCCACAGGGCCTTGGGCAGGCGATCGCCGAACTTCTCGTAGAAGGCGGGGATCAGGGCCGCCTCCTCGGTCCAGACGTCGGCGTCGACGTCCAGCAGGATTTCCAGGTCGGCGTCCGACAGGCTCAGGCCCGACAGGTCCAGCGCGGCTTTCGACGGCACGCGGCCGACCGGGGTGTCCACGGCCTCGGCCTGACCGTCCAGACGCTGGACGATCCACTTCAGCACGCGGGCGTTGTCGCCGAAGCCCGGCCAGACGAACTTGCCGTCTTCATTCTTGCGGAACCAGTTGACGAAGAACAGGCGCGGCAGCTTGGCCGCATCGGCCTTCTCGCCCAGCTTCAGCCAGTGGCCGAAATAGTCGCCCATGTTGTAGCCGCAGAAGGGCAGCATGGCGAAGGGATCGCGGCGCAGCTCGCCCACCTTGTTCTCAGCGGCGGCGGTGCCTTCCGAGGCCACGGTCGAGCCCATGAAGACGCCGTGCTCCCAGTCGAAGGCTTCGGTCACCAGAGGCACGGCCGAGGCGCGGCGCCCGCCGAACAGGATGGCGTCGATCGGCACGCCCGCCGGGTCCTCCCACTCGGCCGCGATGGACGGGCACTGGCCGGCGTAGACCGCGAAACGCGAGTTCGGATGGGCGGCGGGTTCGCCCGAAGCCGGATCGTGGGGCTGACCCTTCCAGTTGGTCAGGCCTTCCGGCGCGTCCTTGCTCAGGCCTTCCCACCAGACGTCGCCGTCCGCCGTCAGGGCGACATTGGTGAAGATGGTGTCGTGCGTCAGGGTTTCCAGCGCGTTCTTGTTGGTGTTGCGGCTGGTGCCCGGCGCCACGCCGAAGAAGCCCGCCTCGGGGTTCACGGCGTACAGGCGCCCGTCGTCGCCGAAGCGCATCCAGGCGATGTCGTCGCCCACGGTCTCGGCCTTCCAGCCGTCCAGCGCCGGCTGCAGCATGGCCAGGTTGGTCTTGCCGCAGGCCGAGGGGAAGGCGGCGGCCACATACTTCGACACGCCTTCGGGGCTGGTCAGCTTGAGGATCAGCATGTGCTCGGCCAGCCACCCCTCGTCGCGGGCCATGATGGAGGCGATGCGCAGGGCGTAGCATTTCTTGCCCAGCAGGGCGTTGCCGCCGTAGCCCGAGCCGTAGGACCAGATTTCGCGCGTCTCGGGGAAGTGGACGATCCACTTGTCGTCGTTGCAGGGCCACGGCACGTCGGCCTGACCCTCGGCTAGCGGCGCGCCCAGGGTGTGGACGGCCGGCACGAACACGCCGTCGGTTCCCAACTGGTCCAGGGCGCCCTTGCCCATGCGGGTCATGACGCCCATCGACACGGCCACATAGCCGCTGTCGGTGATCTCGACGCCCAGGGCGGAGATCTTGGAGCCCAGCGGGCCCATGCAGAAGGGAACGACATACATCGTCCGGCCCTTCATGCAACCGTCGAACAGGCCGTCCAGGCGGGCGCGCATCTCGACCGGATCGGACCAGTTGTTGGTCGGACCGGCGTCGGCTTCGTCTTCCGAGCAGATGAAGGTGCGGCTCTCGACGCGGGCCACATCCTTGGGGTCCGAGGCGGCGTAGTAGCAGCCGGGGCGCTTGGCCTGATCCAGTTCCTTCAGCGTGCCCTTGCCGATCAGATCGGCGATGATGGCCGACTTCTCGGCGTCCGAGCCGTCGCACCAGTGAACACGGTCCGGCTTGGTCAGGGCGGCGATCTGCTCCACCCAGGCGACGAGGCCCTCATGTTCAGTGGGCGCCGGATGGAGTCCGGGAATCGATTGCGTCACGTCTTGCTCTCCTGAAGCTGCGCCCGCCGATCTACCGCCGCCGTCGCGCAATAAGCTGATCACGCTGTGTTACGCGGGCAATGAACCCCACGGGACCTAAGGTCAACCGTTGCACGTTTCATTCCGCCAATATCTGGGGAAGGCCGGCGCCGAGCACATTTAAATCGCCAGAGGGGCCGCCTGAGGCTATCTCCTTCGACGTGAAAACGATGGATTCTGTCAATTCGCCGCCAGACTCGGCGCTCAAGGCCCTGACCTCGTCCGCCGCCGAGCGCAACAGCGCGGCCATAATGGAGGTGCTGCGCGCCCATCTGCCCGACCGGGGCCGGGTGCTGGAGATCGCCGCCGGATCGGGCCAGCACGCCGCCGCCTTCGCCGCCGCCCTGCCCGGCCTGGACTGGACGCCCAGCGACCCCAGTCCCGAGGCCCGCGCCAGCATCGAAGCCTGGCGCATGACGACGGATGCGGCGAACCTGAGGCCCGCGCGGGCGATCGACATGCTGGACGAAGCGACCTGGCCCGACGCGGCGACGCACCCCCCGTTGGACGCCATCATTTGCATCAACATGATCCACATCAGCCCGTGGGCGGCGACCCAGGGCCTGATGCGACTGGCCGAGCGCTCGCTGATGCGCCCCGGCGGCCTGCTTTATCTGTACGGCCCCTATCGCGAGGCCGACGTTCCGCTGGCCCCGTCGAACGCCGCCTTCGACGACAGCCTGAAGGCGCGCGACGCCGCCTGGGGCCTGCGCGACCGGGGCGAGGTGGAAACGCTCGCCCGGTCGCACGGTCTGATCCCGACTCTGCGGCGGGACATGCCCGCCAACAACCTGAGCCTGATCTTCCGCCGCGTTTAGATGGCGGCGACGACCGCCGTCAGTTCGGCGCGGTCGTTCAGCAGGGCGACCTTGCCGTCGCGGAAGGCCGCACCCGGCGCATCGGCCGCTTCGCCGAAGATTTCGGCCGTCAGGGCCACGCCGTCGGCGAACGCCAGGACCGGCAGCCCTTTCGCCTTGGCCAGATTCACCAGCGCCTTGACCTGAACCAGTCCGGCCTCGTCCGCCACGCCGCCGGGGACCACCACGCCCTGGACCCGGCCGCCGCTGATGTCGTCGGCCGTCGCCGTGGCCAGAACCGTCAGTCCGCCCGAAACCAGACTGCCCTCGCCGGTCGAGATCGGCGCCAGGGACACGCCTTCCATGCGCAGGGCGGTCTCCATGTCGCCGAGCGGGCCGAAATCCATGCCCTTGCGCATGATCAGGCCGAAGCGTAGCCGGGCCGGCGCCGGACGGTTGCCGTATTGGCGGGAACGAGAGGCGGTCGTGGTCTTGCGTTGAGCGTACAAAACGTCTCCTTCAACGGTTATCGATCAATATTCGCGGACGATTCAGAGAAAACGTCGCGCCCTTCATGCCGCAACCGGATCAAACACGGCAAACGTCGCAATCCGAAACGAGCGGAAGCGAACGCGGCAAAATCATCAGGGTGACTGCTGATATAGGCTTATGATGCAGAAGGTCAACTTGACGACGAAAACGTGAACTCATCGCCGGGACGGAAAATCTGAAGCGCGCCGCCGCGACCTCAGCCTTGCCTCCGCCCGCGCCCCCGCCCTACACAGCCCATCGCATCGGAGAGTCCGTCAGGCCATGGCCTTCACCCGCACCTATGAGGGCGCAGAGCCCGTCCGCATCAACAAATGGCTGGGCCAGACCGGCGTCTGCTCGCGCCGCGAGGCCGAGGGTCTGATCGCCGAGGGACTGGTCAGCATCGACGGCGAGGTGGTGCGCGACGCGGGCCGCAAGATCGAGCCGGGCCAGACCCTGACCCTGAACGACAAGGGCGAGGCGGCGCTGGCGGCGGGCGTGGCCATTCTGCTGCACAAGCCGGTCGGATACGTCTCCGGCCAGCCCGAGCCGGGCAAGGTCCCTGCCGTGCGCCTGCTGACCGCCGCCAACCGCATCGGCGAGGGCGAGACGCCCGCCCGCGACGCCTCCCTGCCCCCGGTCGGGCGGCTGGACGAGGATTCGCGCGGCCTGCTGCTGCTGTCGTCGGACGGGGTGGTGGCCAAGGCGGTGATCGGTCCGCAGTCGGACCTGGACAAGGAGTATCTGGTCCGCGTCGCCGGTGCGGTGACCGAGGCCAGGCTGAGCAAGCTGCGCCACGGTCTGGAGTTGGACGGCCGCCAGTTGAAGCCCGCCCGCGTCACCCAGATGGAGCCGCAACGCCTGCGCTTCATCCTGCGCGAAGGCCGCAACCGCCAGATCCGCCGCATGTGCGAACTGGTCGGACTGGAGGTCGTCGACCTCCACCGCATCCGCATCGGCCCGGTGAAGCTGGGCGACCTGCCCGAAGGCAGATGGCGGATGCTGACGGCCGACGAACGCGCCGCCCTGATCAAGGGCTGAGCCCTAAATCCCCGCTCATCCCCGCGGAGGCGGGGACCCAGTGCTTTGGCTTCAAGCGCGATGGCTCGCTTCGTAAGCGCCGCTGAAGCCGACTTGCGTGCGTGAGCTCTTACTGGCTCCCCGCCTCCGCGGGGATGAGCGGTGGAAGGTTATCTGAGCGCCTCGAACCACCGCTGCAACAGCGCCGCCTCGGCGCGATGGGCGGCGGCGCGGACGGCGGCTTCCTCGTCCACGCCCCAGCGTTCCTCGGTGAAGGCTTCGTCCAGGCGCGACAGGTCCAGCGCCGCCTCGCCCGCCAGCGCCCCGCGCTGCACCGCCAGCCCCAGCACCGCCGAGCCGAACAGCGGAACCGCCGTCGCCAGCCCGGTCAGGGCGAAGTCGTCCAGCGCCAGCGCCAACGCCTCGACGCGCGCCAGGGCCTCGGGCGCCTGGGGCCGGTGGATGATCCCTTCGACCGGATGCAGTTCGACGCCCAGGTCGCGAGCCGCCCAATCAAGCCAGGGCCCCCATTGCGCCTGCTGGCGTTCGATCAGGCCCGACGGCGTCTCGGCCAGGTAGCAGAGCACGTCGGACCCGGCGTAGCGGGCGATCTCCTCGGCCACCGGCGCGCGCGTCTGGCTGACCCGGTCGATGGCGGTCGAGGCCAGGCGCGTGGCGGGCATGGCGGCGGGCAGCAGGTGCTCGCCCTGGTCGTTCCACTCCTCGGCCACCAGGCGGGCCGCCGCCTCGGTCGGCAGGACGATGGCGTTTCCAGCCGGCGTCTTGGGCGCGCGGCCGTCCAGCAGGACGATCCAGCCGCCGTCGCGGGCCTCGATCCCGGCGCTCTTCCAGAAGCGCTTGATGCGCTCCTCGGATTCACGAAAGCCCTTCCGGGCGGCGACGTTGGGGTCCAGCGGGGGGATGTGGGTCATTGACGGACTTCTAGGCGAACGGCTTGGCGGAGGCGAAACGCGCCAGCGCCGCCTCCAGATCGGGAAAATCGGCGGCGATGTGAAGCGCGCCCGCAGCCGCCTGTTCCTCCACCGTGTGAAAGCCCCAGCCGACGCCGAGCGGATGAACGCCCGCCGCCACGGCCATGGCGATGTCGTGGCTGGTGTCGCCGATCATGGCGGTCGAGGCGACGTCGGCGCCGCAGGCGTGCATGGCGGCGCGCAGCATGGCCGGGTCCGGCTTGCCCGGCCCGTCCTCGGCGCAATGGCTGGACAGGAACAGGTCGCGCCATTCGGGCCGCGCCAGATTGCGCGCCACGCCGCGACGGTTCTGACCGGTCGCCAGCGACAGCCGCCAGCCGTCGCGCTTCAACCGCCGCAGCGTCTCCATCACGCCGGGATAGAGCGGCTCCTCGTGCCCGGCCTCATACATGGCGCGGAAGCTGGCCTGGAAGGCGGCGACGAAGTCGGCCAGCTCGGCGTCCGTCAGCGACGGCTCCAGCACATGCAGGGCGTGATGCAGGCTCAGCCCCACGATCTGGCGCACCCGATCGTACGCCGGCTCGGGCAAGCCCAGCGCCTGCGCCGCCTCGCAGGCCGCGCGATGGATGGAGGCCCGGCTGTCGACCAGGGTGCCGTCGATGTCGAAGACGGCGAGCGGAGCGTCGGAAGCGGTCATATTCAGGCGGGCACGATGTCGAAGGCGACGGTCAGGCGCGGCTGGTCGCCGCTGAAGGGCACGGTGCCGTGCCACAGGCAGGACGGGAACAGCACCAGCTTGCCCGGCTCAGGCTTTTCATAGCGCAGCGGCTCCAACGGCTCGGGCGTCGGGAACGGCGGCCGGGCCAGGGCCAACCAGCCCTCGCGGCCGCCCGCCCCGACCACCGGCGGCGCCGCAATATAGCAGGCCGAGGAGTACCAGCCCTTGGGATGGATGTGATGCTCGTGGAAACCGCCCGGCGCCAGCCGCACGGACCAGCAGCCGTTCAGCCGATAGTCGCCGGTATTGCGGCTCCGGACCGGATCGCCCCCCTGCCCCAGCCGCGCCAGATGGCGACGGATCGGGCCGTCGATGGCGGTGAAGAAGGCGCGTATGACCGGATCATCGACCAGGCTCAGGTCCACCGGCGTCTGCGTCCCATGCCTCAGGCTCTGGCCCAGCGGATGGTTCTCATAGGCGTGTTGCGCCATCAGCGCCCGCTCCAGGTCGCCCAGATAGGCGCCGAGGTCGCTCCAACCCGGCGGCGTATCGATAGTCATGGCGCTGACGAGGCCGTCCATGTCGTCCAGCCCCAGGGCGTCGACCTGCCCCTTCACCCGGCTGGCCGTGGCGTGCAGCGCCAGGACCTTCTGGTCCACGAACGGCGCGGCCAACAGTTGGCGCAATATCTCCAGGGCGCCGTCGGGATCGCCGGACGCGATCAGGGCCTCGGCCAGACCGGTCCAACCCTCGATGACGCCGGGCGCAAGGGTCGTGGCCGCGCGGGCGTGGTCGGCCGCCAGGCCCGGATCGAATTTCAGCGCCAGCTGGGCCGCCGCCATCTCGACCGTCGCGGCTCGCGCGCCGCCGTCGCGCGCGCGGCCGGTCAGTTCGCCCCAGGCCTCCTGCGGATCGGCCCCGCCGTACATCAGCACCACCGCCAGACAGGTCAGCAGGTCGGCGTCCCCCGGCGCGGTCTTCAGCGCCTCCAGGACCGGCGCCTTCGCGGCCGCCAGATCGCCGCCGCGCATCCAGATCAGCTGAGCCAGTTCGCGCACGGCCTCGCCATAGGCCGGGCGACGCCTGACGGCCTGGCGATAGGCGTCCTCCGCCGCGTCGAGACGCGCGCATCCCGACAGGGCGCGCGCCAGGACCAGCCAGGTCTCCGGCGCATCCCCTCCGTTGGCGAACGCGCGCCGCGCCGCCTCGACCGCTTCGACATTGCGCCCCATGTCCCCCAGGAGCGCCGCCAGATTGTGCTGGGCGAAGACGCTTTCGGGTCGCGCTTCCGCCTGGGCGCGCCTGATCGCCAAAGCTTCCTCGAAACGCTCGAGGGCCTTGAGCAGATCGACCTGAAACGACTGGACGCCCGCCCGCTCCTCGAGCGGAGCCTGTTCCAGCAGGGTCAGTGCGGCGAGCAGATCGCCCCGCTGGGCCAGGGCCTGGGCGCGCTGGAGACGCTGCTGGACCGCCGAGCCGCTGTTCATCGCATCCGCCGCACGCCCGCGAAGGGATCTTCGTCGGCCTCGTCCTCGGAGAAGCCGAAATGGTTGAAGCCGGCCTTCATCTCGGGGCTGAGCGGCGCCTCCACGATCAGCTTGCCGCCGCCGGGGTGATCCAGCTCGATCCGGCGGGCGTGAAGCTGCAGCTTCAGCGGGCCGGACAGTTCGGTCGACTGGTCGTTGCCGTACTTCGGGTCGCCCAGGATGGGGTGGCCGATGGCGCTCATGTGGGCGCGCAACTGGTGCGTGCGGCCGGTGAAGGGGCGCAGCGCCATCCAGGCGGCGCGGTGGGCGGCGCGGCTGACGGTGGCGTAGGCCGTCTCGGCCGGTTCGGCGCCGTGCTCCTTGGGATCGGCCGGACGCATCATCTCGAAGTCGTTGATGCCCGACTTCCTCAGCGCCATGTCGATCTGGCCCGCCGAGGGCTTGGGGTTGCCGATGACGATGGCCCAGTAGGTCTTCTTGGCCTGCCGGCGGGCGAAGGCGCCGGCCAGTCGCTTGGCCGCCTCCGGTCCCTTGCCCAGCAGCAGCACGCCCGAGGTGTCGCGGTCCAGGCGGTGGACCAGACGCGGGCGCTCCATCCCCTCGCCCCAGGCCGACAGCAGGCGGTCGACGTGCTTGGTCGTCTTGGTGCCGCCCTGCACGGCCAGGCCGTGCGGCTTGTTCAGGGCGATGACCATGTCGTCTTCATACAGGACCAGCGACTTGGCGTAGGCGGCGTCGCGGTCGCTGATCTTCGGCTTCTCGCCGGGGACGCGCTCGACCGGATCGGGAATGGGCGGCACGCGCACGGCGGCGCCGGCGGTCAGGCGGTCGTCGGGCTTCACCCGCGAGCCGTCGACGCGGATCTGGCCGCTGCGGGCCATCTTCTGCACCTGGATGTGCGACAGGTGCGGCCAGCGGCGCTTGAACCACCGGTCCAGGCGGATGCCGTCCTCGGCTTCGGCGACAAAGAGGGTCTTGACCTCGCGGGTCATGCGAAAGCCTTTCGGGCGATGAGAAGTCCCAGGAACAGGGCGGCGACGGCCAAGACGACCGAGGCGGCGACATAGAGGGCGGCCGTGGCCATCTCGCGGCGTTCGATCATCAGCGCCGTCTCCAGCGAGAAGGCCGAAAAGGTGGTGAAGCCGCCCAGGACGCCGACCGCCGCGAACAGGCGGATGCCCTCCTGATGCGCGCCCGCCTTCAGCGCCAGCCACCCGGCCAGCAGCCCCATCAGCAGGCCGCCGCTCAGGTTCGCGCCGAATGTGCCCCACGGCCAGGCCGCGCCGGGCGCCAGGCGGCCGACCGCCAGGCCCAGGGCGTAGCGCGCCATCGCCCCCAGGGCGCCGCCGCTCGCAACCAGCAGAAAACGTGTCATGCTGGCGGCATATACTGTTCCGCCGTCGTTTGCGAAGGGGATAGCGGTCCCTACAGGCGCGGACGGATGGCGTCCTGAACCCCGCGCGCGTCATAGGCCTCGCGGCGGTCGGGGCGCTGGCCGCGCCCCATGACGATCTCCAGCGTGGTCGAGGTCGGCTGCGGCCCGCTGAGGTCGAGCCCCAGACCCACGCCGACGCCCGAGGTCGACCAGCCACCGTACCGGCTCGAACCGGCCCCGACGGAGAGGCTGGGCCGGACGCCGCCCGCGCTGTCCGGACGACCGTCGATCCAGCGCTGCGTCACCTCGAACCAGTCGTAGCCCTGATCGGTCGTCAGCTGAGCCGCGCGGAACAGGGCCATGTCCGCCACCGGGCCGGGGGCGCCGACGCCCTTGTAGGTCACGCGGAAACGGTCGCGCTCGATCTGCTGTTCGGAATAGCCCTGCCCGTTCGGCCCCATCTGTCTGCCATAGGGCGCAAGGCTGGCGCAGGCCGTCAGGGCCAGGGCCGAGGCGGCGATCGTGACGACGGCGAGGCGTTTCATGCGCATGTCTCCCACGCCCGAACAGCGCACGGGCGGCGGGCATTGTTCCGCCGCGAAGCTGAACAGCGGATGAAGCGGCGCCTCTCGGATGACATGGCGGGACGGGGTGGAAAAGGCACCCTGCGTGACGGCGGCCGTATCGCGCTAAAGCCCCGCCGCCGCGCGCAGGACGGCGAAGTCCTCCGGCTCCGGCGCCTCGACCGTCAGGCGGCCGCCGTCGGGGTGGGGAAAGCTCAGCTTCGCCGCGTGCAGCATCAGGCGCGGCGCCGCGCGCCCGGCGAAGGTCAAGGCGCCGCCGTAGCGGGCGTCGCCGACCAGGGGACGGCCGATGTGAGCCATGTGAACGCGCAGCTGGTGCATCCGACCGGTCAGGGGCTCCAGCTCGACCACCGCCCCCTCTTCATTGGCGGCCAGGGTGCGATAGCGGCTCTGCGAGGCCTGAGCCCCCTCGGCTCCGACCTCGACCACGCGCATATAGGATTCGCGGCCGATCTCCTGACGGCGCAGGGGGGCGTCGATCAAACCTGCGCGCGGCTCGGGCGCGGCGGCGATCAGGGCGCGATAGGTCTTCTGGAACTTGCGGGCCTGCAGCGCCTTGCCGAAGAAGCCGGCGGCGGGCTTGGTCCTGGCGGCCAGGATGACGCCGGAGGTGTCGCGGTCCAGCCGATGCACCAGCTCCGGCCGCTTGCCGTTCGAGCGGGCGAAGGCCCACAGCAGGTCGTCCAGGGTATGCGCCTGGATGCGGCCGCCCTGGCTGGACAGGCCAGACGGCTTGTTGAAGGCGATCAGGTGCGCGTCTTCATGCACCACCCAGGAACGGACGGCGGCGATCTCTTCTTCGGTCAGGGCGACGGGCTGGCGGGTCTTCACCGACCGAGCCTTTAGCCGAGCGCGCCCCGCTTCGCCATGCCCATCAGGCTCGGGGGGTCAGCGGATCAGGCCCTTGCGGCGCGCCCAGTGCGAATAGGCGATCTGCACCAGGAAGATCAGAACGACGACCAGGCCGAAGGCCACGCCGCCCGCGCCTATGACCTCCCGCCCGTTGCTGAGCAGATGGACATAAACGGTGTCCGCCAGCATGGCGATCAGGCCCGCGACGAAGGCGTTGAACGCCAGGCGCCGCCTGAGCAGCAGCATCAGCGCGCCCAGCAGGCCGCACCACACCGCCACGCCGAAGGCTACGTCCGTCCACATGGGCGCCGCGCGCAGGTAGAAGACCTGCTCCATCGTCAGCGCGCTCCAATAGGCCGCCGCGCCCGTCACCTTCTGATACCACTGCCAGACGCCGACGCCGTTCCAGACCACGGAGGCCGCAGCGATCGCCCACAGGTGCCACGGCGCCGCCGGGCGTTTGGATATGTCGATCATTGATCCCTCCCAGATCAGTCTTTGTAGAACCGGCTGCGCCGAAACCGCCATGCTTAAAAATAAATCGCTTTCAACGCCCTACAGCGCGAAGAGCCCGGCTACGGGCTCCACACGCTCCCCCGCGGAAACGCAATCGCCTGCAGCACGAAATTGGCATCTCGTTGTTCACAGAATTTTGTTCTTCGAACTTTCAATCCGGAGCTATGGTGTGAATTGCTGTCGTCTTATCAGGAAAAGAAAATGAAAAAGAATACCTTTATCGCATTCTTGGCCTTGACCACGACCCTTCCCCTTACAGGTATCAGTAACGCATCAGCTCAGGTAGGTCCCGGAGAAGGAGGAGATCTATACTACCACTACATTTATTATAGCGATGCATCCAAAACCGTCACCATCGGGTATCAGATGGAATACTGCATGAACAGTCAGTTTATAGCAATCTACCCTGTCTCTGGAGAGTCATCGCTGCACTACGATCGTTATCCGATTGGCCACTGCCCCGGTCCCGGCGACTGGTAAGTCGCAATGCAGGCAGGTTCGGCTCATTTGTCGCCTGCCTGCATCCGCGCCCGCATGGCGGCCCACCGCTCCAGGCGCGCCTTGACCTTCTCTTCGTGGCCCTCGCCCTTGGGCTTGTAAAAGGTGCGGCGCTCCATTTCATCGGGGAAGAAGTCGGCGCCTGAGAAGCCCTCAGGCGTATCGGGATCGTATTGATAGCCCTTGCCGTAGCCGAGCTGCTTCATCAGCTTGGTCGGGGCGTTGCGGATATGGGCGGGCGGCATCAGGGAGCCGGTCTCATGGGCCGCGCGCCTGGCGGCCTTGAAGGCTTCATAGACGCCGACAGACTTGGGCGCCGTCGCCAGGTGGACGACCGCCTGGGCCAACGCCAGCTCCCCCTCGGGCGAGCCGAGGAAGTCGTAGGTGTCCTTGGCCGCATTGGCGACGAGAATGGACAGGGGGTCGGCCTGGCCGATGTCCTCGACCGCCATGCGCACGATGCGCCGCGCCAGATACAGCGGGTCTTCGCCCCCGTTCAGCATCCGCGCCAGCCAGTAGAGCGCCGCGTCCGGGTCCGACCCGCGCACCGACTTATGCAGGGCGGAGATGAGGTTATAGTGCTCCTCGCGCGACTTGTCGTAGGCGGGCGCGCGTTTCTGCAGCACGCCCGCCAGGGCCTGGACGTCCAGCGGCTCGCCCTCGGGCAGGTCGAACAGCACCTCGGACATGGTCAGCAGATAGCGGCCGTCGCCGTCGGCCAGGGCCAGCATGGCCTGGCGCGCCTCGGGCGTCAGCGGCAGGGGCTTGCCCATCAAGGCTTCGGCCCGGTCCAGCAGCAGGTCCAGCGCCGCGTCGTCCAGCCGCTTCAGCACATAGACCTGGCTGCGCGACAACAGGGCGCCGTTCAACTCGAACGACGGGTTCTCGGTCGTGGCGCCGACCAGGGTGACGATCCCCTCCTCTACGAAGGGCAGGAAGCCGTCCTGCTGGGCGCGGTTGAAGCGGTGGATCTCGTCGACGAACAACAGGGTCTGCTGGCCCGCCGCCCGGCGCATCCGCGCGGCCTCGAACGCCTTCTTCAGGTCTGCGACGCCCGAGAAGACGGCGCTGATCGACTGGTATTCATAGCCCGCCGCCTTGGCCAGCAGGCGCGCGATGGTGGTCTTGCCGGTGCCCGGCGGCCCCCACAGGATCATGGAGCCCAGGCGCCCGGCCTCGATCATGCGGCGGATCGGCCCGCCCTCGCCCAGCAGGTGGTCCTGACCCACCACCTGGTCCAGCGCCTGCGGGCGCAGACGGTCGGCAAGCGGCGCGTCGGGAGGATGGATGCCGGAGGCTTCGAACAAATCAGTCATGGAACGCTCTAGATAGGCGTTCGTTCGGGCGACTGCACCCGCTACAACGCCTCCAAGGAGGAATCGCATGACAGAATCCAAGCCCGATCAGGGACCGCGCGGCGGGGTGACGCCCCACCTGACCATTCCCTCGCGCGGCGCCGCGGCGGCGATCGAATTCTACGCCCGCGCCTTCGGAGCCGAGGAAGTCATGCGAATGCCCGCCGAGGACGGCGAGCGGCTGCTGCACGCCCATCTGCGCGTCAACGGCGGCAGTCTCATGCTGGCCGACGAATTCCCCGAATGGAGCGGCGAGACGGACATCAAGCCGACGGGCGTCAGCCTGCATCTTCAGGTCGACGACGCCGACGAATGGTGGGGCCGCGCCCTGGTCAACGGCGCGATTCCGGTCATGCCGCTTGAAGACCAGTTCTGGGGCGATCGCTACGGTCAGCTCCGCGATCCTTTCGGCCACCTGTGGAGCATCGGCGGGCCGGTGAAGGGGTAAGGCCCCCGCGGCCATTAGCATCAAGAAAAGCGCAACCTTCTCCCTCCCCTTCATGGGGAGGGTGGCTGAGGCGAAGCCGAAGCCGGGTGGGGGCGGCGAGGCCATTCAAGCGCCACGCTCTGATCACCGCGTCCTCCCCACCCGGTCGCTGCGCGACCACCCTCCCCATGAAGGGGAGGGAGAAGCGCGGCGTCTGTTTCCTTAGGGCAACCGCCCCGTCAACCGACGTCCATTGCGGATGATGGTCAGCTCCGAACCGCTTTGCGCCCGCCCCAGGGCGGCGACCGTGGTGACGGCGCGGCCGTCAATCTGCACCACCAGGTCGTTGGGGCGCAGGCCGATGCGAAACGGGACGCTGTTGCGCTGCAGCCCCGTGACGACGACCCCGCTGGTGAAGGGATCGCCGCCCAGGCGGTCGGCCAGGGCGGGGTTCAGCGCCACACCCTGAAGACCCGCCAGCGCGCCCTGCCCCACGACCGTCCCCTGCCCCGGATCGGGATCGCCCGGCAGGGTGGCGACGCGCGCGTTCAGCGTCTGGGTCCGGCCGTCGCGCAGCACCGTGACGGAGACGTTAGAGTTCGGCGACTTGGTGCCGACGCGGAAGTTCAGCCCGCCCTGGTCGTTGACCTCGGCGCCGTCGATGGCGGTGATGACGTCGCCCTGCTGGACGCCCGCGCGGGCGCCGGGGCCGCCGGCGTAGACATCGGTCACCATCAGCCCTTGCGGCCGCTCGAGCCCCAGGCTGCGGGCCATGTCGGCGCTGACCGAGTCGCCCTTGACGCCCAGCCAGGCGCGCTCGACCGACTTGGCGCCGCCGACGGCGGAGTCCACCACGCGCCGCACCATGCTGGCCGGAACGGCGAAGCCCACGCCGCTGGACGACCCGGTGCGCGAGAAGATCGCCGTGTTGATGCCGATCAGATCGCCGTCCATGTCGACCAGGGCGCCGCCCGAATTGCCCGGATTGATCGGCGCGTCGGTCTGGATGAAGGAGCCGGAATCGCTGATGCCCGTCTCGGTCCGGTTCAGGGCCGAGATGATGCCGTTGGTCACCGTCTGGCCGACGCCGAACGGGTTGCCGATGGCCAGGACGAGGTCGCCGACCTGTTGCTGCTCCTGATCGTCGATGCGCAGGACCGGCAGGTCGCCGTCGAGGTTCTCGAGCTGCAGCACGGCGATGTCGGACCGCTCGTCCGCCAGCAGCACCTTGGCCGGATATTCGCGCCGGTCGTTCAGGGTGACGCGGATCTCCTGCATGTTCTGGATGACGTGGTTATTGGTCACGACGATCCCGTCCGGCCGCACGATGACGCCCGAGCCGATGGAGCCGGTCACGCGCGACTGCGGCCCTCCTCCGAACAGTTCGAAGAAGGGATCGCGCACGCGCTGGACGCCCCGCGCCGAAATATTGACCACGGCGGGCGCGGCCTCGCGCACCACGGGGGCGAAGCTGGTCTTCAGCGAACCGGCGTCGCGCGGGGCGACGCGGGGCTGTTCGGCGAAGACGCCTTCCTGCGCCTTGGTGGGCTGCGGCTGGCCGCAGGCGGACAGGATCAGGGCGGCGGCGATGGCCAGTCTGGAAGTCTTCATCTCGTCCCGGTTCTTATAAGCTTGGGCGTTGCCGCCCATTCCGCCCCGGCTTTTCGACAGGATCAAGGCCCTCGTTCGGCGACAGGCGCGGCGGCGATCAAACGGACGTGACCTCGTCCCGTTCCGCCCGGCGCGCGGTCAGGAAACCGATCAGCGCGCCCAGCGCCAGCACGGCGGAGGCCAGGTAGAAGGCCAGCCCCGGATTGGGCGCCCACATCCCCTCGCCCACCGACACCGAATAGACCCAGCCGAAAAACAGGGGCGAGGCCACGCCGGCGATGGAGGCCACGCTCATGTTCGCGCCCTGCAGCTGGCCCTGCTCGCTCTCGCCGACGCGGCGGGTCATCAGGGACTGCAGCGTCGGCATGGCCAGGCCCCACAGGGCGTTGGGGAACATGGCGACGATGAAGGCGACGCCCGTCGGCGCCCAGCCCATCAGGGCGATGCCCACCGCCCCGCCGCACAGGCCGAAGATCATGGTCGCCCGATCGCCGAACCGCTTTGACGCCGGTCCGACCAGCCCGCCCTGGACGATCATGTCCAGCGCCCCGACCATGGCCAGCAGGGCCCCGACCTGCCACGGCCCCCAGCCGTAACGCAGCGCGGCGTAGAGAACGAAGACCGCCGAAAAGACGTGGTGGGCGAAGTAGAGCAGGAAGTTCACCATCGCGAGGCCCGCCAGTTCGGCGTGACGCTTCAGCAGGATCATGGCGCCGACCGGATTGGCGCGCCGCCAGCTGAAGGGCATCCGCTTTTCGGGCGCCAGGCTCTCGGGCAGGATGAACAGGCCGTAGAGGAAGGCCGCGCCGGACAGGGCGCCGGCCGTCCAGAAGGGGACGCGCGGTCCGAACTCGCCCAGGAAGCCGCCCAGCACCGGCCCCAGGACGAAACCGCCCGAGAAGGCCGCGCCGATCAGGCCATAGGCGCGGGCGCGTTTCTCAGGCTCGGTGATGTCGGCCATATAGGCGTAGATGGTGGTGAAGCTGGACGAGGTGACGCCCGCCACTAACCGCCCGACCGCCAGCCACCACAGGTTCGGCGCCAGCGCCATCAGCACATAGTCCGCCGCCAGCCCGGCGCAGCTGATCAGGATGACCGGGCGGCGCCCGTACTGGTCCGACAGCGAGCCGATGACCGGCGAGGCCAGGAATTGCATCCCCGCCCACAGGGCCACGAACACCCCGTTCAACAGGCCCGCCCGGGCGTTGGAGCCGACGAATTCCTCGATCAGGTGCGGCAGGACCGGAATGACGATCCCCATGGCCACGATGTCCAGCACCGCCGTCACGAGGATGAAGGCGATCGCCGCGCGGCGGACCTTGGGTTGGTGCAGGGACATGGACGCTCGCGGAGGTGGATCGACCTTCTAAACGGCGCCGAACGCCCACGCGATCATTTTCCGCTATCCGTCACCCTCGGGCTTGTCCCGAGGGCCCATCGTTCTGCAAGCTCTGCCTTAATGTCGAACGAGCGACCCTTCATCGCCGCCTACATGATGGCTAACCGGCCCCAGGGGACATTGTATGTCGGCGTGACCAGCAATCTGGTTCAACGTGTGCAGCAACATCGAGACGGGAGATTCCCTGGCTTCACCAGAGAACACGGACTGAAGCGACTCGTCTGGTATGAATCCTTCGAAGCGATCACGGACGCGATCCGCCGGGAGAAGGCGCTGAAACGCTATTTGCGCGACTGGAAGATCAATCTGATCGAGCGGGAGAACCCGCACTGGGAAGACCTAGCAAAAGCGTGGTTCGCGCCGTCAACCTGGCGGCATGACCCTTAAGCGGCGCGTATGAAGCCCCGATGGGCCCTCGGGACAAGCCCGAGGGTGACGAAAGTTAGGGTTGCTCAGCGCTGCGTCACCGGAAGCGTGTCGGTCGGATCACCGTCGCCCTGCGGCGCAGTCACGCCCAGCAGGCGGGCCAGGAAGGGCTGGACATCGACGCTGTCCAGGTTCTCAAGCCGCCGCCCTGCAATCACGCCGGGACCGTGGGCGATGAAGATCGCCTGCATCTCGGGCGCGGCGTTGTCATAGCCGTGGGCGCCGCCGGGCTTGGTCACGGGCCGCGCCCGCGTCGCCAGCAGCCAGCCGGGCTCCGAAACGCAGACGATGGCCGGGACGCGCGGGTTGGAGCCCAGGACGAAGCGCGCCGGAATCTCGCTCCTGCGCCAGCAGTCCAGGTGCGGCCGCGAGCCCAGCAGGGCCTGCTCCACCTCCGCCTCGCGCCCCGCGACGGGGTTCAGGAAGGTGACGGGCCCGCCATAGACGATCTGCACCGCCTCCGGGTCGATGATGTCGTCCAGCACCGTCACCCGGTCGGGCGATGTCGCCGCCATGCCGTGATCGGACACCACGATCAGCACAGTGTTCTCATACAGGCCGCGCGCCTTCAGCCCCTCGATCAGGCGGCCGATGGAGGCGTCGACCGAGCGCATGGCCTCCAGCGTCTGAGGCGCATCCGGCCCATGGTGGTGGCCCATGGTGTCGACGATGTCGAAATAGAGCGTGGTCAGCGCCGGACGCTGGGCCGCCGGCAGGTCAAGCCAGGCCAGCACCTGATCGACGCGGACGTCGCCGGGCATCGACTGGTCGAACGGCGTCCAATAGCTGGGCCGCACGCCGCGGATGGCGGCCTCGGACCCCGGCCAGAACATGGTGGCGGTCTTCACGCCCTGGCGCTCGGCCGAGACCCAGATCGGCTCGCCCTGATCCCACCAGCGCCGGTCGGTGACGGCCTGCTTGTTCCCCAGGGAGAAGCGGCCCAGCTCGGCGTCGACCATGTTGTTGCCGACGATGCCGTGATGATCGGGATGCAGGCCCGTCACCAGGGTGTAGTGGTTCGGAAAGGTCAGGCTGGGAAAGGAGGGCTTCATCGGCCCCGACGCCCCCTCGGCCGCCAGCCGCGTCAGAACCGGCGTGGCTCCGCGCTCCAGATAGTCGGCCCGGAAGCCGTCGATGGAGATCAGGACGACGTTCGGCGCCTGGGCCGTCTCGACAGGCGGCGCAGGCGGCGTGGTGGCGCAGGCGGCGACGGCCAGCGTCAGGATCGCGACGCGCGCCAGGCCGAACAGACGATCAAACATGAAGGGCTCCCGAAATCGGCTTCTCGGGAATGTTGCCTAAGCTTAATCCGCGACAGACAGAAGACGGCTTGCCGGTTTTCCACCGTCGGGCCACGCTGTGATTCATGACCAGCGTTATCGAAACGAGCGGCCTGACCAAGACCTACGGCGCGGTGCGCGCCCTGGACGGCCTCAGTCTCAGCATACCGCGCGGCGGCGTCTATGGGGTGCTGGGACCGAACGGCGCGGGCAAGTCGACCTTGTTCCGCATCCTGCTGGGCCTGATCCGGCCCACGGCGGGCGAGGTGCGGGTGATGGGTCAGCCTGCCGGCGACCCGGCCGTGACCCGGCGCATGGGCTCGATGATCGAGACGCCGCGCTATCCGCCCTATCTGACCGCGCGCCAGGCGTTGCGCTGGCTGGCGCTGGCGCATGGCCAAGGACGCGGCGCGGGCGCCGAGGCCGAGACGGACCGCTGGCTGGATCGGGTCGGCCTCACCGAGGCGGCGGACCGTAAGGTGCGCGGCTTCTCGGTCGGCATGATGCAGCGGCTGGGCGTCGCCGCCGCCCTGATGACCCGGCCCGATCTGGTCATCCTGGATGAGCCGACCAGCGGCATGGACCCGCCCGGCATCCAGGAGATGCGCGCCCTGATCCGCAGCCTGGCCGACGACGACGGCGTGACCGTCATCCTGGCCAGTCACCAGCTTCTGGAGGTCCAGCGCGTCTGCGACCGCGTGGCCATCCTGAACCGGGGCAAGCTGGCGGCGGAGGGCAGGGTCAGCGACCTGACCGCCTCGGGTGAGCGCCTGCGCCTGTCGGCCACGCCCCTGGCCAAGATCATGGCCGTCCTGGGCGAGCGCGGCGACGTTCAGGACGACGCCGTCATGGCCGCCATCCCCCGCGCCGAGGCGCCCGCCCTGCTGCGCGCCCTGATCGAACAGGGCGTGGACATCGACGAGGCCCGCTGGGTCGGCGCCGATCTGGAAAGCGTCTTCATGACCGAAACCTCTTCCGTCGAGGGAGGCCGCCCATGATGCTGGCCGACGCCATCCGCGCCGAAACCTGGCGCCTGCTGCAGAACCGCACGGTCCTGCTGTGGAGCATCGTCTTCGTCCCGATCGCCGGACTGGCGGCGAGCATCGCGGGCAATCTGTTCATCGACGACAAGATGTCCGCCCTCGGCGAGCGTCTGCCGTCGCAACTGCGCCTGGAGCGAGGAACCCTCGACCTGGGCCAGGCTCTGCTTGAGGCGGCCGGAACCCTGGCCAACCCCGCCGTTCTGGCTTTCCTGCTGATCGGCGCGGCGACCGTCTTCGCCACCGACTACCGCTGGGAGACCTGGCGGCTGATCACCGCGCGCAACAGTCGTCCGAACCTGATCATGGGCAAGGCCGGCGCGATGAAGCTGATGGTCCTGGCCGGGCTGGCCCTCATGCTGGGCTCCGCCTTCATCGCCGCCCTCGCCAAGGGGCTGATCTTCGACAATCGGTTCGTCTTCCACTTCAGCGCGGAAGCGGCCAGGAGCTTCGGCCTGCTGCTCTTGCTGGCCTATGTTCGCGTGGTGCAGTTCCTGTTGCTGGCCCTGCTGGCGGCCACGGTCACGCGATCCCTGGTCGCGGCGCTCTTCATTCCCCTGGTGGTCGGCGTGGCGCAAGCCTTCCTCGCCAAGGCCAGCCTCTTCGCCGGTTGGCGGATGGGCGACTGGCCCACCATGCTGCTGTTTCCCGGCGAAGCCTATGAAGCGCTCAAGGCCCTGATCCAGGGCGGGATGACGGCCGCTGTCCTGCCCTCCGGCGCCGCGTGGCGCGCAGTGGCGGGACTGGCGCTATGGAGCTTCGCGCCCTTCTTCCTGGCCCTGTGGTGGTTCCAGCGCCAGGATCTGTCGAAGGAATAGGGCCGGTCAGCCCAGCGGCTTCTCCATGAAGACGTCGGCCCGGACATAGGGCGTCTCGCGCGGCGGCAGGCGGACGAAGCCGAAGCTGTCATAGAGCGCCAGCGCCGGGCCGAGCGTCGAACTGGTCTCCAGGTAGAGACGCGGCGCGCCCATTTCGCGCGCGGCGGCCTCACAGACCTCCAGCAGGCGTCGCGACAGGCCCTGCCCCCGCGCCGAGGGCGTAATCGTCATCTTGGCGACCTCGAAGCCGCCGTCGTCCATCGCCATCAGGGCGCAACAGCCCACGATCTCGTCGCCGCGCTGGATGAAGAAGATGCGGCCGCCCGGCGTCAGTATCTGGCCCCGAGGGTCGTCCAGGACCTTGCGGTCCTTGGCCTCGATGGCGAAGCCGCCCTCGACCAGCCAGGCCTCGTTCAGGGCGCGCCAGGCGTCCCCATGGGCGGGCGAAAACTCAATGATACGGAACGCTTGCTCACTCATGCGCCCGTGTATGGCGCCGCTTTCGGGAGAGGCGCAAGACAAAGGGCGGCTGGATCGCTCCAGCCGCCCCCGATCTCATTCAGACCGAAAGGTCCGATCAGGCCTCGTCGTCGCCTTCGATGGCGAAGACCGGACCGGAGTCCTTGCCCTTGGCCTCGACGTCGCGATCCACGAACTCGATGACGGCCATCGCGGCGTTGTCGCCGTGACGGAAGCCCGCCTTCATGATGCGGATGTAGCCGCCGTTACGCTCGGCGTAACGCGGAGCCAGCGTGTCGAACAGCTTGCCGACTTGCGGCACGTCGCGGACGGCGCTGATGGCCTGACGACGGGCGTGCAGGTCGCCCTTCTTGGCCAGGGTGACCAGCTTCTCGACGAAGGGACGCAGTTCCTTCGCCTTGGGCAGGGTGGTCGTGATCTGCTCGTGCTTGATCAGCGAGGCGGCCATGTTGGCGAACATGGCCTGGCGGTGGCTGACCGTGCGGCCGAGCTTACGATAGGCGGCGCCGTGGCGCATCGGGGTCTCTGCTACTCAACCCTGGTTTCCCGTCCCTGTTTGCCGGACGAGACCTGGGGCCTCTCATTCTAACCGCCCCAACCGATCCAACGGACCTGGGCTGAGGGTTGATGATCAGATCTGGTCGTC
>JAFKFS010000050.1 GCA_017308115.1 Bordetella sp.
GGGTCTGATCGTCGTCTGCATCGTCGGGCGGGCCTGGTGCTCCCTCTATATCGGCGGACGCAAGAAGGCCGAGATCGTGGATCGCGGGCCCTATTCGATCAGCCGCAATCCGCTCTATGTCTTCAGCTTCATGGGGGCGTTCGGCGTGGGCGCGCAGACGGGCAGCGTGACCCTGGCGACCGTCTTCCTGCTGCTGACGGTGGCGGTCTTCTACGCCACGGTGAAGCGCGAGGAGGCCTGGCTGGCGGGCGCCTTCGGCCGGACCTATGCGGACTATTGCGCGCGGACGCCGCGTTTCGGGCCGGACTTCTCCAAGTGGCGCGACGCCGAAAGCCTGGAGGTGCGGCCGCAGTTCTTCCTGACCACGCTGCGCGACGGCCTGGTCTTCCTGCTGGCCGTGCCATTGTTCGAGTCGGTCGAGCGGCTGCAGGATCTGGGCTGGCTGTCGGCCCTGGTGCGCCTGCCTTGAGGGCTCTGCCGATCCTGCTGGCGGGGGCGCTGGCCCTGACGGTCGCCGCCTGCGACCGGGGCGCGGCGACCGACAAGGCGGCGCCGGCCAGCGCGTTCAACCACGACCTGCCCGAGGACGTGTCCGGTTACTACATCCCCACAACGGCGGTGCAGGTCGGCGCCTGGCGGCTGCATCACCTGTTCCTGGGCCAGGTTCCCGACTTCATCGCCTGGCGCGAGGGCGATCGGACGGCGGGCTTTGCGCCGATCATGATGGAGTTCGAGGCGACGGACGCCCCGGCGGGGGCGGAAAAGGCGCGGCGCACGCGGCTGATTCCGACGGCCTATGACGTGACCGAGGATCGGGTGCGCTTTCAGGCGCGGTCCCGCGAACTGGGCGCGGTGTCGTTCGAGGGGAGGCTCGACCAGGGGGCGCTGGCGACGGCGCGGCGCAATCTGGGCGATCGGGGCGTCGTCCTGACGGGACGGCTGAAGGTCGGAGACCGGACCTTCGACGGGGTGTCGCTGCGGTGGTGGGCGGGGGACTGATCCCCCGCCGCTGAACCTTTGTCTTTAGGCGACGGTCGCCTTGACGATCTTGCCCGGCGCGCGGGGCGGCTCGCCCTTCGGCAGGGCGTCGATGTGATCCATGCCTTCGATCACTTCGCCCCAGACGGTGTACTGGCCGTCCAGGAAGCGGGCGTCGTCGAAGCAGATGAAGAACTGCGAGTTGGCGCTGTTCGGGTCCGAGGTGCGGGCCATGGAGCAGACGCCGCGGACGTGCGGCTCCTTCGAGAATTCCTGCTTCAGGTTCGGCTTCTTCGAGCCCGAGGTGCCCGTGCCCGTCGGGTCGCCGCCCTGGGCCATGAAGCCCGGAATCACGCGGTGGAAGACCACGCCGTCATAGAAGCCTTCCTTGGCCAGGTCGGTGATCTGCTTGACGTGGTTGGGCGCCAGGTCGTCGCGCAGCTTGATGACGACGTTGCGTTCGGCGCCGTCGCCGGTGTCCAGGGTGAAGGTCAGGGTTTGATCGGCCATCGGGCGCTCCTTGAGGTTATGCGAGCCGGAATTGTGCGCGGGTCATAGCGGCTGAACGCCGTCAGGGCTATGTGGGAAGCATGAGTGAAGACGAAAAGCCCGCCGACAAGCCGCAGGAACGCCGTCGCATGGTGCGCCTGCCCTCGGGCGGCACGGCCTCGGGCCGCAAGGTCGGCCAGAAGATCAAGACGGCGGACAAGAAGTCCCTGTCCAGCCAGGCCTGGATCAAGCGTCAGCTGTCGGACGAATGGTCCGACCGCGCGCGCGCCGAGGGCTGGCGCAGCCGCGCGGCCTTCAAGCTGATGGAGATCGACGACAAGTTCCGGCTGATCAAGCGCGGCTCGCGGGTCATCGACCTGGGCGCGGCGCCGGGCGGTTGGGTGCAGGTGGCGATGGACCGGGGGGCGTCGGCGGTGGCCGGCGTGGACCTGCTGATGATCGAGCCGATCCCCGGCGCGACCCTGATCCAGGCCGACTTCACCGAGCCGGGCGTGGATCAGCAACTGCTGGACGCCATCGGCGGACCGCCGGACCTGGTGCTGTCGGACATGGCGCACAACACGGTCGGCCATCGCCAGACGGACCACCTGAAGATCATCGCCCTGATCGAGATCGCGGCCGACTTCGCCATCCGCACCCTGAGGCCCGGCGGGGCCTTCGTGTCGAAGAACTTCCAGGGCGGCGACGCGGGCGGCGTGCTGACGCGCCTGCGCGAGGAGTTCGAGACCGTGAAGTATGTGAAGCCCGAATCGAGCCGCAAGGGCAGCGCCGAGGTGTTTCTGGTGGCGCTGAACAAGCGGTAGGGCCGACGCTGGTCTGCGGCCTTCCGACCCTTGGATGACGGCGTGTAGGGAAGGGTGACGGCGTTGGCTTGGCGCAGAGCGCCAGTTACGCCGACGCGCCCCCGGTCGCGGCGGCCTCGGCGGCGCGGCGGGCGGCCTTCCTGGCCTCGAGTCGCGTCCAGATGCGGTCGTGCAGGGTGAAGAAGACCGTCTGCACCAGAGGCTCGATGGTGCCGATGGCCAGGGCGATGCGGATGTCGCGCGTCAGGGCGAAGGCCACCAGCACCGCCACGGTGAAGTGCATGAGACCGTAGGTGACGGTCTTCAGCGCCACCTGCTTCAGGTTACGGGGCAGGGCGTGGCTGTGCCCATGATCGTGACCATGACCATGGTGGTTGTGGGCGCGGTTCTGCTCGCGCGCGTTCATGACCTCCAGGCGGGCGGTGAAGGCCTCGGCGGTCTCCTCGACGCCGGACAGCATCCTGCGGCGCTCGATCCGGTGCCAGACGCGGTCATGGACCGAATAGGCGAGGGTCTGAAAGATCGGCTCGACCACCCCTACCGCCAGCGCCAGCCGCCAGTCGCGGGTCAGGGCGAAGGCCACCAGGATCGCCACGACCAGGTGCATGGCGCCGTAGCTCGCGATCTTGAGAGCGAGCTGTCGCGCCGTGGTGAGCAAGATGCGAACCATTATCGGGGAATGCGGCCTCTCGCCGTCCGTTTCAAGGCAATTCCTCTTATTAACACGATAGCGCGGGCTTGGGGTTGCGGTTCCCGGCGAACGGGCGTTATACGCGGCCCGCAAAACGGAGACTCCCCCATGGAGATACGCGAAGGCCTTACCTTCGATGATGTTTTGCTCGAACCCGGTCCGTCCGAGGTCATGCCGGCTGATGTCGATGTCTCGACCCAGCTGACGCGCGAAATCAAACTGAACATCCCGCTGCTGTCGTCCGCCATGGACACGGTGACGGAAAGCCGCCTAGCCATCGCCATGGCGCAGGCGGGCGGCATGGGCGTGCTGCACCGGAACATGACCATCGACGAGCAGGCCGAAGAGGTCCGCGCCGTCAAACGCTATGAAAGCGGCATGGTGGTGAACCCGGTCACGGTCGCCCCCGACACGACCCTGGGCGAGGTCCTCCAGATCGTCGAGCGCAAGAAGATCACCGGCTTCCCTGTCGTCGATCCAAAGAGCGGCAAGCTGGTCGGCATGCTGACCAACCGCGACATGCGCTTCGAGACCGATCCGAACCTCAAGGCCGCCGACCTGATGACGACCGGCGACCTGATCACCGTGCGCGAGGGCGCCGGGCGGATGGAGGCGCAGGAACTGCTGCGCACCCGCAAGATCGAACGGGTCATCGTGGTGGACGACGCCTATCGCGCCGTCGGCCTGATCACCATGAAGGACATCCAGAAGGCCCAGGCCTTCCCCAACGCC
>JAFKFS010000051.1 GCA_017308115.1 Bordetella sp.
GTCGGCCTGACCGAGGCCGAGGCCCGCCACGCCTGTCCGGGCGAGGTGGACGTCTACGTCACCCGCTTCCGCCCGATGAAGTACGCCTTCACCGGCTCGGACGAGCGGGTGCTGATGAAGCTGGTGGTCGATGCGGAGAGCCAACGCGTCGTCGGCGTCCACATCGTCGGCCCCGACAGCCCCGAGATGATCCAACTGGCCGCCATCGCTGTGAAGGCGGGCCTGACCAAGGCCCAGTGGGACGCGACCTGCGCCGTCCATCCGACCATGGCCGAGGAGCTGGTCACCCTGAAGGAGAAGCAGACGCCGGCCTCCATGTCCGCCGGTTGATCCTGAGACGGGGCGGCTTGCCAGCCGCCTTATCCGCGCGCCTTATGCCGACCGGGCCCCGACCGGGGCAGCAAGAGATCAAGGAGTTCGCCATGAAGCCGCATCTGCTCGCCGCCGCCGCTGTCGCCTTTGTTCTGGGCGCCGCGCCCGCCCTGGCTCAGACCGCCGCCGCGCCCGCCTATCAGGCCGCCGTCGCGGACGCCCTGCGTCCGGCGGACGAGGTCGCCCGCGATCCCCTGCGTCATCCCGCCGAAATGCTTGCCTTCGCCCAGGTGAAGCCGGGCCAGCGGATCGCCGACATCCGCCCCGGCGCGGGCTACTTCACCCGACTGTTCGCGCGGGTCGTGGGCGAGGGCGGTCATGTCTACGCCTTCGTGCCGAACCGCACGGCCGAGCGCGAGAACCCGCGCGCCGACGCCCTGGTCGCCGCCTATCCCAACGTCAGCCGGGTCAACGGCGACCTGGACGCCATGAGCTTCGACCAGCCGCTGGATCTGGTCTTCATGAGCCAGGAATATCACGACTTCCACATCCCCCGTTTCGGCGTGGACGTGGCCAGGATGAACACCGACATCTTCAAGGCGCTGAAGCCCGGCGGCCTCTATGTCGTCATCGACCACCAGGCCGCGCCCGGCGCCGCCAACTCCGTGGTCGAGACCCTGCACCGCATCGAGGGCGCCCAGCTTCGCAGGGAGGTCGAGGCCGCCGGCTTCGTCTTCGACGGCGAAAGCACGGCCGTCGCCAACACGGCCGACGACCACAGCCTGAACGTCTTTGACGAGGCGATCCGGGGCAAGACCGACCAGTTCGTCTATCGCTTCAGAAAGCCGAACTGAGGCGTCCCGTCTCAAATTGGTGACTGGCGAAGCGGGACGGGCGGCGCTAACCCTCGGCCAAAATCCATAAGGGAACGCACAGATGACTCGCATCGCCTTCATCGGCCTGGGCAACATGGGCGGCGGCATGGCCGCGAACCAGGCCAAGGCCGGGCATGACGTCGCCGCCTTCGACCTGTCGCCCGCCGCGCTGGAACGCGCCGCCGAGGCCGGATGCCGCACCGTCGGCTCGGTCGCCGAGGCCGTGAAGGACGCCGAGGTGGTCATCACCATGCTGCCCGCCGGGCCGCACGTCCTCAACGTCTATTCCGAACAGATCATCGGCGTGGCCCCGGCCAGCGCCCTTTTGCTGGACTGCTCCACCATCGACGTCGAGACGGCGCGCAAGGTGGCGGCTCTGGCCAAGGAGGCGGGCTACGCCTTCGCCGACGCCCCCGTCTCGGGCGGCACGGCGGCGGCCGACGCCGGAACGCTGGCCTTCATGGTCGGCTGCGACGAGGCCGACTTCGCCCGCGTCGAACCGGCCCTGGACCCCATGAGCCGCATCACCATCCGCGCGGGCGACCACGGCGCGGGGCAGGCCGCCAAAATCTGCAACAACATGCTGCTGGGCATTTCGATGATCGGCACGTGCGAGGCCATCGCCCTGGCCGAGAAGTTGGGTCTGGAGCCGGAACGCTTCTTCGAAATCGCCTCCAAGTCCTCCGGCCAGTGCTGGAGCGTGACCAGCTACTATCCCTGGGCCGGCCCGGTGCCGACCGCCCCGTCGAACCGCGGCTATGAAGGCGGTTTCGCCACCGCCATGATGCTGAAGGACCTCAAGCTGGCCCAGGACGCCGCCGCCAAGGCAGGCGCCTCGACCCCGCTGGGGGCGCAGGCCGAGGCCCTCTACGCCCTGTTCAACGGCCTCGGCTACGGCGGCAAGGACTTCTCGGCCATGGTCCAGATGCTGCGCGGCCGCATCGACGCCCTGGCCTGATTTTTCCTCCCCATGCAATGGGGAGGGGGACCACGAAGTGGTGGAGGGGCTTCCCCGCAGCGGAACCAAGCCGCCCCTCCGTCTCGGGCGCTGACGCGCCCGATCCACCTCCCCATTTCATGGGGAGGAGAAGCCCGCGTCGGGTCGGGAGGTCCCAACGGGCCGACGATCGCGGGGCGCTCAAGAAGTGAGAACCGTTATCAATTAAGGGGTTGGGACGTTTTGTCCGGTTCTTGACATGGACAAGACAGGGCGGCGCGCGCAATTAGGCTCGCGAAAGCTGCATAAGCGAAAGAAGCGCCGCCTTGTTCGACTATAAGTCCGCCTTTCAGAACTCTGTCGAGCAGGTCCGCAGCGAAGGCCGCTACCGGGTCTTCGCCGATCTGAAGCGGGTGCGCGGCCAGTTCCCGCGCGCCGTGCGCCGCCGCGAGGACGGCTCTCAGCAGGAGGTCGTGGTCTGGTGCTCCAACGACTATCTGGGCATGGGTCAGCATCCGGCCGTGGTCGGGGCCATGCAGGCCGAGATCGAGCGCACGGGCGCAGGCGCCGGGGGCACGCGCAACATTTCGGGCACCACGCGCTCGGCCGTGGACCTGGAGGCCGAACTGGCCAGCTGGCACCAGAAGGAAGCGGCCCTGCTGTTCACCTCGGGCTATGTGGCCAATGAGGCGACGCTGTCGACTCTGCAGAAGATTCTGCCGGGCCTGATCATCTTCTCGGACGCCCTGAACCACGCCTCCATGATCGCGGGCATCCGCAACGGCGGCGGCGAGCGTCACATCTTCCGCCACAACGACCTCGCACATCTTGAGGAACTGCTGGCCGCCGCGCCTGCCGAGGCGCCCAAGCTGGTCGCCTTTGAGAGCGTCTATTCGATGGACGGCGACATCGCCGACATCGTCGGCACCATCGCCCTGGCGAAGAAATACGGCGCCCTGACCTATCTGGACGAGGTTCACGCCGTGGGCCTGTACGGCGAGACCGGCGCGGGCGTGGCCGAGCGCGACGGCGTTCTGGACGGAATCGACATTGTCGAATGCACCCTGGGCAAGGCGATCGGCGTCATGGGCGGCTACATCGCCGCCGATGCGGTGATCGTGGACGCGGTGCGCAGCTGGGCCTCGGGCTTCATCTTCACCACCAGCCTGCCGCCCGCCCTGACCGCCGGCGCCCTGGCTTCGGTCCGCCACCTGAAGGCGCACCCCGAACTGCGCGAGGCCCATCAGGAGCGCGCGGCCACCCTGAAGCGCCGCCTGACCGAGGCGGGCATTCCGGTCCTGCCCAGCGTCAGCCACATCGTTCCGGTTCACGTCGGCAATCCGGTGCACTGCAAGCTGATCTCGGACATGCTGCTGGAAGAGCACGGCATCTACGTCCAGCCCATCAACTATCCGACCGTGCCCAAGGGGACCGAGCGCCTGCGCTTCACCCCCTCGCCGGACCATGACGA
>JAFKFS010000027.1 GCA_017308115.1 Bordetella sp.
TCAAAACCCCCGCCGCCAGCTGCCCAGCAGGGCGTAGCCGGTGGGGGCGTCCGCCCGGTGCTGCTCCTCGCGGCTGGCCACGGCCTCCAGCTGCAGCCACGATCCGCCGGGCAGGGCGTGCAGGCTGCGCACGCTGAAGTCGATCTGCCGCCCTGACGGCGCGGCCGAGAAACGCCGCTCCGAGAAGGTCACCGGATCGAAATAGTCAAGCGGCGCATCGGCCAGATAGGCGCTGAACGTCCCGTCCTCGATCCGCAACGGCTGGGAGATCTCCCATGTCAGACTGCGGCAGCCCAGGGCCTCGGCGAAGGACCAGGACGGGCAGGCCGACTGCAGGGACGCGCGCCAGGTCGAGCTGAGCGCCGGGGCCGACAGATGCAGGAAGCGCCCCTCCAGCTCGGTGCGGCCGAAACCCGCCTCGCCCGACAGGGTGAAGCCGCGCCCCAGATCGACGTCCGCGCCGACCGCCGCGAAACGGGTGCGCGAGGGCAGGGCGAAATCCGATTGCGTCGGCAGATAGGCGCCCAGCGGCCCCATCCGCTCGTCCAGCGCCCCCAGGCTGAACGACAGTCCCCCTCGGTCTTGGCCGCCGTTCTCGGCGCGCCAGTCCAGCCCGGCGCGGGCGTAGGTCGAGGCGTCGCGCTCCACCGGGCGCAGCGGGGCGCGGCGGTCGCCGGACCCGCTCTCGGCGCTGAAGGTCAGGGCGCCGAAGCTGAGGGCGCCGCGCAGGGCGTGATCCGCCTGGGTCAGGGCGACAAAGCCGTCGCCGGACCCGCTGCGGAAGGGCGAACTCGCCCCGCCCTGACCCTGCCAGGCGGTCAGGGACAGCCGCCCCGCCTGCACCTCGAACAGGGCCTCGCTGCGCGTCTCGTCGCCCAGCCAGGGCGCGTCGAACGGGGTGTAGCGCGCGACCACCGGCTCGGGCGCGGCCACCGGCGCAGCGGCGGCCAGCGACAGCCGCGTCCCGCCCGGCGCGTCCAGCGACACCTGAGACTGCTGCATCGGCGTCGGATTTCTGGGCTGATAGCTGCGGCGCGGCGCGGGGCCGTAGGCGGCGCCCAGGTCCACGCGGAACAGCCGCTCATACTCGTCATAGGCGATGGTGCTCAGCGCCCCGGTGCGGCCCAGGGCGTCGCCGAACGGTCCGCCCACGTGGGCGCCCGGCTCCAGCGCGATATTGACCGCCGCCGCGCCGTTCGCCATCGGCGCCGAGGTCGCGCCCACGGGCTGGAAGGCGCGGGCGATGTCCAGCAGGCCGCGGCCGTAGACGACGTCGGTTCCCGGATCGCCCGCCTCGCGCCCGGTGCGCAGCAGGATGTCGACGGCCTCCCGTCCCGTCAGATTGGGAAAGGCCTCCAGCAGCAGGGCCAGCGCCCCCGCCACGGCGGGCGAGGCGAAGGAGGTGCCGTTCACCCGCCAGCAGCCGTCGCCTTCGCAATCGACGATGACGTCGACGCCCGGCGCGGACAGGAAGGCGTTCTGCGACACCCCGGCGCGGTTGGAGAAGTCGGCGATCTGCTGCGCCTTGTCGTGGGCGCCGGTGACGATGACGGCGCCGGCGAAGCGGGGGTCGCTGGCGTAGCGGCCGGGCCATTCGGGGTTGGCGCCCTCTTCATTGCCGGCGGCGATGGCGAAGACCGCCCCGGCGTTGATCGCGCGCAGCAGGGCGGCCTCGAACTGGGCGCCCAGCGGGGTCTCGCCGCCGATCGACAGATTGATGACGCGCGCCCCGTTCTGGACCGCATAGTCCAGCGCCCGCGCCAGGTCGCCGCTCTTGAAGCAGATCTTGTCTTCCGGCTTGGTGCAGTCGCTGACGTCGGCCCGGACCGACAGGATGGTTGAGTTGAAGGCTATGCCGACGGTGCCGTAGTCGTTGAAGGGCGCCGCGATGATGCTGGACACTCGCGTGCCGTGGCCGTCCTGATCCTCGCGCTCGTTGCGTCCGGCCACGATGTCGGTGGACAGGGACGAAATGTTCGCGCCCAGGTCCTGGTGGTTCATGCGGATGCCGGAATCGACCACTCCGACCGTGATCCCGCGTCCGGTCGCGCCCGTGCGCCATGCGGCGATGGCCTGGGCGTCGGCGACCCCCCAGTTGCGCTGATATTCCCGCGAATCCTCTGACGGGATCGACGGCGGAGGCGGAGGCGGAGGCGGAGGAGGTGGTGGTGGCGGGGGGGGAGGCGTCGGGGTGGGCGTGACAACGCCGCCGCCCCCGCCTCCGCCTCCGCCGCAAGCCGCCAGCGGCGTCGCCAGCAGGCCCAGGACGCTGATCGAGATCGCGAATCGACGCAGTCGATGAACAGCCATGGTTTCCTCTCCCGAAACCTATCCAGCCATTAGGCCGGTTTCGAAGAGATTGACGAGCCTGTTTCCTTCGCGCCCGCGGCGCAATCAGTCGCGCAGCAGTTCGTTCACCCCGGTCTTGGCGCGGGTCTGGGCGTCGACGCGCTTGACGATGACGGCGCAGTACAGGCTGGGGCCGCCGTTCGGATCGGGCAGGGCGCCCGGCACGACGACCGAATAGGCCGGAACCTCGCCACGGAAGATCTCGCCGGTCGCCCGGTCCACGATCTTGGTCGAGGCCGACAGATAGACGCCCATGGCGAGCACCGCGCCCTCGCGGACGATGACGCCCTCGGCCACCTCGGCGCGGGCGCCGATGAAGCAGCCGTCCTCGATGATGGTCGGGTTGGCCTGCAGCGGCTCCAGCACGCCGCCGATGCCCGCGCCGCCCGACAGGTGGACGTTCTTGCCGATCTGGGCGCACGAGCCGACCGTGGCCCAGGCGTCGACCATCGAGCCCTCATCGACGAAGGCGCCGATGTTCACGAAGGACGGCATCAGCACCACGTTCTTGCCGACATAGGCGCCGCGACGGACGACGGCGCCGGGCACCGAGCGGAAGCCTGCGGCCTGATAGTCGGCGGCGCTCCAGTCGCCGAACTTGTTGGGCACCTTGTCCCAGAAGGGGCCGACGCCGGCCGGGTGGTCGGCCGACAGCGGCAGGGTCGGGGCGTGGCCCGCGCGCATGATGACGTTGTCGTTCAGGCGGAAGGACAGCAGCACCGCCTTCTTCAGCCACTGGTGCGTCGTCCACACGCCGTCATCTCCGCGCGAGGCGACGCGCGCCTGACCGGAGTCGAGCAGGGCCAGGGCGGTGTCGACGGCGTCGCGCACCTCGCCGCGCGTGGCGGGCGAGACGTCGGCGCGTGCTTCCCAGGCGGCTTCGATCACGGATTCGAGGTGGGTCAGGTCGGTCATTGCGGGTCTCCGTCAAGTCTGGCGGCGGCCAGGAAGGGGGCCAGGGAGGCGGCCCGGTGTTGAATGTGGGCACCCTCGGCGATGAAGGCCTTGGGTCCGATCAGGACGGTGGTCATGCCCAGGTCGCGCGCCGGCTCCAGGTTCTTGGGCGTGTCCTCGAAGAAGCAGGCGGCGGCCGGATCGACGTCGAACCGCGCCAGCATCTTCGCAAAGGTGCGCGGGTCGGGCTTGGGGATCAGGTCGGCGTCCTCCAGGGCGAAGACGCCGTCGAACAGGCCGGTCAGCTCCAGCCGCCGCATCACCCGTTCGGCGTGGCCGGTCGAGCCGTTGGTGAAGATCAGGCGCGGGCCTTTCAGCCGCTTCAGCGCCGCGTGCAGGGCAGGGTCCGGCGCCAGCACGTCCAGCGGCACGTCATGCACCTCGGCCAGAAAATGATGCGGATCGATCTGATAGTGCTCCATCAGACCGGCCAGGGAGGTGCCGTAGTCGTGCAGGAAGGTCTTCTGCATCGACAGGGCTTCGTCGGACGGCAGGCCGGACGTGCGCACCACATACTGGTTGATGCGCTGCTCGACCAAACCCATGAAGCGGTTCTCGGCGGGGTAGAGGGTGTTGTCCAGATCGAACACCCAGGCGCGCACATGGCGCAGGTCCGCGCCGGATTCAGCCGCGGCGCCGCCGGGCGCCGTCGCCGACGCCGGACCCGTCACTTCCTTTTGACCAGGGTGCCGGCGCCGTGCTCGGTGAACAGCTCGACCAGCATGGCGTGCGGACGGCGGCCGTCCAGGATGACCACGGCCTCGACGCCCGCGCGGACGGCGGCCATGGCCGTCTCCAGCTTGGGAATCATGCCGCCGGTGGCGACGCCCGCGTCGATCAGGCCCTGCGCCTCTTCCAGCGTCATCTGGCGGATGATCTCGCCGTCGGCGCCCTTGACCCCCGGCACGTCGGTCAGCAGCAGCATCCGCTTGGCGTGCAGGGCGCCTGCGACGGCCCCGGCCACGGTGTCGGCGTTGACGTTATAGGTCTGGCCGTCCTCGGCCACGCCGATGGGGGCGATGACCGGCACCCAGTCTTCAGTCTCCGAGGCGATCAGCCCCTTGATCAGCTTGGGATCGACCTTGGTCGGTTCGCCGACGAAGCCCAGATCGACTTCATGCTCGATCATGCTGTCGGGGTCGCGCTTGGTGCGGCGCGTCTTCTCGACCGTCAGCAGGCCCGCGTCCTTGCCCGACAGGCCGACGCCGCGCACGTCGGCTTCCTTGCCGGCGACGGTGATCCAGTGAGCGATCTCTTTGTTGACGGCGCCGGACAGGACCATTTCGGCCACCGTCATGGTGTCCCTGTCCGTCACGCGCAGACCATCGACGAAGGCCGACTTCACGCCCGCCTTGTCCAGCATGGCGCTGATCTGCGGGCCGCCGCCGTGGACGACCACGGGGTTCACCCCCATCAGCTTCAGCAGCACCACGTCCGCGGCGAACTGCTTCGCCACGGCGCTCTCGCCCATGGCGTGGCCGCCGTATTTGATGACCACGGTCTCGCGGTCATAAACCTGGATATAGGGCAGGGCTTCGGCGAGCGTCTTCGCCGTCTCCCAGCCGCGTTCCTCGGATTGCCGATCAGTCTCTTTCATCGTGCGCGCTCGATAGCGGCGAAGGGCGCGGGAGTCACGCGCGAAGGCGCATGGGAATGTCAGCGTGGAGCGTCCTCGAACAGGGAGCAGGCCCGCTCGAAGTCCAGACGAAGCTGATCCAGCGCGCGGCTCAGGTCTGGATGGTCGCCATGGCGGGACAGTTGCACCAGGCGGTCCTGGACCCGGGCTACGACCACAGGGACCGGCGAGTCGTCCGACTGTCGCCGCAGGTCGCTCGACAGGAAGGCGTCGATCTCGGCCGCGACGGCGTTGTCGGCGCCCAGCGACAGCTCGGACAGTCGGCTGATTTCGGCGAAGTCCGCCCGCCACCGCGTCAGGAAATCCGGCCACATGACAAAGCGTCTCGGCAGGCCGCGAGACGCATGCTCGGCGTCCAGGACGTGACGCATCCACAGGCGCAGCGCATGGCTGCGCCCCAGGCCGTTGCGCGACACCAGGGAGGCGGCGACCTCGGACGGCGCGCGCAAGGGGCTGATCACCACGGCGGCGTAGCCCGCCTCGGCCAGCGCCTGGCGCCAGAACGGAAACAGGCGACAGATGCGGGGGTCCTTGAGCACGATGGCCGGGGCCTCGCCGAACTCGTCGTGCAGCAGGTCCGCGGCTTCGACGCGCGCACGGGCGTCGGCCAGGATCGGACGAGCGGCGATCGCCCGCCAATCGCTCCAGTTCGACCCCTGCTGAGCGAGCAGGCGGTCATTGAAATCGGCCACGGCGCTGCTTTCCCAAAAACCCCTGGGGTTGTCGTCCGCCGCAGGCATGAGGTGCTTGGGCGCGGCCGCTCCCGCCAGGGCCAGGGCGCCCGCGACGGAGGACGTGCCGCTTCGATGCATCCCCAAGACGATCAGGGCTGTTTTCTTCGTCATCTTCGCCAACGCCGTTTGTCCGAAGACTGTCACTAGCGGTTCGGTGCGGCCTGTCCTAGCCTTCGCATCGGGAGCGCTGCGGTCTAATAGGATGTGATGAATCTCTACCCCGTGATCATGTGCGGCGGCTCCGGTACGCGATTGTGGCCGGCGTCTCGTCCTTCCCGCCCGAAGCAGTTCATTCCCCTGGCGGGAAATCGCTCCCTGTTCCAGGAGACGGCCATGCGGGTGGCGCCCCTGGTCCGCGACGGCGTCTTGGTGGTGGTCGCCGGCACGCGTCACCGGGAGTGGATCGTGGAGCAGCTGGAGCAATTGGGGCTGCAGGACCGCACCCGTATCCTGCTTGAACCGGAAGCCCGCGACTCCGCCGCCGCGATGGCCGCCGCCGCCGCCTGGACCCTGGCGCACGACCCGGACGGGGTGAACGTCTTCGTCGCCTCCGATCACCACATCCCGGATCATGAGGCCTTCCGCCAGGCGGTGCGCCAGGCGGCGTCGGCCGCGAGCGCTGGCCGGATCGTCACCCTGGGCGTGAAGCCGACCTCGCCTTCGACGGCCTATGGCTACATCAATCCGGAGGGGCCCGGCCTGGCCTCGGTGAAAGCCTTCCGGGAGAAGCCGGACCGCGAGAGCGCGGCGGAGTTCATCCGCGACGGCTATCTGTGGAACAGCGGCAATTTCATCGTTTCGGCCGCGACTCTGGTCGAGGAATTGGAAGCGAGGGCCCCCGGCGTCGCCGATGCGGCGAAGCGCTCCCTGGATGAACCGACCTCCGGGCACGTCCAGCAGTTGGGCGACGCCTTCAGGGACGCGCCCAAGATATCGATCGACTACGCCTTGATGGAGAAGACGCAGCGCGCCTCGGTCCTGGCGGTCGATTTCGCCTGGTCGGACCTGGGGGCCTGGGACGCCATCGCCCAGACCGGCGAGGGCGAGTTCGGGTCTCATATCTTCGAGGATTCCGAAGGCTGCCTGGTTCGCGCCCCCGAGGGCGTGCTGGTCGGCGTCCTGGGGGTCAGCAACCTAGCCATCGTCGCCGAGGAGGACGCGATTCTGGTCTGCGACCTGGATCGCGCCCAGGATGTGAAGAGCGTGGTGGAGCGCGTGCGCACCGCCTTTCCTCAGCATCTCGACTTCCACAAGCCCCAGCCGGAGGACCTGGAGGCCGGCGGACGGCGTTTCGCGGACTGGCTGCGGCAGTCCGCCCTGCCCTTGTGGGCCACCCTGGGCCAGGATGAGGACGGCCGCTTCGCCGAGGCTCTCAGCCTGGACGGGCATGGGATGAAGATCGCGCGCCGCGCGCGCGTCCAGGCCCGGCAGATATGGGCCTATGCCGAGGCCGGGCGAATGGGATGGAGCGGGCCGTGGCGACGCGCGGTCGGCCTGGGGGTCGAACGGCTTGAGGCGGAGTATCTTCGCCCCGATGGCCTGTGCCGCACCCTGCTGACGGCTGACGGGGCGCCGCTGGACGAGGCGGCCATGCTGTACGATCAGGCTTTCGTCCTGCTGGCCCTGCAATCCGCGAGCGGCCTGCGGCCCGACGTCGCGGCGAAGGCCCAGCGGATCCGTGAAGGCCTGCAGGCCCTTCGCCTGCCGCAGGGCGGCTGGCGTGAAGAAGGGGCGCGACCCTATCAGGCGAACGCCCACATGCATCTGCTGGAGGCCTGCCTGGCGTGGGAGGAAGGCGGCGGCGACGCCGAATGGGGCCTCATGGCCGACGAGGTGGTGCGTCTGGCCCAGACGCGCTTCATCGACCCGGCCGGAGGGTTCCTGCGCGAATTCTTTGATGAGGCGTGGAGCCCCGCGTCGGGTGAAGACGGCCGGTTGGTTGAGCCCGGACATCAGTTCGAATGGACTTGGCTGCTGGCGCGCTATGCGCGGTTGCGGGGCGACACGACGATGCTTGCATGGGCGCGGCGCCTCTATGATTTCGGCACGAAGGGGGTGAGCGATAGCCGCGTCGCCCTCGACGCCATCAACACCGATGGGCGTCCCCGCGGCGAGCGGGCGCGCCTGTGGCCGCAGACGGAATGGCTGAAGGCGGCGCTGATCCTGGCGGAAACCGCTGAAGACGGCGATCGCCGCCGCTATATGACGGACGCCTCCGACGCCCTGCGGGCCGTGTGGCTTTATCTGACGCCGAACGGCGTCTGGCGCGACAAGCGGTTGGGCCGCAAAGGGTTCATGAACGAGGCCGCGCCGGCCAGTTCACTATACCACATCATGGGGGCCTTCGGGCAGTTAAGCGCCAGCGCCCGACGGCTTGGGCTGGCGATCGGCGACATGAGCAAGCCGCTGAACTGAGCGGCTGATCGACTGGGAGAGCTTGGATGCTGAACAATGTCCTCGTGACCGGGGGCGCCGGCTATATCGGCAGCCACACCTGCATGCGCCTCGCCGAGGCGGGATTTCAGCCTGTGGTTTTCGACAATCTGTCGAACGGACACAGGGAGGCTGTGCAATGGGGGCCGCTGGAGGAGGGGGACGTCCGTTCGCCCGCCGAGGTGCAGCGCGCGTTGGAGCGGTGGCGGCCGATCGGCGTGATTCACTTTGCGGCCTTGATCGAGGTGGGTCTGTCGTTCGATCAGGTCAGCGATTTCTACGCCGTGAACGTGGGCGGCGCGCTCAATGTCTTGGCGGCCATGAGCGCGGCGGGCGTGGCGCCGTTCGTCTTCTCATCCACCTGCGCCACCTACGGCGAGCCGCAGTACCTGCCTCTGGATGAAGCCCATCCGCAGCGGCCGATCAATCCCTATGGCCGCACCAAGCTGGCGGTCGAGCAGGCGCTGGCGGACCTGACGCGTTTCGGGACCGTCCGCCCGATCATCCTGCGCTATTTCAACGCCGCAGGCGCCGATCCCGAGGGCCGTATCGGCGAGCGGCATGAGCCCGAGACCCATGCCCTTCCCCTCGCTATCCAGACCGTGCTGGGACAGAGATCGACCTTCTCCGTCTTCGGCCAGGATTACGACACGCGCGATGGCACGGCCTTGCGCGACTATGTCCACGTTCTGGATCTGGCGGATGCTCACGTGCTGGCATTGCAACACCTGCTGGACGGCGCGTCGGGCGGCGACGCCTTCAACCTGGGCACCGGCGCCGGCACGACGGTCAAGGAACTGATCGCGGCGGTGGAGCAGGCCAGCGGTCGCCCGTTGCCGACCGTGCCGCAGCCGCGTCGCCAGGGAGATGCGCCCAGCCTTGTGGCCGACAATGCGGCCGCCGCCCGGACGCTGGGCTGGCGACCGCAGTGGGACTTGGCCGACATGGCTCGGCACGCCTGGAACTGGCACGCCAAAGGCTGAATGCGCGCCCCTTGGCGTCAGGCCAGGGCGGCGGCCAGGGCCTGACGTTCCTCGTCCGTGAGAATACGCTTCAGGAGAACCGGCAGGCGGTCCTTGAACTCGGGGCTTTCCATGCAGCTGCGCAGGTCGTCGCGATAGGTGCGGTCCCCATTGCGCAAGGCGGCGAGCGAGGACACGCGGCCGCCAGGGTCCGGGTTGCGCCCGAACATCACCTGATAGACGGCTTCGACAAACTCTTCGTTCGCCTCTTCGCGCTCGCCGTGGTGCTCGCGTCGGGGGAGAGCCGACGTATCCAGGCCCGCCGCGGCCAGGCTCTGGTTTACGGCTTCTTCGATCCGCTTGATACGCAGCCACATCGGGGCGGCGTCGCGCACGACTTGGCGAATGAAGCGAGAATCCCAGTTGAAGACCGGGTGCGCCCCTTCGTCACGCAGAAGCGCCGCTTCGAAACCGACGATGGCGTTCAGCGAGTCGTGAAGGATCGCCTGATCGTCGATCACATCGCCCCAAACCTGCTCGGCGGACAGCACGTCCAGGGGCGGGGCCATGAATTTTTCGAACCACAGATCGACGAGTTCGCGGCCCTTGGCGTGGCCCAGATTGATGGCGAACACGCCGGCGTTGATGTCCCACCAGCGCGGCGGCGTCAGGCCGCTGGGAGCGGCGATCAGGGCGTATTGGTTTCGTTCGGCGAGATAGGCGCCGATGTCGAACGACAGGTCGGCGATATAGGCGTCCGCATCAACATAGATGATCCAGCCGTCATAGCCGCTCTCGACGTAGGACTTCAGAATCGGGATTCGATTCAGGGAAGCATGCCAGGGCTGGGCGCCGCGCTTGATGCCGTAGAAGCACTCGTAGGCGTGGCCGAATTTTTCGCAATAGGCCTTAAGCGATAGCGAGGATCTATCGATCAGCGGGCGATATTTCGAGACGTCGGACGTCTGGATGAACGTAATCATGTCGTAACTACGACCCTTCAGTTGCCGCCTTCCTTTACGCGGAAGGGCTGGAAAACGGTTTGGAGGCTCAGGCTCCGCACCGCTGAAACGTTGACATAACGAAGCGATGATCGCTCCGCGGCGCGTCGCGGGACGCCTGCGCGCGACCTACAGCAGCCCGGCGGTGTCGAAGCGGAAGTCCGGATGATGGGGGCCGGGCAGCTGGCCAGCCCATTTGACGCCGAATTCCTCGCTCCACACCAGGTCTTCCAGGTAGACTGAGACCCGCTTTTCGTCTTCAGCGATCGCCGCATCGGGATAGGCCGCCGCCGCATCGGGCCACCGGCCCAGCAGGGTCAGATAGGCCATGTCGCGAAACGACTGGGCGCCGTGGCGGCGATAGTGGTTCACGGCGAACGGCAGCAACTGCTCCACGCCCGGGCTGCAGCGCGGCTGGCGGACCTCGCGGAGCAGTTCTTCCACGCTCAGCGAGCGGGCGACGGCGGGCGGAGGGGGCATGTCATCCGCGTCGAGCGACAGGGACTTGAGGATGCGGCCCGAGACGGCGCAGGCGACCTCGACACGCTCGCCCAGGGCGATGGCCGCGCGCAGGCCGTGCAACTCGAACCCGCACCAGCCGCTGCGCAGACCTTCCTTGGCCGCGGCCGGGGAGAAGCCGCCCGCTACGGCGAAGCTGACGGGCGTGTCGTTCGCGGACAGGCGCAGAAGGCAGGGGCCGCCCGACTGCGGCGCGGCGTAGCCGAAGATGCGCGCGCCCTCGATCAGGACGTCGGCCACCGCCACCGGAGGGTTGGAGTAGTGGGCGTTGCTCATCACTGTTCCTTCACCCAGCGAGCGATTTCGGCGTAGCAACGCTCCCAGCCGTGGGGGGCTGTGCGCTGCAGGAGGTCGGGGATCGACTGTCCCGCCGACCGCGTCTGGGCGGCGCGGAGTTCGGCGGTGCGCAGGGCCTGGGCGAACTCGAACGGCTCGGTCGGGTCGAAGAAGACGCATTGTTCCGGAAGGACTTCCGGCATGCTCGAACTGTTGGAGCAGACGGTCACCTTGCCCAGGGCGCCCGCCTCCAGCACCGGCAGGCCGAACCCCTCGAAGAAGGACGGATAGATGCAGAAGGCGCTGTTCAGCATCAGCGCCGTCCGTTCCTCGTTCGAGATGAAGCCCGTGAAGAGGATTCGGTCGGCGGCGACGCCGGCGCCGTCGAGGCGGTTCATCAGCCGGGCCTTCTCGTCCAGCCAGCCGTCGCGACCGACGAAAACGATCCTGAACCGCGAGGCGAAACCCGGGTCCGTCATCAGATAGTCGAAGATCAAGCTGCCGTTCTTGCGCGGTTCAAGGGTGCCGATGACGACGACATAGCGTTCGACCGACAGTTCGGGGCGCAACTGCAGGGCGCCGGCGCTGAGCTCGTTGGGTTCGAACTCGCAGCCCAGGCGGATGACCGACATTTCGGAGCGCGGCTTGCCGAAATAGGCCTCGACGTCGGTCAGGGTCGCCTGGGAGACGCAGAACAGGTGTTCGGACGTCTCGATGTCCGAGCGGATGCGGTTGGCGAAATGGAAGATGTTGTCGGCGTTGTGGAACTGCGGCGTCACGACCGGGCTCAGGTCGTGGATGATGGCCGCCTCCTTGCCGAAGTAGCGGCGTACGGGTTTGATGTTCGGGAAGACGGCGACCATTTCGGCGGCGTCGGCCTGGGCGATCGGGGGCGTGTCCCAGACCAGTTGAGACAGGACGTCCAGCCCGCCTGCGCCGGAGCGCTGGCGCAGGAATTTCACCACCAGGTCGCGCGGCAGAGGCACGGTCTCGTGGGTGAAGGTCCAGTCGATGCTCTGGTCCTCAAGGGCGTGGCGGACCAGGGCGGCCACGACGTTCGGAATGCCGGTCCAATGTTCCTCGAACAGGGCGCCGACATCGAGGACTGCCTTACGCGTCATGCTTGGCCTCCCGGGCCTTCAGCTGTTCAACCGTGTTCCAGAAGCGCTCGGCGAAGGGGGCGAGGCCGAACTGGTTGCGGACCTCCGCGAAGGCCGCCGAGGATCGGTGCGCGTAGTCCGCCTCGTCCAGCGCCACGGCGCGCTCCAGCGAACGCCTCACGTCGTCGGCCGTGACGTAGTGGGTGTCCGTTCCGAACATCCGGTAGCGGGCGGTCAGGCGGATATCCAGGGGGCGCGGTTCGGACGGAATGACGACGGCGTCGTTCTCGGAAATGTAGTCGCTCATCGCGGTGTGGTCGACCGTCACTGGCACCACCCCCCGGCCCATGGCCTCGATCAGCGGCAGGTTCTGCCCCTCCGCATGGGAGGTGCAGAGGTAGTAGGTCGCCGCGTCATACAGCCGATTCAGTTCATTGCGGGTCAGCACGGAGTCGGTCAGCCAGATACGGTCGCTGACCATGGGGGGGATCAGGCGTCCGGCGTCCGAGATCTGCTCCTCCATCAGGATGCGGTTGGCCAGGCGCTTGGCCCGGTGCGGCGTGGTCATCTTCAGCAGCAGAATCGCGTTCGGGCGCTGCTCCAGGAAGCGCATGAACCCGGTCAGCATGGGCTCGATCTGCTTGCGGTAGTCGTGCACGTTGAAGATGCTGAGGAAAATCTCCGGCCGTTGTTCGCCGTCCAGGGAGGACAGGATGGCGGGCAGGGAGGCGGCCCTGTTCCGCGCCGCATTGTCGAGCATGGGCTGAAGGCGGGGCAGGATGCTCAGCGGTTCCCAGTTGACGCCCGCCAGGTCGCGGCCGATCCGCTCCAGATCACGCAGGTCCGGGCGGTGCGATCGCGGGCGCCGGGCCAGGTTCGACAGGACCGGGGAGGGCACGCGCGCGGCGGGTTTGGCGACCTGGCCGGCGACGGCGTTCGTCGCATGGGTCGAGGTGACCCACAGCTCGTCCGCGACATCCAGCATCTGGGCCTGGTCGGCGAAGGCGTGGTGGCTGAAGGCCTCGGTCGGCAGGCGCAGCCGGTCGAACTCCCAGGCGAAGCAGTTGATGTTGTAGGCGCCCTTCAGCACCCGCATGCGCTCGGGAGGATAGAAGCCGAGATGGATGTTGATCTCCGCGCCCGAGCGGTCGCGGATGTCCGCCACGTATTCCGGCTTGTCGATCACCGTATAGTCGACTTCCATCTCCTCGAAGGCCTGGATGAAGCCGCGCATGGCGAAGGAGTAGGAATAGTCGGCGGCCCCGAGACCGGCCGACGCCCCTTCCTTGTCGCCCTCATGCACCTGGCCGCCGGGCACGGAGAGGAAGACCCGCAGCGGCGCCTTGGGGGCCTTGGGATTTGCGCCGCGGAAGATCGCGGAATTGTCGATCCGCCGGATCAGCTTGAGCTCCAGCGCGATCTGGTCGGCGGCGGGGTGCCCCAGGGCCAGGGCCGTTTCCAATTCACGCACGGCGACGTCGAAATCGCCACGAATCTTGGCCAGGTGGCCCAGCTGGAGGGCGGCCTCGGCGTTGTCGCCGTCCAGCGCCCGGGCCTTGCCGTAGGCCTCGGCCGCGCGACCGTGAAAACCGGCTTCCTTCAGGGCGTGGCCGTATTGAATCCAGACGCCGGGCTTGGCGGGCTCGATCTCGCAGATCTGGCGCCGATAGAGCATGTCCAATGCCCAGTCCCGCTGGGTCCGGGCTTTTTCGGCCTGACGCTTCAAGTCCTGGGTCGAGCGGCGCCGGCCGGTCAGCGGAGCGCTCAACTCCGCGAGACTCCGGGCGATGCCCTGAGGCGCCGATATCTTATCGTTCATCAACAGCTCCCGAGGCGACTGTAAGGGCGGCCGACCTGTTCCGAACGCGGCAGACCAAGTCCTGTCCGTATCGTCAACCCCTGCGCAAGCGAATATATCACCGGTGTCGGGAGGACGGCAGCCGATCTCTTTAGTGGAGTTGGGGCGTCATCGGTCACATCGACGAACCGGCGGGAGCGGTCTAGAGACGGATCAGTCTTGAAGGGTAGTGTTTTTTTATGACGGCAGGGACAGGGGCGGAAACGCCCGCTTGGAATGAAGAGGATGTCCGCAGCCTGTATCGGTTCGCCCTGCGGCGCGAGGCCGAGTCCGATGAGACGGTCGGGCAGATGCGGACCTGGGCGCCTGAAACTCTGGTGCGCACCTTCTTCTCCTCGCCTGAGTTCATGGAGCCCCTGGAGAAGGCCTTCCAAAGAGGCGATCGTCCCTGGAGCGGAGAGGAGAGCCGTCCGGACGAGACCCTCCTGGCCTGGGCGGCCGCGCGACTGCCCCTGTCGGCGGAAGGGCGAGACGCATTCCGGCCGGCGCCGCCTTCGTGGGTGCCTGTGTATCGACGCTTGTTCAGCGATTCCGAGTTCCGCCGCGTCGTCGATCCCGAAACCATCTACGGACCTGAGACCCTGGCGTGGCTGGACGCGATCGCCGCGGTGGACGGCCGCGTCGAACAGGTCGACGGGCGCGTGGTTCGGGGGTGGGCGCTTCGCCTCGATCATCCTGAGACGCCGGCCATCGTGGAGGCGTGGTCGGAGGGGGTCCTGCATCGCGCCGCCAAGGCCGATCTGTTCCGCCGCGATGTTCAGGACCGGTTCGGCGGCGATGGACGGGCCGGGTTTCAGCTTCATCTGCCGCCGGGCGTGAACCGCGGCCGCGATGTGGAAATCGAGATTCAGCTCCAGGGCGTCGTCATCGGGCGCGTTCGCCTGCCTCCCGAAGAGCCGGTCCTGGACGACATGGCGGCGGCGTCGCGGGAGCTGTCGGCGGTGAGAACCCTGCTGGAGAAGCTCGAGGCGCGGATACCCTGGCTCGAGTCCGGCCTGGCCCAGCCTCTTTCCAACTACGAAGCCTATGCGGCGAGCTGGCGCGACGCAGGCCTGGATGCGGCGCCCTCGTCGCGGCGCTGTCTCGCGGTGGTGGACGCCGTCGGGTGTTCGGCGCGGGCTCTGGATGAGACGGTTCGCAGCCTGCTGGCGCAGACGGCGCCGGCCGAAACGGTCTCGGTCGCCCTGATCGTGGAGGGGCCCCAGGCCGCCTTCGCCGAGGACCTTCGCAATCGCTGCGCCTGGCAGGGGCTGGGGGGCGTTTCCGTTCACCTGGCGGAGGCGGGAGCCGCGGCCGAGGCTCCGGTCAGGCGGCTCATGGCGGCCGTGGAACAGGTGGGGGAGCGCGGCGAGGTCTGCCTTCTGGTTCGTGCGGGGGATGAGTTGGCGCCGGGCGCCGTGCGCCGGATCAACGCCCGCCTGGACCGCGACGCCAGGGTCCAGGCCGTCTATTTCGACGAGGATTGCTTCATGGCCGGGGAAGAGGAGACGGCTTCGGCCCTGCGCCGCCGCGTGGACCCGATGCTCAAGCCCGGCTTCGATCGCGATCTTCTGCTCCAGACGCCCTATGTCGGCCAGTGCGCGGCTTTCCGCACCGACGTCCTGCGCCGCCATGGCCTCGATGAGGCGGCGGGCGACCATGTCGCGGCCGAGTTGATGTTGCGCATCGACGCCGACGGCGGCCTGATCGATCACATCGGCCGCGTCCTGCTGACCCGGCCTCCGGCGCCGCCGTCCGCCTCGTGGCGTTCGGCGGTCAAGGTTCATGCGCGGGCCGAGGGCGCCGCGGTTCTGGATCATGAGGACGAATTGGGCGCCCGCGCGCCGGGCGCGGTTCGCCTGCGCCGCCGGCCGGACGGGGCCAAGGCCTGCATCATCATCCCGACCCGGGACGCCGTGGATCTGCTGCGGCCCTGCATCGAGAGCATTCAGGCGAATCGCGCCGCCAACGCCACGCCCTATGAACTCCTGATTATCGACCATCAGAGTCAGGATTCGCGGACCCAGGCCTATCTGGCGGACCTCGAGGCCGCCGGCGAGGCGCGCGTCATGCCGTATGAAGGCGCGTTCAACTGGGCGCTGATGAACAACCTCGCCGCGGCCCAGACCGACGCCGAGGTCCTGGTCTTCCTCAACAACGACACCGTGGTCCGCACCCGCGACTGGCTGGACGAGCTGGTCAGCCAGGCGCAGCGTCCCGAGGTCGGCGTCGTGGGCTGTCGTCTGCTCTATGAGGACGGCACGATCCAGCACGCGGGCTTCGTGGCGCGCGAGGAAACCTATTCCTTCCTGATCCACGACGGCGTGGGGGACGGCGGCGCGGACGGCGGCTACCTGGGCCGTCATGCCCTGCTGCACGGCTGCGTCGCCGTGACGGGAGCCTGTCTGGCGATACGGGCCGAGGCGTTCCGTGCGCTGGGCGGTTTCGATTCCGCCAGCTTCCCGGTGGAGGGCAACGACGTCGACCTGTGTCTGCGGGCTCAGGCCGAGGGGTTGAAGGTGCTCTACGATCCCTATGCGACCCTCTATCATCTGGAATCCAAGTCGCGCGGCTTCAACACCGATGCGGCGAGCCAGGCCCGCGCAGAGGCGGCTTCGCGTCTCCTGTGGAGCCGTTGGGGCGAGCGGTTCAGCCGCGATCCCGGCTTCAATCCCCATTTCGACCGCCTGGCGCGGCCCTTCTCCCGGCTTCGCCCGCCGCCTCCCTACGCAGGCTGATGTCGGGGCCTGTCCTGATTCTCGGCGCGGGCGGCCAGGTCGGCCAGGCGACCCGCGACGCCCTGGTCCAGGCCGGTCGCGCCGTCGTGGGCCTGGATCGCGGCGAGCTGGACGTCACTGACGAAGCCGCGCTGGATGCGGCTTTCCGCCGCCTTCGTCCCGCCGTGGTGATCAATGCGGCGGCCTATACGGCCGTGGACCGGGCCGAGGCGGAGCCGGAGGCGGCCCAGGCCGTCAACGGCAGGGCGCCGGGCCTCGTGGCCGCGGCGGCCCGCCTCCACGGCGCCGCCCTGATCCATCTTTCCACAGACTATGTGTTCGACGGGCGCAAGGGCGCGCCCTATGACGAGGCGGACCCGGCCGCCCCCCTGTCCGTCTATGGTCGAAGCAAGCGGGCCGGGGAGGAGGCCGTGCTGCGTTCCGGCGCGGCGGGGGCGGTCGTGCGGACCTCCTGGCTTCTGGGCGCCGGCGGTTTCGTCGACGCCGTCCTGTCGCGCGCCCAGGCGGGCGAACCGCTGCGGATCGTCGAGGATCAGAAGGGGCGTCCGACGCTGGTCGGCGACCTGGCCCAGGCCCTGGCCGCTCTCGCCCAGGCGCAGCGTCTGCCGTGTCCGGCGCGCCTATACCACTACGCCGGCGCCGCCGACGCCACCTGGCTCGCCCTGGCCCGGGCCCTGGTCGACGCCTGGAGCGAGCGGACGGGGGCGGTCCCCCCCGCCCTGACGGGGATCGCCGCAGACGCCTGGGCGGCGGCGGCGTCCCGGCCTCTGGATTCCCGGCTCGACAGCGCGCGCATCGCGGCCGATTTCGGCCTGTCGGGTCGAGACTGGCGCGACGCCGTGGCGGACCTGGTCGAGGCTTGGCTGAAGAAGGAACAGCGCCGATGAAGGGCATCATCCTGGCCGGCGGGACGGGCTCGCGCCTGCATCCGATGACTGCGGTGGTCTCCAAGCAGCTGATGCCGGTCTATGATAAGCCGCTGATCTACTATCCGCTGACCACCCTGATGCGGGCGGGCGTGCGCGAGATTCTGGTCATCACCACGCCCCGGGACCAGGCCGCCTTCCAGGCCCAGCTGGGCGACGGCGGCCAATGGGGGCTGCGCCTGCGCTATGTGGTTCAGGACCAGCCGCGCGGCCTGGCCGACGCCTATCGCCTGGGGGCGGACTTCGTGGAGGGAGGGCCCTCGGCCCTGATCCTGGGCGACAACATCTTCCACGGCCACGGCTCGGGACGGGTCATCGCCCAGGCGGCCGCGCCGATCGCGGCGGGGGGCGAGGGGGCGATGATCTTCGCCTATCGCGTGGCCGATCCGCGCCGCTACGGCGTGGTCGAGCTGGACGCCGACGGCCGCGCCCTGTCGCTGGAGGAGAAGCCCGCGGCGCCCCGCTCGCCCTGGGCGGTCACCGGCCTCTACGTCTACGACGGCCAGGCCCCCGAGATCGCCGCCGCCCTGCGCCCCTCGGCGCGCGGAGAGCTGGAGATCACCGACCTGAACCGCGCCTATCTGGAGCAGGGGCGGCTGCGGGTCGAGCGTCTGGGCCGGGGGTTCGCCTGGCTCGACACCGGCACGCCCGACAGCCTGCTGGACGCCGCCGCCTTCGTCCGCACCCTGGAGCAGCGCCAGGGCTTCAAGATCGCCTGCCCCGAAGAGGTCGCCTGGCGCATGGGCTGGATCGACGACGCCCAGCTGTCCCGCCTGGCCGAAGGCTTCGGCGCGGCTGACTACGGGCGCTATCTGCGCGGCGTCCTGGCGGGGGGCTAGACCCTTTCGATCCGGTTCGAAGCCGCCGCCCTACAGCGGCTGCCCGCGATAGCGGATCGCCAGCGGCACGGTCAGCGTCATCTCGTGCGAGACGCCGTGCTCCCACAACCCGTCCTCGCCCCAACAGTCGCCATGGTCGGCGCACATCAGGATCGTCGCTCCGTGGAACCGCTCCACCAGGGCGGCGACCTCGCGATCCACATATTCGACGCAGGCGATCTGCCGCCGCCGACACTCGGCCGAGCGGTCCTCGGTCTGGAACGGGACGCAGGGGTTGTCGTCCCGCGGCCACGGCGCCCCCTCGTGGTGATAGGGCACATGGGTCTCGCCGATGTTGACGAAGACGAAGACCGGCTCGTCCCCCGCCTCGGCCAGCTGCGCCTCGATCCAGCCGACCTGAGCCCGCACCCCCTGGTCGCCGACGAAGTTGAAGGCGTCGAACCCCTGCCTCAGCACGGCCGACACCGCCGTCGCCGGGTCGAACCAGCCCATGGCCGCCGTGCCGATGGTGCGATGACCGGCGTTGCGGAACCCGTCCACGATGTTGTCGCCGTTCAACAGGAAGCCGGGCGGCGCCGCCCCCGGATGCCCGGCGTAGTTCAGCCGGAACAGCCGCGCGAACTTCGGATTGAAGAAGGGCGTCCGCTCCTCGGCCACGCCGGGCGTGAAGCCCACGAACATGGCGGCGTGCGAGCCATAGGTGAAATGCGACGGCGCCCGCGCCTTGCGCACTGGCCCCACCCCCTTCAGCGCCGGCGCATCGGCCGCCATGAAGGCGTCGTGGCGACAGGAATCGAGGGATAGGAACAGGACGCTGTCGGGATGGGTCGGTGCGTTCATCGCTTTCCCTGCGCTCCTAGCCGATGGCTATCGGCGGCCCAGCGATTCACATGCCAGGGCATTGTCAGAATATTTTCGAATATCGTGGGCATCATCATCGTGAAAATCTGTATACCGGGCCACCTAACCTCATTCACCCGTGGGTAACAATGAAACTTCTGATCTGCGTCCCGGCCTATGGATCGACGGTTCGGGTCGAAACGATGAACTCGATCGCCGTCGGCATGATCCATCTCCAACAACAGATGCCCCACGTCGAGATCCGGCTGTTCTCCGTGGACATGGCCGAGATCGCCCGCGTGCGAAATCTGTTCGCTTCCCTGGCGATGAAGGACGACTTCGACGCGCTCCTGATGGTCGATTCGGATATGGGAATCCCGCCCGAGACCTTTGCGCGCCTGTTGGCGTCGGGGCACGAGGTGTGCGGTCTTACCTATCCGAAGCGCCAGATCGACCTGCAGAAATTCCACGCCCTTGCGGCGTCGGGCGTGGATTTCGAAAAGGCCAAGGTTCAGGCCCTTACATTCATCGCCGCCGGCGGCTTTGTGCATGACAATGGCCAAATCCAGGTGACGGAAGGTTTCCTGGAGATGAGGGAATTGCCGGGCGGCTGTTTGCTCATCCGCACCTCCGCCCTGCATCGCATGTGGCGGGAAATTCCAAAGATTCGCCAGACCGCACACATTTCCGATCTTGAGCAACAGATGGGCGTTGAAAAGCTGATACGCTGCTTTGACAACGTTAACCTTGACCATACGAAATTGAGCGAAGACTTAAGTTTCTGCCATCGCTGGCGGTCTATCAATGGCCGTATTTTCGGCTTGGTCGATGTGCCGGTCACTCACTGTGGAAACATGAATTATGAGGGGCGGTATATCGATCTTCTGATGGCTACGGCGAAGTCTTAAGCGCTCATTGCGTTGGAGATTCTGATCTTCTTAATTTCTGTGAAGGCAAGCGTAGCCTTAAGTTTAAATAATGTGAATTTCGGCGCCATTATGTTGTTGTGTGGCGAGGGTGTCGATTGTTCGGTGTTATGCAAATTGGGGTTGACGGGGCGTCGTTCGCCTAGCTAAGCGTGGCGAGCCTCGTGGATGCAGAGTGCGACCCGCTTTCGGGCGCCGCTGTGGCCGAAAGCATATGGGCCGTCCGCCCAAACCATTTTGAACCTTCTGGGGACATTCATGTCTAAGAAATCTATCTATCTGGCTTCGGCGGCTCTTGCCCTGTTCGCTGCCGGCAATGCTTACGCCATCGATCTGAAGGGCGCGACCGGGAGCAAATACGCCACGGTGAACTCGGCGGTCACCACGTCCGCAGCGGTCAAGCTGGCTGACGAGCTGCGCTTCACGGCGTCGGCCTCTACGGCGACCACCTACGCCAACTCGACCGACTCGATCACGTTTAACATCCAAGCCTCGGCGGGCAACTCGCTGCCCACCGGCGTGCCGCTGGTTTTGACGGTCGATCTGTCGAACGCCATCTTCAACGCAGCCGCTGCGTCGAGCGGTGTTCTGGCCGGCGCCGGTGCCTGCACCTTCACCCCGGCTCCGCTCAGCGGCGTTCAGGCGAACGCTACCTCGGCCAGCTATCTGCTGACCCTGTCGGACTGCACGACGGCGACGGCGGATGGCATCGCAGTTACCCTTCCGGTTCGCGTCACGGGCGCCGGCCCGGTCGCCATCGGCGCCGCGCTGACCACCCAGGCCGGCGGCCTGGCGGTGGACGGTGGCCGCAAGCAGGCGACCTTCATCCAACTGGCCAGCGCCTACGATGTCGACGTCGTCGCTGCGGGCGCCAACGCCACGGCTGACCTGGCCGATGGCTATGAAAAGCTGATCAACGGCAATGCTGCACAAGAAGTCGGCAGCTTCACTCTGAAAGTCGACGGCTCCGTCCTGACGGACCTGACGGGCGCTGGCACGACTGCTTCGACGGCTTCCGTCGCTGCTATCCGCTTGCAGGCTGTTGCGCAGAATGGCTTCAACGGTTTCAACGTTGCGGCTGGCACGGCGACGGGGACCTTCACGGCTAACACCGCGACGATTTCCAACACCCGCACCTTGGATGTGACGACGATCACCGCTTCTTCGACGTCGATCTATGTGGTCGACAATACCGGCACGTCGACTGGCACCACGACGGCTGATATCGTCGCCCGCAATGCGATCATCGTTCCTACGGCCCTGAACCTGACCGCCACGGTCGATCTGCAGAAGCCCTCGACCGATACCTCGACCACGACGCCGAACCCGTTCATCGACTTCGCCAAGTCGGCTGATCTGAAGTCGGTGGTTCGTAACGGCGCCTCCTTCGTGGCTCCCTGGGTTGCCTTGGGTTCGTCCAGCGCCAACTCGACCGTTCGCCTGGCTAACAACGGCGGTACGGCGACCGGCCCGATCCAAGCGACCCTGCTCTCGCACAACGGGACCTCGGCCACGACCAAGACCGTCACCATCACGGCCAGCCAGATCGTCGCGGGCAGCCTGAACGCGACGGGCGGCATCCCGGCCGGGACGGCGGTGTCGATCTCGGGCGCTGCTCTGAAGGACGCCTTCGGCACCGACGCCGCCAACGGCGACATCCAGGTCAGTGTCGAAGCTGTGGCCTCGACGTTGTCGGGCAAGGTTCGCGTGACGCAGGCTTCGGGTCAGATCTTCGAAACCTCGTTGGGCAACCTCAACTAAGTCCAGGCTCAGTCCTGAACTGGGAAAGGGAGGGCCTTGCGCCCTCCCTTTTCTTTTGCGCCCGAGGCTGCGCCCGGCGGCGCCGGTGGACGGCGCCGCCTTCTCTCGTTACAGCGGACAGGTGACCGTGACCGCCCGCTCCGTGAACCCTGATCGTCCCGACGCCGCGCCTTCGTCGCGCTCCGAATCGTCGCATCCCGCGTCGTCGCGCCCCCGCCTGGGCGAGGTGCTGGTCCAGCGCGGCCTGGTGCGTCCCGCCGACGTCGCCAACGCCCTGTCGCTCCAGGCCCAGAACGGCGGCCTGATCGGTCTCAACCTGGTGCGCCTGGGCGCCCTGTCCGAGGCTCAGCTGCTGGACGTCCTGGCCGAACAGCTCGGCCTGCCCATCCTGGCGCCCGAGAACAGCCCGGCGCCCGAGCGGATCTCCGCCTTCCTCGAACAGATCGGCTCCCCCCTGGCCTGGTGGGCCGAACGCGAAGCCGTCGCCTGGCGCGAGGAGCCTGCGCAGGACGGGGCCCAGGACGGGGCCGAGCCGCGCATCCTGTGCGCCGCCGTCCAGCCGCTGGACCCCGCCCTGGCCGAGCGAATCAGCCAGTCCAGCGCCGGGCCGGTCGTCTTCCTGCTGGCGCCGCGCGCCCTGATCGAGGCCCTGACGGACGATCTGACGCGCGACCACGCCCCGGCCCTGGATCCCGCCCTGGGCGGGGCGGGCGCCGACGCGGCCCGCCTGCGCGAACTGGCGCAGGAGGCGCCGGTCATCGACTTCGTCAACGCCGTCTTCGCCGAGGCCCTGACCCGTCGCGCCTCCGACGTCCACGTCGAACCCTATGAGGACCGCTTCCTGGTGCGGATGCGCATCGACGGCGTCCTGACCACCGCCCGCAGCGCGCCGCGCGCCAATTTCGACGCCGCCTGCTCGCGCATCAAGCTGCTCAGCGGCATGGACATCGGCGAGCGCCGCCTGCCGCAGGACGGCCGCCAGTCGATCCGCGTCTCGGGGCAGGAGGTGGACCTGCGCGTCTCGACCCTGCCCTGCTCCTGGGGCGAATCCATCGTGCTGCGCCTTCTGGGCAAGACCAGCCGCCTGCCCTTGCTGTCCGAACTGGGCGTCAGCGCCCGGCAGGAGGCGGGCTTCCTGCGCCTGGCCGAACATCCCAACGGCGTCTTCCTGATCACCGGCCCGACCGGCTCGGGCAAGACGACGACCATCTATCGCCTGTTGACCCATCTGAACGACGGCGAGCGCAAGATCATCACCGTCGAGGACCCGGTCGAGCTGGACCTGCCCGGCGTCATCCAGGTGCGCGTCCGCGCCGAGATCGGCCTGACCTTCGCTGCGGGCCTGCGCTCCATCCTGCGCCAGGACCCGGACGTCATCATGGTCGGCGAAATCCGCGACCCGGAGACGGCGCGCATCGCCGTCCAGGCCGCCCTGACCGGCCATATGGTCATCTCCACCGTCCACACCAACACCGCCCTGGCCGCCATCCCGCGCCTGCTGGACCTGGGGATCGAGGACTATCTGCTGGCCGACGTGCTGCGCGGCGTGGCCGGACAGCGCCTGATCCGCCGCCTGTGCGAGGACTGCGCCCGCCCCTCGACCCCGGCCGAGGCGGCCGTCCACGAGCAGGCGATCCCCGCCCACCTGCGCGTCGTCGTCGGGGGCGAAGCGGCGGGCTGGCATGAGCCGGTCGGCTGCGTCCGCTGCGGCCACAGCGGGTTCCGGGGGCGCCTCGGCGTCTATGAGCTGGCGCCCCTGTCGCCGGCCCTGATCGCCGGCCTGCGCGCCTCGGCCGACGAGGACCAGCTGACCGCCGCCGCCCGCGCCGAGGGTTTCCTCAGCTTCGCCGACGACGGCTTCCTCAAGGCGCGGCGCGGCCAGACCGCCCTGTCCGAAGTCTATCGCATCGCCGGGGGCGGCCAGTGACGCGCCCCGCATGACCGACCAGCTCACCTTCCAGTATGAGGCCGCCGGGCGGGACGGGCGGGTGGTCAAGGGGATGGTCGGGGCCGCCGACGAGGCCGGGGCCCTGCGTCGCCTGGCCGCCGACGGCCTGACGGTCCTGCGCATCCGTCCCGCCGCAGCGCCCAAGGCCGAAGGCCGCGAACGGGGCCTGCGGGCCGGCGAGCGGGTGCTGGTCCTGCGCCAGATGGCCCTCATGCTCGAGGCCGGCGTCTCCCTGCTGGAGGCGCTGGACACGGTGGCCCAGGGCATGCAGGCGCGAAAGGGCAGGCGCCAGTTCCAGGCCGCGATCGGCGCCCTTCGACGCGGCGAATCCCTGGGCGAGGCGCTGGAGACGCATGCGCCCGGCTTTCCCGACTATGTCTACGCCATGGCCCGCGTAGGCGAGGCCTCGGGCCGCATCGCCGAGGTGCTGAAGGAGGCCGCCGAGCAGATGGCCTATGAGGACCGGCTGCAGCGCGACTTCGCCAACGCCATGACCTATCCGGCCTTCCTGTGCTGCGCCGGGGTGGCGGCCGTCGGCTTCATCTTCACCCAGGTGGTGCCGCGCTTCGGCGCCATGATCGGCGAAGACCGAGAGAACATTCCCGCCATGTCGCGCTGGGTGCTGGAGACCGGCGAGTTCGCCAACGCCAACCTGGGCCTGGTCGGGATCGGCGCGGTGCTGCTGGTCGCGGCCCTGGTCTTCATCGTCACCAACCGGGCGATCCGTGAACGGGCCTATACGGCCGCGCACGGCCTGCCGGTCGTCGGTGCGGTGATCCAGGCGCGCGAGATCGCCTCCTGGGCGCGCCTGACGGCCTTCGCCCTGAACAACGGGGTGCCCCTGCTGTCGGCGGCGGCCCTGGCGCGGGCGGCGGTGCCGATCGGCCCCTTCCGCCAAGGGCTGGACCTGCTGGACAGCGACCTGCGCGCGGGGATGACGCTGGACGCCTCGCTCGGCGCCCACACGGGCCTGGAGGCGATGGACCTCAGCCTGCTGCGCGCGGGCCAGAAGTCGGGGGCCGTGGGCGCCATGTTCGGCTTCATGGCCGACAACTACGAGGCCCGCCTGCGCGACCGGATGAAGCGGATGACCTCCCTGCTGGAGCCCATGGCCATCGCCGTCATCTCCATCGTGGTCGGCTTCGTGGCCCTGTCGTTGGTCCTGGCCCTGTCGAGCGTCTACGAAGGGGTCGTCTGATGCAGGCGCTGCGGTGGCGGCGGGGGCGCGAGGGGTTCAGCCTGATCGAGGCCCTGGTCGCCCTGGCCATCGCCTCCATGACGCTGATGGCCATCTTCGAGCTGCAGATCCAAATGGCGCGCAGCCAGCGACGCGCGGCCCAGGCGGTCGAGCAGGTCGCCGCCCAGGAAAACGCCCTGGCGCTGACGCGCAGCCTCAATCCCATGGCCCAGCCGCAGGGGCGGATCGAACTGCCGGGCGGCGATGTCGTCACCTGGTCCGCCGAGCCGGTGAGCGAGCGCCGCGTCAACGCGGGCTTTCCCGCCGGCGACGGCGCCTTCGAGGTGCAGCTGTATCGCGTCACCGTCGGGGTGGAGCGGCCTCAGGGACGCGCGCCCGCGCCCCTGGTCTTCGACCGCCTGGGATGGCGGCGCCTGGAGCTGGAGGGCTGAGGCGTCAGTCCTCGCCGGGCCCGTCAGCCGCGATCTCGGCGGACACTCCGGCCGCTGGAGCCGCCGCCGGTTGCGCTTCGGCGTTCGGCGCGCGGCGGCGTTCCGACTGACGATTGGGCGACGGCAGGTCGAAGCCGACGCCGCGCACGCCGTGACCGATCGAGAAGGGCGTCAGCGTGTAGGACCAGCCGCGACCGGTGCGGAAGGCCGCGTTGATGTCGCTGGAGAAGGCGTCGGCCATGTCCGCCATGTCCTCGTCGCCGCGGATGACGTGAGGGGTGATCAGCATCACCAGTTCGGTCCGCACGCCGCCCACGCTATTGGTCTGGAACGCAGAGCCGATCAGCGGAATGTCCTTGATGAAGGGCACGCCGGTATTGGTCTTGGAGTAGCTGTTGCTGATCAGCCCGCCCAGAACCCCGGTCCAACCGTCGGTCAGGGCGATCTGAGTGGTCAGGCTGCGATTCAGGATCGGCGGGCTGGCGATGGCCGAGTTGCTGGACTTGCCGACCTCGGAGATTTCTTGGGTTATGGTTATGTCCACCCGATCGCCATAGACGACCGGCTGAAGGTCCAGGATCACGCCTGTCTGGCGATACTGCACGCTTTGCAACACATCGGTGCCGTCGCTGTTGCCCGTCGAAGTGTTGGTGGCGCGCTGGGAGGTGATGATCGGCACGTCCTGGCCGACCTGGAAGCGGGCCGTTCCGCCGCTGCGGGCGACCAACTGGGGGCGCTGCAGGATGTTGACCCGGTTGTTCGACGCTTGGGCGGCCAGATTGGCGCGGAAATCGGCGCCGCGGAAGGACAGCACAAGACCGCCGCCGACTTCCAGGCTCTCAGTGGAGCCGGTCAGGATGCCGTCGCCGCGCACCTCGGTTCCGAACAGATTGACGCCGAGAGAGGTATCGTCCGTCAGCGTCACCTCGGCGATCATCACCTCGATCACCACCTGCGGCGCCGGGGTGTCCAGGGTGGACAGCAGATTGCGCAGCTGGGCGAATTCGGTGGCCGTGCCGGTGAAGATGATGCGGTTGCCGATGGGGTCGGTCAGCACCCGGCCGTTCATGAACTGGCCTTGGGACCCCTGGCCCTGACCGCTGCCGGTCGCGCCGCTGGCTTGAGTCCGGCTGGTCTCGGCGACGGGCGGGGCGCCGGGCACGCCCACCGGGGCCTGGGGCTGGGCCATGGTCGGGCTCTGGCCCATGGCCAGCTGGCCGAGGGAGGCCGCGTCGGTGTTCTTGACCTGATAGACGAAGGTCGAGGCCTTGTCCCCCAGGGCGGCGGGCTGGTCCAGGGTCTCGACCCAGTAGCGGGCGCGCTCCAGCACCTCGGGGTCGCGGGCGAAGACCAGGATCTGATTGGCCGCCGGGAAGGACAGGATGACCAGGGCGCGTCCGGCCAGGGCCTGGCGCGAGACGATATAGCCCTCGGTCGTCAGCGTCTGCTCCAGCGAGGCGGCCAACTGGTCGGTGGCCCAGAAGGAGGGTTCGATCCGCAGCACCTGGGTGCCGGCGAAGCGCGGCTGGTCCAGTTCGCGAAGGGCCCGCACCACCTGCGCCACCTCTCGCCCGGACCCCGAGATGATCAGGCTGTTGGTCAGGGGGTCGGGCGTGAGCCGCGCGCCGCGCAGATTGGGATAGACGTCCTGCAGCAGGCTTTGCAGGGCGTTGACCTCAATGGTCTGGACGCTGAAGAATTGGACCACGCGGCCCGCAGCGCTCGGCACGGCGCGGGTGCGCTGGATTTCGGCCCCTGTCGAGGTCTCGGGCGTGGCGCCGATCGTGACGAAGCCGCCGTCGATATAGACGTCGATCCCGTACTGCTTCAGCGCCTGCTGGGTCAGGCTGAACAGGGCGCGCTTGCTGATGGAGCCGCCGCTGCCGCCGGCCACCACCTCGGTGCGCGAGGCCACGTCGGACGACAGGGTGAAGGGAACTTTCAGCACGCCGCCGAAGACGGCGGCGGCGAACTGGGGAATGGGCTGGGGCGACAGATTGGCGTCGATCGGCTCGTCGGGGATCAGATTGGCGATCTGCTCGGCGGTGGCGGGCCGTCGGGTCTCGGCGGGCGGCGCCGGCGGACCGGGAATGGTCAGGGCGCGGACCTGGGCGCGCGGCCGGGCCTCGCCCGAGGCGGCCCCTCCGATCTGGCCGTCGGCGGCGTCGGAGGGAAGGCGCGCCTGGGGACGCTCCACGGCGGTTTCGAAGTCGGGAAAGGCGGCGCACCCGGCCAGCAGCAGCAGGGGCGCGGCCGCGACGGCGGCGCGCAGGCCCAGGCGTGACAGCCCGTGCATGGCGGGGCGCCGACGGGCGGGACGATCCGCGATCAGGTTCGACATGCCGTTCTCCTCGATACTCAACCGAACACCCGCACCACGCGCGTCTCCCGACCCTTGGCCAGGGTGACGGCCTCGGCCGTGATGTCCCTGATGCGCCAGCCGTCGCCGAAGCGGGCGCCCTCGGCCAGGGCGCCGACGCCTCCGCCGTCCGTCGTCACCAGGACGCGCCTCTGTCCGGTGGCCGGGTCGCGCTCGACGCCCCGCAGGGCGGCGCGGAAGGTCACGGCCACGTCCGGCGGCGGCGGGGGGGGCGGCGGCGGAGGCGGGGGAGGGGGCGGAGGCGGAGGGGGCGGATCGGACCGCAGCGTTTTCAGAAAGGCCACGGCCGCCACGGCGCCTTCTCCGGGACGCAGGACGGCGCCGCCGCGCGCCGCCTGACCGCGAACCACGGCGGGCGGCTCTTCGGGACGTCCCGGCCAGGTCGCGCCGCTCAGGAAGCTCAGCGCCAGGATCAGGGGCGGCGCCAGCCAAAGCAGCGGTCTCACGACGCCGTCTCCGCCGGTCCTGACTGGGCGAGCCGCACGGGGAAGGCCAGGCGAAGCCACAGCTTGCCGCTGGTCTGGGGCGCTGCGGCGCCCTCCATCATCGGGCGCGGAGGGGTCAGTTCATAGCGGAAGCCGACCACGCGGAAACCTTCCGGCCACTCGCCCAGCTTGTCCAGGAAGGCGAAGGTGGAGCCCCAGCGCAGATCACCCTGAACCTCGGCCTCCAGCCATTGCGTCGGCCCGATGTCCTCGACCTTGGGATTGGTGGTGATGCGCGGGTTGGGCAGGGCGGCCGCTTCGGCCGTTTCCAGGAGGCGCTGTTCGATCAGCACCTGGGCCACGGCGGGGTTGGTCGCCTCGAAACCCCAGGCGTTCATATCGTCCAGAGCCAGGCGGTCGGCGGCTCCTTCGGCGATGCGTCGTGCGGCGTTGGCGGTCATCCGCGCCGAGGATCGCTCGCCTACTGCGTCGATATAGGCGTCGGCCTGTGCGTTGCGGGCTTCCAGGGCGGCCACGGGCGCGTAGAAGGCCGCGCCCAGCGCCAGGGCGCCGAGCAGCGCGCGCTCGCGCGGCGTGGTGCGGCGCAGGCGCTCCTTCAGCGTCTCGATCGACGCGCGCGTCGAAGCGACCATGTCAGCCATGAAGCCTTGCAAGACCCGTCCTGTATCGTGTTGCGGCGCGCCCAGGCCGCAATTCGCATCGACCTCTCATGCACCGTAAGCTATAGCAACCGCTAAGCGTCCATAACAGCTTAGAAATCCTGAGTGGTCGAGCAATGCTTCCCAGTCTGAACCGGCTTCGTCGCCGTTTTTCGACCGTCATCGCCTCTTCGCAACCTTCCAGACGCCGTTGTGATCCGCGTAAGGCTCGTGCGGGTTACTCCATGCTCGAAATCCTGGTGGTTCTGGCCATCATCGCCCTGATCGCCGCCGTGGTGGGGCCGCGGCTGTTCACCCAGTTGGACAAGTCCAAGACCCAGACGGCCCGCCTGCAGATCCGTTCCCTGGAGGCGGCGCTCGAGACTATGCGGATCGACATCGGCCGCCTGCCCACCGAGCAGGAGGGGCTGGCCCTCCTGATGCGGGCCAATCCGGAACAGGCGCCCGGATGGTCCGGGCCCTACCTGGACAAGGATCTGCCGCCGGACCCTTGGGGCCGTCCCTACATCTATGTCGCGCCCGCCGCCGCGACGGCCGGCGCGCCGGCCGAGACGCGCGCCCGGGTCATCAGCTACGGCGCCGATGGCCAGGAAGGCGGCGAGGGCGTCAACGCCGATGTGTCCTCCGATCAGGCTCGCTGATCGCCGCGCCCCGCTTGGCCGGGAGCCGGCGCGGCGCAGCGGCTACAGCCTGATGGAGGTCTTGGTCGTGCTGGCGATCTTCGCCCTCAGCGCCGCCATCATCATGCCCTCGACGTCTCGAATGCTGGATCAGACCACCGCCCACGCGGTCTTCTTCGAGTTCCAGCGCCAGGTGTCCGACCTGCGGCGCGAAGCCAACCGCACGGGCGAGCCGGTGCGGATCATCGATCCCTCCATGACGGCGGCTGAAGGGGACCGCCTGCTCGAGTTGCGGACTTCGTGGCGCTACACCCTGGCGCCCGCCCTTGAGATCGCCGAGGGCGGCGGGTGTTCGAGCGCGAGCGCCAATCTGATCCACCAGGACAGGGTCGTGATGACCCTGCGGACGGACGACGGCGCTTGCCGCTTCATCCGCTATCAGACCGCAGCGGCGCGATAGCGGGCGCCCGCGCCGGCCTAGAGTTCCGGGCTGAGCGGGGGGGCGGCCTCCCGCACCTTCATCTCCACCACCAGGGTCTTGGCCGAGGCGTCGGTGCGCGGCTGGACGTCATGGAAGTAGCCTGAGCCTTCCAGGTCCGCGATCAGGGCCGCGACCTTGTCCAGCGCGTCATAACCCAGGGTGAAGCTCAGCGTTTCGGTTTCCGCGTTCAGCGCCGTCGGCGTCAGGTCGTGCAGGGCCAGGACGCCGATCGCGGCGCCGGCGGCGCTCAGCGGATTGGTCCGCTCCTCGATCTGGCGATAGGCGACCAGCTTCTTCTGGCTGGCGTCGAGGTTCTGCACGGCGGCGGCGCGCGGCGTGGCGGCGCGGATTTCGGCCGTCTCGTTCTCGACGCCCGCGACGTCCTTGGCCAGCTCATGACTTTGCCCGGCCAGGAAGGCGGCGAAGCAGAGCGAGGCGAACGCCGCGGCGCCGCCTGCCGCCAGGGCCATTTGCCCGCGGGTCAGCTCGACAGGCGACAGGGCGAAGGCGTCCCGGTCGTCCAGGGCCAGGGGCAGGTCGGCCGGGGCGGGCGGGGCGTCCGGCGCAGGCGTCTCGGCGCGCTGCAGGCGCACGAAGGCGGACCAGGCGGCGGCGTCATAGCGGTCGTGTCGCCAGGCCGAGGCTCGCAGCGCCTTGTCCGTCCAGAACTGGGCCTCATAGCCCCGCTTCAGACGGACGATCCGCCAGCCGTCGCCGCGCGGCTGGGCCACGGTTTCCGGTCGTATCAGCGGTCGGGTCGTCGTGGTCCCTGCGGCCGTCAGGGCGTCGATGCGGTCGGCGTCCCACCACCAGACGCCGAAGTCGTCGCCCGCCCGGCTCAGGACGGAGCCGGAGCGGACATAGGGCGCGCCCAGGCGCGCGTGCAGGGCCGCCGCCTGCCGGCGTCGACCGCGCGGCAGGGCGGCGGTCGCGAACAGGCTGAAGGCGCACAGGTCGCGCGCCAGCAAAAGGATCGGCCGTCGCAGCGACCGGCCGAGACGGCCGCCGGGATGGACGACATCGACGGCGCCGTCGGCGCTGAGCCGCTCAACGCGGGGCGTAAGGAAATCGAGTTGCATCGGATGTGTCGGCCACGGCCCTGCGCGGGGCCTCTGTCAGTTCAGTCTGATCGATCCAGATCGGTTGCTCAAGGCCGGACGGCGTCAGCGTCAGCCGCGCGCGATAGGTCCAGGCCGATCGCGTGTCGTGCAGGGTGAGGATCGTGACCCCGGACGGATAGGTGTAGATTTTTTCGTAGTCGTCGTCGAAGGCGACGCCGGTGATGTTGGCGACATCGAACAGGGAGGTCAGCGGCCGCTGTTCGCGCGCGCGGACCAGGGCCTCGACCTGATTCGGGTTCAGGCCGAACCAGAGGGCCAGGACGACCGGGCTGGCTGTGTTGACGTTGAGGGTCGGCGCCGTGGGGTCGGCGGCCAGGTGCGGGCGCAGGCGCCGCCAGGCTCTCGGGTCGACCGCCTGGCGCGCGCCCAGGATCGACAGCCATTCGGCCGGCCGGATCAGGCGGCGATTGGCCGGTCCGCCCGCGGCGTAATCGCCGCGCTCCGCGCCGTTGGGCTGTTTGAGGTCGTCATGGTCTATATAGTCCACGTAGCGGGCGATCAGGGGCTGACGCCCGCTGAGCTCCACCCCGGCGGCCTCCAGAAAACGCTCATGGGGAGAGCCGAACAGCATGGCGGTGTTGAGCATCCCCGCCTGGTCCTGAAGCTCGAGCGCCAGCGGGCCGTCCACATCCATCACATAGCGCCGCCCATCGGCGAACACCTTGTCGACCGGCAGGGCGGCGACGACGGGCGGAGCCTCGAGATAGTCCGCGTCAAGCATGTTGCGCACGTCGTTCACGCCGAAGCCGTAGGCGCGCGTCGGCTCGGTCGCCGCCATATAGGCGAGGGCGGCCTCGGCCGTCATGGCGCGCTGAAGGAAGCGCACGCGCGCTCGCGCCGCCGCCGCCTCCGCCGTTAGGCTGGCCAGGGCCGTGATGGCCACCAGGAAGATCAGGGTGACCACCCCGGTCACGGCCAGCACGGCCGGCAGGGCGAAACCGGAGCGCGGCCGACGGACGATCCGGAGCGTGGGACTAGAAGTCGACATCGGGCCTCACCCACCGCCCCGGCAGTCCGCTCGAGGCCGACTCGATCACATCCACCGGTCCGGCCTTCAGGCGCACGAACAACTGGCGGCTGTGCATGCCGTCCATGCTCATGGACCGGCTCTTGGGCGTCTCGAACGTCGGCGTCCAGTTCAGTCCGTCCTCGGAATAGGACAACGCCGCGTCCACCCCCCTGGGCAGGGGCACGAGCGCGGTGGTCCGGTCGCCGGCCTGGCACAGCAGAGCCGGCTCGCCCGGCGTGCGCAGGCTCAGGGTCATGCGTCCGGCCCAGCCCTGTGGCGCGCAGCCTGTGGCGCGCTCCATCACCACATCGAACTCCAGCCGATCCGGCCCCGCCACGATGGGCTGGTCCACCCCCTCGAGAATGGTCGCGGGGGGGCGTACGACGATGCTGCGGACGATGCTGCGCAGGTCGCTGACGGCGACATCGGCGTCGGCGACGGACATGGCGCGCCTGCCCAATGAGAAGCCGGTGTCCCCGGCCTTGATCCCGATCGAGAAGATGACGGCCAGCGCCATGCCGCCGATCGCCAGGACGACCAGGGCTTCGATAAGGGAAAAGCCGGAGCGGCGGACGGTCTGCATGACAAGGCGTTACTAGGGCCTCGCGTCGCGCCTGCCAATCTCGCCGCGCCCGGTTCTGCTTGGCGCTGGTCGTGGCGGCTGATATTCAGGGGCGGTTGTTCGTTGGGGGGGGGGAAGATGCGCGGCGTCGCCTCGGTGCTGATCGCGGGTGGATTGGGCGTCGCCGGCTGGGCGGGGCTGACCGATCGCGTCCCCTTCGCCCAGGCGCAGCCCGGCGCCCTCAGGCCGATCGCGGCCTATGCGCCGGCGACGGGCGCTGTCGCCGCGCTTGATGCCGACACCGACGCCGAGCGCCGCGCGCGTCTGAACGCCCGTCTTCAGATCATGGTCAAGGAGGGCGCGGGCGCCCGCCTGACGGACAGCCGTCCGCCGTCCAGGCGCCCCCATGCGGAGGCGCGCCGTGCTTCCGGCGACGCACGCATCGCCCCCGTCGCGGAAAGGCGAGCGGCCGAGGCCTCCTTCGCCGCGCCGTCGTTCAATCCGTCCGCCGCGACCGCGAGTCGTCGCACCGGCGGCTATGTCGCGCCGACGCTTGATCTGAAGTCGCCGCCGCGCATTCCCGACAACGATCTCGAATGCCTGACCCAGGCGGTCTATTACGAGGCGCGCAATGAGAGCGAATCCGGCCAGGCGGCGGTCGCCGAGGTCGTGCTGAACCGCTCGCGGCACCGCGCCTATCCCAAGGACGTCTGTCAGGTCGTCTACCAGCGCAACAGCCGCACCTGCCAGTTCACCTTCACCTGCGACGGGTCCATCGGCAGACGACCGGTCAACGCCGTCGCCTGGGCGCGGGCCGAACGCATTGCGCGTGAAGTCTATGAAGGCCGATCGGCCAGCCAGTTGCCCAAGACCTCGGTGAATTATCACGCCAACTACGTCCGCCCTTCCTGGGGACGGCGGCTGGAGCGGGTGCGTCAGATCGGCGCCCACATCTTCTACGGATCGCCGCTGAACGGTGCGTCCACGCCGGGGGCCTGGGAAGGCGAGCCGGCCCCGGCGCCCCGTCTGCTGTTCGTCCGCAACGAGGCGCTGGATCGCGCCTACGCCCTGTTGACCGCCAAGGCCGATGCGGGCGCTTCCGCCGAAAACGCGACGGCGCCGGTCGGATCTTGAACGGAGAGGTCGTCCTGTTGCGGACGCCGCGTTATGGCGACGCGCGCGGGTGGTTTTCGGAAACCTGGTCCAGGGCGCGTTTCGCCGCCGTCGGCATCGACTGCGACTTCGTTCAGGACAATCAATCCTGGTCAGAGGCTTCCGGCGTGGTGCGCGGGCTTCACTTCCAGCGTCCGCCCTATGCTCAGGCCAAGCTGGTGCGCTGCCTGCGCGGCGCGATTCTGGACGTGGTGGTCGATCTGCGGGCCGGGGCGCCCAGCTTCGGCCGCGCCCATGCCGTCGAGTTGACCGCCGAGAGCGGGGACCAGCTGTTCGTGCCGCCGTGCTTCGCCCACGGCTTCGCCACCCTACGACCGGGGACGGAGGTGGCCTATAAGGTTTCGGCGCCCTATGCGCCCACGCATGAGGCGGGCCTGGCGTGGGATGATCCGGACCTGGAGATTCCCTGGCCGGTCACAGCGGAGCAGGCGGTTCTGGCGGATCGGGATCGCGCCTGGCCCCGGCTGCGGGATCTCGATCCGCCGTTTCGAGGCGACCAGGCCTCCGTCCTGTCGATTGTGGACTTGGGCGCGGCTAGTCGTTAGCCCAGGGCTGACGGCGACGCGCCCCTGGGCGAGCGACGAAGGAGAGGTTCGTGCGGACATTGCTCACCGGCGGCGCCGGCTTCATCGGCTCGGCCCTGGTGCGGGAATTGCTGGCGCGCGGCGGCGAGGTGCTGGTCGTCGACAAGCTGACCTACGCGGGGGTCGAGGCCTCGCTGGACGAGGTCGCGGCCCATCCCGGGTTTCGCTTTCTCAAGGCCGACATCTGCGACGCCCCCGCCATGGCGGCGGCCTTCCGGGATTTCCGGCCGGACCGGGTGGCCCATCTGGCGGCCGAGACCCACGTGGATCGCTCGATCGACGGCCCGGCCGTCTTCATCCAGACCAATGTCGTCGGAACCCAGGTTCTGCTCGACCAGGCCCTGGCCTATTGGCGGGGCCTGGAGGCGAGCGCGCGCGCGGCCTTTCGCTTCCTTCACGTCTCGACGGACGAGGTGTTCGGCTCCCTGGGCGCCGAGGGCCGCTTTGACGAGACGACGCCCTATGACCCGCGCTCGCCCTACTCCGCCTCCAAGGCCGCGTCGGACCATCTGGTCCGCGCTTGGGGACAGACTTTCGGCCTGCCGGTGGTCATCAGCAACTGCTCCAACAATTACGGGCCGCGTCAGTTTCCGGAGAAGCTGATCCCGACCCTGATCCTGCGGGCCCTGTCGGGCCAGAGTCTGCCGATCTACGGCGACGGGCTCCAGGTGCGCGACTGGCTGTTCGTCGAGGATCACGCGCGCGCCTTGGCCTTGATGCTGGAGGCGGCCGAACCGGGACGCACCTATTGCGTCGGCGGGGACGCCGAGCGCACCAATCTTCAGGTGGCGGGGATGGTCTGCGGGGCGCTTGATGACCTCAGGCCGCGTGATGACGGGGCGCCGCATCGCTCGGCGATTCGGTTGGTCGAGGACCGCCCCGGCCACGACCGGCGCTATGCCGTCGACTCCGCCGCCATCCGACGGGACCTGGGCTGGAGCCCGCACGTCTCGGTCGAAAGCGGGGTGGCCCGGACCGTCGCCTGGTACCTTCAAAACGAGGGGTGGTGGTCCCCCGTGGTCGCGGACAGCCTGGAAAGGCGCGGCCTGATCAAGGCCTAGTCCGCGCGGGAGATGACCAGATCCGACAGGCTGATCCGCCCGTGGAAGACGCCTTCCATCACCAGCAGGCGGAACTCGCAAATGCCTCGCGTCGTCCAGTCGTAGATCATCTCGACTTCAAAGACGCCGGGACGCCCCGGGCGGAATTCCTGGCTGGCGAAATCCTCCATCCCGCCCCAGTCGGCGCGGAACAGGTATCGGCACGCATGGTCGTCGACCGAAAGGGTGAAGACGACCTTCCAGCGTCCCTTGGGCATGTCGAAATACGGCCCGTAGACGATGGCGCGCGGCCTGCCGGTCAGATCGAGGGTGGCGAAACCCCCTGCGTGCGTCGGCGCCTTGAGCCAGGTCAGGACGCCGCCGGGCCAGATCGCCTTGTCCCGGGTATAGAGTTGCAAGGCCCCCGACATCGGTCCGTCCGGCCGGCGCGTTCCCTCCGGGGCCGTCACGGTCAGGTCGGCGAAGAGGCGGAGCGGCGTCCCGGCGAGGCGCTGGGCGTCGAACACGCGCGCCTGCGGCAGGGCGGCCAACTGGGCGAAGTTCTGGGTCGCGCCATGCACGATCCTGTGGCGATCCGCCTGATCCGGCCCTTCGGGGACGCTGATGCCCAGCGCGTCCACGATGCCCGCGATCCGGCTGGCGTCAGGCTGGCGGCCAAGCGCTTCATCGGCCGATGTGGTCATCAGCAGGGGCTTTTCCGCGTCTCCCGGCGTCTGGTCTTGATCCCAATCCTGCAGGACATAGCCGGCCGCCGACGCGGCCTCCTGCAGGCGCGCGACCCAGTCCTGCCGGTTCGGCAACGGGGGCAGGACGATCCAGTTGCAGGCCTTCGCTTCAGCGCTCATGCGGCCCGCAGCCAGGTGTAGACCTCGACCGCTTCCTGGATGTCGTCGAACATCTTGGCTCGGCCGCTTTCGATGATGAGCGCGCGATCGCAGTAGTTGGCGATCATCTGCACGTCGTGCGAGGCCATGAGGAAGGCGCGGTGCGCACGCTCCTCGAACAGCTCTTCCTGACATTTCCGTTGAAAACGAGCGTCGCCCACCGCCACCAGTTCGTCGATCAGATAGCAGTCGAATTCGATCGCCAGGGACAGGCCGAAGGCCAGGCGCGCGCGCATCCCCGACGAATAGTGCTTGACCGGCGCCCGCAAGGCCTTGCCCAGTTCCGCGAAGTCGTCGACGCGCTCAAGCGTCTCCTGATAATCGCGCTCATAGAGACGCGCCAGGAACCGGACGTTGTCCAGGCCGGACAGGCTGCCCTGAAATCCCCCGCCGAAGCCGATGGGCCAGGACGACGTCATCCGCCAGGATATGGAGCCCTCGCTGGCGGGCATGACGCCGCCCAGCATCTTGATCAGGGTCGACTTGCCCTGGCCGTTGCGGCCAAGGATCGCCAGCCGTCCCGAACGGCCCAGGTCGAAGGTCAGGCCGGTGAACAGAGGCTTTTTCGCTCCGTGGTAGGTCTTCCCGACGTTGTGGACGCGAAGGCCGGGATCCGTGTCGGCGTCCGACGTCATCAGTCCTGCCTATGTTCCCGGATGCCGGCCCAGATCAACCAGCCGACGCCGTAAAACAGCAGGGCGGAGGCCAGGACGGTGAGGATCGAGCGCCAGCGGCGAGGTTCGGAAGCCTTGTCCGGCAGGCTCGGCTCGACGATGCGTTCAAGATAGAGCTTCTGGCGGCGGGCCTCCTGCTCGGCCGAAAGCAGGGCGGCGGTCGCCTGGGCCAGTTGTTTGTCGGCGATCTCGCGGCGCAGCGTCAATTCTTCGAACGGCCCGATCTTATTGGCCAATGAGGTCGCGTCGCCGGCCATCTTGGCGCGCGCCTCGGCTACCTGGCGCTCATAGGCGGCGATGCGGTTGTCCAGGATCGGCAGTTGCGGGCTGGACGGCGCCTCGGCGGCGATCTGGGCGCGTTCGGCGCGCAGCTGGGCGATGGTGACCAACAGGCCGTTGATCACGCCCGAACTTTCGGCGGCGGCCAGGCGGGGATCGATGAACTGGGCGTTGTTGCGCAGGGCGGTCAGCGCCTGCTGCGAGGCCGCGACCTCGGCATGGGCGCGCTCCAGCGCGGCCTGGGCGTCGCGCACCGCATTGTTCGAGGCGCGCTCGTTCAGCCGGTTGATCAGGGTCTCGCCGCTGGCCAGCAGCGCCTTGTTGAGATTCTGAGCGTCCCCGGGGTCGAAGGCTTCGACGCGCAGGGTGCTGATGCCGGTGCCGGCGTCATAGCCGACCGTCATGAAACGCTGGAAGGCCTTGTAGAGGCTCTCCTCGGTGCGGGACTCCCAGGGGCGCGGATAGCGGGTGATGAAGTCGGAGCCGGGCCGGGCGAGGATCTTGTTCACGTCGAACTGCTGCTGCAGTTCCTTCAGGCCGTCCCGCGACGACATGTATTCGTGCACGGCGAAGGCGTCGTTCATGCCGGTCGAAAAACCGACCCCCTGCAGGGCCAGGCCCACGGCGGAGGGTTGGCCGACATTGGCCGAGCGCACGACGAATCGGGCCTCGGATACATAACGGGGCGACGCGATCCCGAGGTAATAGATCGCTGCGATCAGGGTCGGCAGGGCGACGACCAGCAGAAAGCCCGTCGGAATCCGTTTCCAGATCGCCTTGGGCTTCTTGTGCGGCCCTTCGATGGCGTCCAGGGGGCCGACGTAACTGATCTTTTGCTCAACCATGGAGGGGATTCGCCTTGGAAATCGTTGGCTCTTTACTCGACTGCGATGCGATCGCGCGCGCCCGCGATCATCGCCAAGCCTAGCAGATTGAACACTGCGCCACATAGCAGAGCGTAGCCGACGTCGAAATGCGTCGGCGTGAATTCATCGAAAACCCCCGCCCGGACCATCTCCACCCCATGCACGAAGGGGATGAGGAGGATGAACTTCTGAAAGTTGGGGGGCAGCCACGCCACCATGCTGAAGGCGCCTGAAAGCGGGATGAGCAGATAGCTGATCAGGCCGATCAGACGTTCGAACACGTCGTAACGCATGGCCAGGCCCGTCAGGACGAGGGCGAATCCGACGCCGACCCAACAGAGCAGGCCCCAGCCCACGTAAAGCGTCAGATAGTCATGCGGCAGGTTCACCTCGCCCATCGCGAACAGCACCAGATAGACGATGACGAAAGCCGCGGTCGCGCCGCCGATCTCGATCATGGCGCGAGAGGTGAAGATGTGCACGGGGCTCACCTTGCGGTGATAGAGAAGCCCCAGGTTGGATTGGAGCGCCGACGCCAAGGCCCCGATGAGGTGGCGGATCAGGATCAGCGACATGTAGCCGGTCATGACGAACGGGATGAGGCGTACGCCGTGTTCGTATTCCGGTTTGGTGGCGGCCCACAGGAACATGACGCCGAAGCAGAACAGCAAGGGTTCGCCGACGATCCAGGCGAAGCCCAGCCCCTCGCGACCGAACCGCGTGGCCGTCTCGCGCATCATCAATGCGCCGACGATTTTGAGGTGGCGGACGGCTTTTGCGAACATCGAACGAGTGTTGACGCAGCGATGCTGCAAGGAGCTTGAAGCGTCGAGATGAGGAACCCTGCTCGACGCTTCAAGCATAGCCCACCCATGACAGGGCGCAATGTTTCATTGCGCCTTCCCGTCTGAAATCCCGAAGCGTTTTCCTCGGGGCCGCGCCGACGCCTCGAGGCGTCGGCTCTAGAATTTCAGGGTGGGAGCGCCCAGCACGCTGAGCCAGGCGACCTGTTCTGCGACCAGGTCGATTTCGAAGGCGGCCCCGTCGGCCAGGTCGGTGGCGGCGATGTCGATGTCGACCTCGGCGCTCTCGCCCGGTTCGAGCGGCGGGACGGCGAAGATGCGCGAAGGCTCCGAGTTCAGCGCCGCGCCTGCGGC